>CADBXL010000014.1:107333-108199 GCA_902798615.1 uncultured Bacteroidales bacterium | reverse complement strand
CCAGCAGGCCGATTCCTCCTTCTTACAACAAAGGTAAGGAATCTGGCCTTACTAAGCAAAGATTATCCTATCTTTTTCTTAGACGATGCAAACTTAGAGTTCTGCCTTCGTTCTGCCTTCGCTATGGCTCCGTTCATGAGACTATAGGATGAACGGACCTACAACGGACTTACAACGGACCTAGAACGGACCTGCATAGGAGGGAGTTGAAAGTTCTCACAAGGCTCAACAAGCAAAAACAAGTTCCCTATCTTACCAATCTTTTGCCAAGAGAAAGGCTCGCTTACGCGAATATATTATTTGGAAAGAATTCCGTTTGCGCCTGAGCTTTGCGAAGAAATTAGCAATACATTTTATCAGTAAATTAATTTACTGGTTTAATTTTCTTATAATTTACTTTCTACATCAGGGCGCAAGCCCAGTTCCTTTTTGGAGCGAAATCGCGACCGGTAACAAGTAACAGGTAACAATAAGGATTTTAGTGCATGGCCAAGAATTTTACTGATTTCTTCTAAGGAGTTTATATACCTTATTATATATAGAAATTAAAAATATAGGGCTTCAGCTACACTCATTTTCTTATTGTTACCCGTTACCTGTTACCGACACGTTTTCTGGGACATTGGGTAAACCTTTCCAGGAAACCGACAACCTTTCAAGTACGACGTCAACGAATGCAGTATAATAATAACTAACGTGAGTTCGATGAATTTCTTCAGTTGTATATTATTGACTATCATGTGGTTGAAAGAGCTCTGAAGGAGCGGTACCTAAAAGGGCAGTCCGATAGGGCTGTTATATTTGTCGATATTAGAGGGATGAGGTCTGTAGGACCGACACCTAAAGTCTTCAGGTGTCGCACTTAC
>CADBXL010000014.1:52072-107280 GCA_902798615.1 uncultured Bacteroidales bacterium | reverse complement strand
CTTCGGCCGCCGACCTCTTCGACGTTCAGCCCTCGCAGTCTTGAATTGTTCGCAAAGCTCACCAAGCTATGCAAGTTCTTCGCTGAAGCTCATCAAGCTAAAGCAAGTCGTCGAACTCACGTTAACTAAAAACTGTAAACCAAATCAGGAAAAAAACAAGGTGAATCTGCCCAGAATTAATGCTTGTTGTTAGGTTATTGAGACTGTCGGCCGCCTACGCCTCACTCTCTTATTCTTGCTAACAGCCTCATTCTCTTTACCTTAGACTACCACAGCAAGCGAGCCAAGCCACGACCAGTAACAAGTAACAGGTAACAATAAGGAAATTAGTGCATGTATAGCTTACGAACAAACGACTACCCCCAACTGAGTATGCTCTATTGGGGGTAGGTATGTGATAAACCCTTATTTCGATAGAAAATCGGAGTTGGGGAGATGCAAGAAACTAGTTGTTCTTCTTCAAAAGATTAAGCTTTACCTTTGGAGCAAGGGCATTGTTCGTCTTCTCGGTATATTCTGCGAGCTTGAGCTGTGCCGTACCCTTGATGTCTGCAATATTGGCACCTACCATGAAGTCATAGTTTCCTGCATCGGCTATCCAACGGCTGTTAGCCTCGTCAAAGCTTGCAAGGTCACGCTGAGCGATAGTCATCTGCAAGATCTGTGACTCGCCTGGCTGAAGGAGGTTGGTCTTGCCAAATGCCTTGAGTTCCTTCTCTGGCTTCTCAATTGAACCGTTAGGAGCTGCAACATATACCTGTGCAACTTCCTTACCGGCAACCTTACCGGTATTCTTCACGCTAACGCTGACGGTAATCTTGTCGCCCACCTTCCTGACCGTTGGCTTGCCAAACTCGAATGTGGTATAGCTCAAGCCATAGCCGAACGGATAGGCCACATCCTTGTTCCATGTGTCGAAATAGCGATAGCCAACCCATATATCCTCATCGTGGTTGGTGAAATCACGTCCCTGAATGTTGTCACGGCTATAGTTGAGCAGATTCTCATAACCGAAAGCAGGCATTTCGACAGGGAAATTACTTGTTGACGGATGATCAGTTGCAAAGATAGGCCAAGTCATAGTGAGACGACCTGAAGGACAAACCTTACCAGTCAGAATATCCACAACACTATTTCCGCCCTCTTCACCAGGCTGCCATGCCACGAGGATAGCATCTGCAATTCCTCTCCAGCTTGATGTTTCAATCACGCTACCAGAATTGATAACGACAATAACAGGCTTGCCAGCAGCATGATACTGGGCACTAACGCTCTGGAGCATCCTCAGTTCAAGTTCGGTAAGACCAAACTCACCTCTGATACTTCTGTCGATACCCTCACCTGCCTGACGTGAGATAGTGAAGATGGCAGCATCAGAATTGGCTACCTGACGAGAGATGCAGAGGTCGCTAATCTCGACCTCAGGCACTTTCTGGTCGCCCATGTATGGAGCCTCAAACCAACGGTCAGGAGTACGGTCAGCCTCAAACTTCAGTTTAGCAAAGGCGATATACTTCTGATAAAGTTCGGTAAGATCAGCAGTTGTTTCAATGCCGGCATTCTTCAATCCTCCCACAAGGTCGATGATATAAGGAGTATGTACGCAACCAGAGCCCACTCCTCCAGAAAGGAAGTTGTAGGAGCCTGTTCCGAAGAGTGCCACCTTCTTTATATTGTGCATAGGAAGGGTGTTGTTGGCATTCTTGAGAAGCACCATACCCTCGGCAGCAGTCTCACGGGTGATGGCAGCATGAGCCTTGAGATCTGGAGCATCAGATGCCTTGTAACCAGCAAAATGTGGAGTCTTAACGATGTATCCGAGCATTCTGCGAACGCACTTATCCACATCCTCAATCTTTAGTTTACCGCTATTCACGCCATCAACGATATCCTTTACCTGTTCAGGTGAACCTGGTTCCATAAGGTCGTTACCAGCCTTCACCTCATTGATAGTGAAGAGACCTTGACTCTCACGCTTTCCGATCCAGTCGGTCATTACGATTCCCTTGAAGCCCCATTCATCGCGGAGGATGGTTGTGAGCAGATCATAATTGCCTTGAGCGTAAGTGCCGTTGACTGAGTTGTATGACGACATGATTGTCCATGGATTACTTTCTTTTACTGCAATCTCAAATCCCTTGAGATAAATCTCACGTGCAGCACGCTGGCTGAGACGCTCGTCCACACGAGTACGGCTTGTCTCCTGTGAGTTAACGGCAAAGTGCTTTACACTAACACCAACACCTTCACTTTGAACGCCATTGATATATGCGGCAGCTATCTTACCTGTAAGGAGCGGATCTTCACTATAATACTCGAAGTTACGTCCACAGAGAGGGTTACGGTGGATATTGACACCAGGACCGAGGATAACGTCGCAGTTGTATTCCTTAGTCTCGTTGCCGATAGCCTTACCCACACGCTGTGCAAGGTCGATGTTCCATGTAGAGGCGAGACAAGTGCCTACTGGGAAACCCGTAGCATAGAATGTCTTCTGAGTTCCCGGGCGTGTCTGGTCGATACGAACTCCGGCAGGACCGTCTGTAAGAATCGTTTCAGGAATACCAAGTCGCTCAATGGCTACAGTAGTGCCGGCAGCTCCCGGTACGGTACGTGCAGCAGAACCTGCAACAGCCACAGGCGAGAAGAAATCAAAGAGTCCACCAACAAGCAACTGGGCTTTCTCTTCAAGTGTCATTGCGGATATTACCTCGTTGATATTATCCTTTGTAAGCTTAGGGGCTTGCGCCGATGCATTTAGACTCATAACTGTCATTAGGGTTAAGATTGATTTTTTCATACACTATAGTGTCGTTAGAATTGTATTCATCTTCCAGTTTGTCTCGTTCCACTCAGAGCCGAGGGTTGAGTCCTTGAGGATTCCGCCTCCACCATAGAGAGTAGCTTTTCCGTTAAGGAAATGCCCACAGCGGAGATTTACAAAGAGGTTTGTCTCATTATCCTCATCCAACATTCCCACGACACCGGAATAGTATTCCCTGTCATAGCCTTCGTTCTCTCTTATGAAAGCAGCAGCCTCCTTTGCAGGCAAGCCACAAACGGCAGGAGTAGGATGAAGTGCCTTTACAAGAGTACTTATTATACTTTCATTATATGGGGACTTAGGAGCCAAATGGAACTCAGTCTTCAGATGCACGAGCTGACCGGCACGCGATGTATAAGGTCCTTCTTCCTCAAGAATACGGACATAGGGACTTACAGCCTCGCGCACATAGTCGGCTACTATCTCCTGTTCCTTACGGTTCTTCTCGCTCCACACAATATTCCTTACTGGTACGGTATCAGGAACAGACATTGTACCAGCAAGTGCCATAGTGCGATAGTGATTACCGCTACCCGAAACGAGTATCTCAGGAGTACAACCCATCCATACACCCTCTCCCGGTATCTGCGCAAGATAAATCATCATACGAGGGTATAGCGTACAGGCACGATAAAAAGCATCCAAGAGCCCTCTCTCGTTATTATCCCATTCCCATTCACTTGTACGGGAAAGTACGAGTTTTGTGAACTCTCCTTTCTGAAGCGCACTCATAAAAGAGGCAAACGACTTGGCATACAAAGACGGATTCTGGGTAATCTGCCTTGGTTGTTGGGCGTTATGTGATGGTTGTTGTGGTATAGGCATTTTGACCTGAGATCCTTCAAACAGAAGAACCTGATGCTTGGACTCAAGGTCATACGGAATCATCACGAAGCCTTTTCTGCCCCGAATATCATCGATAGAGTCAAGTCGTGTGACCGTATCACATTCTACTCTTATCGCTTCACTTGAATATGGAAGTCTGTATATTACCATAAAAATATAACAAACGGCCCCTCACCTGCCCTGTGGGCATCCTCTCCCCAAGGGGCGAGGAAGGAAGTATGTATTGTCCCCTCAAAGAAGTCCTCATAACGTAAAAATGTAACTTTTCCCTCGCCCTTTGGGGAGAGGGTGTCCGAAGGACGGGTGAGGGGCCGCAGATTATATCAATACCATATTAGTAACCCTCTCCGTGGAGAGTAACCTACCATCTTCACCTCTGACCTCTACGTTCCAGATATGGGTGGTGCGTCCTATGTGGATTGGGGTTGCCTTTCCTATGACCTTACCCTCCTTAGCCGACATGCCCACATGATTACCAGAAACCTGAAGTCCACAGATACGGGCATCTTCACCAACGATGGCAAGGCTTCCGGCTCCTGCAAGTGTCTCTGCCATAGCAAGGGCGGCACCTCCATGGAGAATGCCGAAATACTGTACCGTATTCTCATTGATAGGCATCTCGCCAAGTACCGATTCATCGTCAGATGGCAGAAACCTTATGCCAAGCGTATGGTTCATGGTTCCTACCAGCCGAGAGTTGAATATATCACATTGTTCTTGTGTCATAAACCTAACAAAATCTTCCCAGAGGGAAGGATGTTTTATAGCAATAATCCCTTATTTTACCACCTTCATTACTATCTACTTCCCCTTGAGGGGGTAAGAAGGGGGAGGAATCCTACCTTCGGAAGGGTCTGGCTGGATTACTTCATAACCTTTCTGCTTCCTGCTGATGACACCTCGGCACATATGCCATAAGGGAGGGATTGAGAATCTTACCTGCAAATACACCACTAATGGTGTAATTAGTGGTAGATGCAGAGTGTTGAGCGTTAGCAGCAAAAGCCTCTAGCACAATCATTGCCGTCAGTAGAATTTCGTTTCTTGCTTACGGGATTAGTTGTTATTATCTATGCAAAGATACAAAAAACAAATGAGATTACCAAAGAAAAAAACTATTTTCTGACATTTCCTTAGCCTTGCAAAGGAAAAAAGTTTACTTTTGTCCTCAGAATGAACAAGAATCAGAGATTCAGGATTCTGCACACACGCATATCACCTATACACAGGATAAATAACATGGCATTTTTGCTTCGCATATCACATAAACACCTAATATCCCACTATTTTTCCTCTTTTTGCACCAATCAGCAATTTTAATATCCCCAAAAGGAGATCTGCATATAATAACAAAACGTAAAAATTCTTTTGTCTTCTATCAAAAATAGCACTTAAGGAACTTGCATATCTCACGATTTTTTTTGTATCTTTGTAGTGTTAAAGGGAGAGCCTCGGACGCAAGGTTTTACAGGGGCAAAACCACGGAAAAGGTATCGTCTTGGTGAGTCTTATGTAACTCTTATGCTGCTCTTATGTAGCTCTTATTCCGGAAGAGAGCTTGAAGGGTATCATAATTGTCTCCTGAAACAAAAAAGAGAAACTCCCGGAAAGAGTACAAGTGCTTTTACGAAAACGAAAGAAAGCCGACAATAACTTCGGGTAATAGAATTAGCCACACTATTTGTCCGACAAAAAAGGCTTTTGAGGGAGCATTTCTTGAAAAAAAAGCATAAGATTGCCTAATAAATTAGTTAATACATTCATTTTATGACGTTTTATGAAAAAAAATGAATAATTTTGTAGGCATTTTGTTTAAAAGGTAAAAATACAGATTGATATGAAGGTAATGTTTCTTTCACTTTTGTTATCGGTGCCTATAGCGCAGAGCGACAAGGCAATGCAGCTTTACGAGGCAAGCACACGATATTATGAAAGTCAGAAATACGATAGTGCTGTAATCGTGGGCGAACAGGCTCTGCCCCTTCTGCAACAGAAAGGAATGAAAGATGAAGAGGCTGAGGAACTGAGCATCCTGTCCGTGTGTTGCATGAGAAAGTCCGACTACGACAAAGCCCTGCGATATGCCAAGGCGTGCAACAAACTCGACCACAAGAGCGGTGATGTCGAGCGCATCAGTTCTTCGCTAAACACCATAGGCAGCATCTATGTGGCAGCAAAGCAGCCGAAGGAAGGACTGAAATATCTGCAACAGGCTTTGCAATATGCCGAACAGACAGGCTTGAACTCACGTATTGCTCTCACTTGCGGTTCTCTTTCAGAAACAGAGTTCGCGCTCAAGCACTACAAGGAGGCCATGAGCTATATCGATAGGGCGATAGAATTGGAGCGCAAGGAAGGACGTGAGGCAAAACTACGCATACGCTTGGCTCAGAGAGCCACAATCCTTGCTGGTATCAACAGGAGGAAGGAGGCTGTGGAAACATTCGACAGCATCATCCCGTATTTCCGAAGAACAGGCAATTATCAGTCGTTAGCGATTTCTCTGAACAAGGCTGGACAGGCTCTTCTCGATATGAGCAACGCAAAAGGCATAAACGCTAAGGAGAACCTGGAACGACGAGCTACCGAGTATTTCCGTGAGTCTGCCAAGCTATGCAGAAACATGGACAACCCCTATAACGAGATGCAGGCACGTCGCGGACTCTATCAGGCTCTTTGGACGCTAAACCCGGATAGTGCCCGAATAGAACTGGAGGCATTCAATCTGCTTAAAGACTCTCTATATAATAACGCATCGGCTGAGACTTTGGCAAGATATAATGCAGAGTTCGGTGTTGACGAGTTGCAGGAGGAGAACACGTCCGTGCGCCGTTCACGCACCTGTATAGCTATCGTAGGTGCCATACTTCTTTTGGTGGCTATAGCATTGGTTATACGTCAACGTAAGCTGACAGCCCTACAACGCAAACGACTGGGCGAGGTTAGCATGACTCTTGACGAGTTACGACAGCGTTACGAGAACCTAACGGCTACCGATGAGAACGGGCATCCGTATGACGTGCTATCAGAGCAGGACAAGGATTTCCTGACAAAGACTATGAGCACCATAACCGAGCAGTTGGAGAACAATAGCGTGAACGTTGACGAACTGGCTTCTGCTCTTGCCATGAGTACTTCGCAGTTCCGTCGCCGACTGTCTGCATTGACAGGTGAGACTCCGCAGAGCTACATCACCAACATCCGTATGCAGAAAGCCCGCCACTTGCTCGACACACACCTAGAACTTTCTGTTTTAGAGGTTGCCCTACAATGCGGTTACGACGATCAGTCAAGCTTCACACGAGCCTTCAAGCGCTTCTTCGGTATCACCCCAAGCGAGTATCAGCAAAGGAGTAACTAAAAATTTTAGCGCAAAAATCATTACCATGTAACATCAACTTTCGAATTTATACCATTTCCTTGAAAAAAACAGCCTCTGAAGGCGTTGTGGAAGATTCTGCACAAGTTTTGACAGATTCTGCACAACGCCTTTAGTGTTTCCTGTTGTACCTTTGCACTCGGAAATCAGAGACGTCCACCGGCTTGCAGCCGACGTTGACTATTTCTCTCGTGCGAGGATGCTACACACGTTGCACTCGGAAATCAGAGACGTCCACCGGCTTGCAGCCGACGTTGACTATTTCCTTCGTGCGAGGATGCTTCGCACGTTGTCACTTGAAAATAATGAAACAGTAATATGGAACCTACCGACCACAACACCATCATACACCGCGAGGCACGGCGATACACAGAGGAACAGATGCGAATATTACTCTGTATGCGAGATATGGTGAAAGAAGAGGTGAAGAAAGAGGTCGCAAGGCAAATTAAGATGGTTAATAAACAATAATATTCACTATTAAAAAAATCACATTTATGACACATTTAATCAAAACCACACTTATGGCTGTTCTTGCCATGTTCACTTTCAACACAGTTGCTAACGCACAGTTCGGTCTGTTGAAGAATGCTGTAAAAGATGTTATTCCTGCAAAGAAGAAGACGGTACAGGTTATAGCATACGACGAGAACTACCCATTGAAGAAGAATGAGACTATGCTCACATTTATCCTACCTGGTACTGACAAGAAAGTAATGGCTATCGTACCTGCAAGCTATACCGTAAAATCATACGAGGCATTCGAAGGACAGGCATGGGAAGATAAGAAATTCATGGCTCGCGTCAAGGCTGCAATCGAGAAGAAGTATCCTACTCCTGATAATGCTAGAAAGGGACAGTTGAAGGCTAAGTTGGCAGAGATAGGAACAAGAGACGATGCATGGCAATATACTCGCAATAGCCTTGGCAGAATCTTAGACCGTTACTTCCGCGTATATGCAGTTTATGAGTTTGAGGACGGCGAGGTATATCTTACTGAGTTCTATGCCGTGCAGAACTACAATGGTTCCGGCTATGATGACAAGATTGTGGTGAACTACTCATCTCGCTATGGTGATGTTAAGTACTCTATCGAAAAGTGGGAAGCAAAGACAGACATCTTCACCTCAAAGATAAACGGAGGAAATAAGTAATAACAAGAAAAGAGTGTTGAGCAACATACAAGCCCAACACTCTTTACCCTTACTCTTTATACTTTATTTTTTTCAAACGCAGAGACACAAAGACACAGAGTTTTTTCTTTGCGTCTTTGCGTTCAATCAATTTGTCTTGTTATATACAATTGTACTTATTATGAATAATATTCTTTCTTACCTGCTGCAAGAGTATTCTTCATAAGTGAGCAGATGGTCATAGGACCTACGCCACCAGGAACTGGAGTGATGAAAGAACACTTTGGTGCTACCTCATCAAACTTCACGTCACCATTGAGGCGGAAACCGCTCTTGCGTGTAGCATCAGGAACACGTGTTGTACCAACATCAACGATAACAGCACCTTCCTTCACCATATCGGCAGTAACGAAGTTTGGCTGTCCGATAGCTGCGATGATGATGTCTGCCTCACGGCACTCTTTCTTCAGATCCTTAGAGTGAGAGTGGCATACTGTAACGGTAGCGTCACCATACTGCTTCTGCACCATGAGCTGTGACATTGGCTTACCCACAATGTTAGAGCGACCGAGCACAACGCACTTCTTGCCTGATGTCTCGATACCATAACGCTTCAGGAGAGTCACGATGCCAAGAGGAGTGGCAGAAATGAAGCATGGAAGACCGATAGCCATACGACCTACGTTGATTGGGTGGAAACCGTCAACATCCTTGCGGTAGTCGATAGCCTCGATTATCTTCTGCTCATTGATATGCTTTGGCAAAGGAAGCTGTACGATGAAGCCATCAACATCAGGATCGTTGTTAAGTTTGTCAACGCACTTGAGGAGTTCTTCCTCGGTGATGTCAGCCTCATAGCGAATCAATGTTGACTTGAATCCGCAAGCCTCGCACGCGAGCACCTTGTTCTTTACGTAAGTCTCTGAGCCACCATCGTGGCCTACGAGAACGGCTGCAAGGTGTGGCTGCTTACCACCACCTGCAACAATCTGTTTTACTTCTTCTGCAATCTCAGCCTTGATAGCGGCTGCAGTTGCTTTTCCGTCGATTAGTGTCATAAAATAAAAAAGACCCACCCCCATACCCCTCCCATAAAGGGAGGGGAGTAGTATGTTTTTATCCTACTGGATGGATTATAAACTATTATGAATTATTAATTACTATTTTTTCGCAAAGCTCAACAAGCTAAAGCTAGTTTCAAATCACGAAACACCATCCCCCTATATCGAACACTACTATTCACTCCCCTCCCTTTATGGGAGGGGTATGGGGGTGGGTCTTTAATGTGGCTGCTTCATCATCTTAGCCATCTGAGCCATCTTTGCAGGCCCCATGCCGCTGACCATCTTCATCATCTTACGAGTCTGGTCGAACTGTTTGATAAGCTTGTTAACCTCCTGTACGTTTGTACCTGAACCCTTGGCAATACGGTTACGGCGTGACTGATTGAGAATCTCCGGATGCTGACGCTCCTTTGGAGTCATAGAATATATGATAGCCTCGATATTCTTGAATGGCTCATCACCAATCTCCACATCCTTGATAGCCTTGCCCACACCAGGAATCATGGCAGCGAGATCCTTGATGTTACCCATCTTCTTGATCTGCTGAATCTGACTGAGGAAATCGTTGAAGTCAAACTGATTCTTACGAATCTTCTTCTCCAGTTTCTTAGCCTCCTCAAGGTCGAACTGCTCCTGAGCACGCTCAACGAGTGACACGACGTCGCCCATACCGAGGATACGATCAGCCATACGCTCTGGATGGAATACGTCAAGAGCCTCCATCTTCTCACCAGTACCGATGAACTTAATAGGCTTTGTTACGACGCTACGTATTGAGAGAGCAGCACCACCACGGGTATCACCATCGAGCTTGGTGAGGATAACACCGTTGATCTCAAGACGCTCATTGAACTCCTTGGCTGTATTGACAGCATCCTGACCAGTCATGGCATCAACAACGAGAAGAGTCTCGTCTGGATTTACGGCAGCCTTGATGTCCTGAATCTGCTGCATGAGTTCCTCGTCAATAGACTGACGACCGGCAGTATCGACGATTACCACATCGTAGCCTTCAGCCTTTGCCTGCTGAATGGCATTCTTAGCAACAGCAATAGGGTCCTTCGCGCCTTCCTCAAGATGGATTGGAACCTGAACCTGCTCGGCAAGAACGCGCAACTGCTCCATAGCAGCCGGACGGAATGTATCACAGGCAGCAAGGAGAGGCTTGCGGTTCATCTTGTTCTTGAGCATGAGGGCGAGCTTACCCGACATTGTTGTCTTACCCGCACCATTGAGACCAGCCATAAGGATAACGGCTGGCTTCTGCTGCAACTGGAGTTCGGTAGCCTGACCGCCCATGAGTTCTGTAAGCTCGTCGTGAACGAGCTTAACCATGAGCTGTCCTGGCTTGATGGCTGTGAGCACGTTCATACCCAGAGCCTTCTTCTTCACAGAGTCGGTAAAGGTTTTAGCCACCTTATAGTTTACGTCGGCATCAAGGAGGGCACGGCGCACGTCCTTGAGCGTCTCAGCTACGTTGATTTCGGTGATCTTACCTTCACCTTTAAGTATCTTGAACGAGCGTTCAAGTCTTTCTGATAGATTTTCAAACATATTACAAGCCTAACCAAGCCTTCCCAAAGGGAAGGATGTTTTTATACATTAATTCGCCCTAAAGAAGGCCTGGTTCTATTTTCTATTATTTTAAAGTTTCATTACTATCTAACATCCTTCCTTTTGGGAAGGCTTGGTTAGGCTACAAATCTGCAACTCCTCCAACTGCTTTGGATCGAGATAGCCAGGAGCATCAAGCATAACGTCGCGACCAGAGTTGTTCTTAGGGAATGCGATACAGTCACGGATAGAATCAAGACCTGCGAAGAGACTAACGAAACGATCAAGACCGTATGCGAGACCACCATGAGGAGGTGCACCGAACTTGAAGGCGTTCATGAGGAAGCCGAACTTTGCCTGTGCCTGTTCTGGTGTGAAACCAAGGATCTCGAATATCTTCTGCTGAAGCTTTGCATCGTGGATACGGATAGAACCACCACCAACCTCAACACCATTGATAACCATATCGTATGCGTTAGCTCGAACACTTGCAGGATCAGTATCGAGAAGAGGAATATCCTCTGGCTTTGGTGATGTGAACGGATGATGCATTGCCATGAGACGCTGTTCCTCGTCGCTCCACTCATACATTGGGAAGTCGATAACCCAGAGGCAAGAGAAGTTGAACTTGTCACGGAGTCCCATACGTGTACCCATCTCAAGACGAAGCTCGCAAAGCTGCTTACGAACCTTCATCGCATCGTCACCTGAAAGGATGAGGATGAGGTCGCCAGTCTTTGCCTGCATCTTGTCCTTGAGAACCTGAAGAGCAGCCTGATCATAGAACTTATCTACACTTGACTTCACGCTACCGTCTTCCTGAACACGAGCATATACAAGCCCCTTAGCACCTACCTGTGGACGTTTAACGAAATCAGTGAGCTGGTCAAGTTGCTTACGAGTAAGCACAGCCTGTCCTTCGCAGCAGATACCACCGATGTATGCAGCATCATCAAATACAGCAAAACCTGCAGGGAAGATGCTTGGTACAATCTCCTTTGATGCATTATCAATCTGTGTTGTCTTCAACTCAACGAACTTCATGTCGAAACGAGTATCAGGCTTATCAGAACCATAATACTTCATTGCATCAGCCCATGTCATACGTGGGAGTGTTGGGATATCGATATTGAGGATAGTCTTGAAGAGGTGACGGCTCATACCCTCGAACATCTGAAGGATATCCTCCTGCTCAACGAAAGACATCTCACAGTCAATCTGTGTGAACTCTGGCTGACGGTCAGCACGGAGATCCTCATCACGGAAGCACTTACAGATCTGGAAGTAGCGGTCGATACCTGCCACCATTGAGAGTTGCTTCAATGTCTGAGGAGACTGAGGAAGAGCATAGAACTGTCCTGGGTTCATACGTGAAGGTACAACGAAATCACGAGCACCTTCTGGAGTTGAGTTTACGAGAATAGGAGTCTCAATCTCCAGGAATCCCTGCTGATCGAGATAGCGACGAACCTCAAATGCGAACTTATGACGAAGCTCAAGGTTCTTGCGAACACATGAACGGCGAAGATCGAGATAACGGTACTTCATACGGATATCATCACCGCCATCGCTCTCGTCCTCGATTGTGAATGGAGGAACATCAGATGTATTAAGGATATTAAGCTCACTTACAATAATCTCAATATCACCTGTTGGGATATTCTTGTTCTTTGAATAGCGCTCAGCAACAACGCCTGTTGCCTGAATTACAAACTCACGTCCGAGTTTGCCAGCCTTCTGACGCAGATCCTCTGCTGCATCCTCATTGAATGCAAGCTGTGTGATACCATAACGGTCACGAAGATCTACAAAGGTAAGTGCGCCAAGGTTATGCACACTCTGTACCCATCCTGCGAGAGTAACTGTCTCGCCAACATTGGAGATACGAAGCTCTCCACAAGTCTTTGTTCTGTACATCTTTATATAAGCCTAACCAAGCCTTCCCAAAGGAAAGGATGTTTTATACATTCCAGCCCCCCAAAAAGGATTGATACTTAATTTATTGTTATATTATAATGTTTATATTACTATCCAAACTCTCCCTTCCCTTAGGGAAGGGGCGGGGTCAGGCTTTACAACTCCACTACCCCATACTCGGCAAGCTGCTTAACGAGAGTCTCAACGTCCTTGCGGGCAGTCTCGAAATCTACTTCATACTCCTCAGTAACAGCCTTTGCCACATCATCAATAGTATCTTTTCCCGCAAGCATCTGATTCCAGATGAATACGGAAGTCTCGTTGAATGCGATAACATGTGAGAAATCAATATTCTTCTCACCCATTGCCACCATCATGTGTTCGCCACAAACGGAACGAACCTCAAATCCTTCGTTTATTTTCATATATTAAAAGCCTAACCAAGCCTTCCCAAAGGGAAGGATGTTTTATACATTCTTTCGCTCAAAAGGCTTGGTACTTAATTTGTTATTTTTAATGTTTATCTTACTATCAAACATCCCTCCCTTTGGGAGGGCTTGGGTGGGCTTTATATTATCTTATTCCTCACCCCCATCGGTAACCTTCTCCATATTGCAAGAAGCCATCTTCTTACTGGGCGCACCCTCATCCATACCTTAGAGTAGCGTTGGAACTTCTTGCCATCAACATAGTCTGGAGTCTTACTGCCCTTACGCAGGAAAGCCTTGACAAAGACCTTGACATCCTCATGTCTGATAACAGGATCTGGTCTAAGATTGCCATCGCCAAGCATCTGCACATGCGTCTTGTTTAGACGGAAGATGCGATGAAGGGCATAACGTCCGGGAGACAACTCCGCAAGAACTATATCCCCTACCTTCAACGGACGGTCTATCTTGGTAAGAATAGCAAGGTCACGACCATCTTCAAGGAACGGACGCATACTGAAGCCACGAAGAGGAATAGTCACATCGTGCCCTTCGTTTGCCAAAGCGATAACCTCAGGAAGGAACCTCGCATTGTCCATGAATTTTACCTTTTCTTCCACTTACTACCCTACTCTTTACTTTACTCTATTCTACTTTATACTTTACCCTATCTACTTCACCCCTGCCTTCATACCCGTAGAGGCCACGACTGCAGATTCTCTGTCAGGAAGACAATGCAGAGTATAGACAGGAATTGTCTCTATCAACTTTGTCACCGTATCGCCATTACAGCGGTATATCCTTTCATCCCATTTCATTGTGGAACACGCAGGGAGAAGTGTTATAAAAGCATCTATCGGGCGCTGACGTTCCAGACGATTTGATTCTGCACGATTTATAAGTGCTATGCCTCCAAGCGGTGCCTTGATATTACGGTAGCAAGGAGTCTTTCCGCTCCAAGGACTGCCATATATATAAGCCTTGCCGTCAATGATACGGACAACAGGATTGTCATCGTTCATAAGGTCAGAACCAGGAATGAATCTCAGCCAATTACTAACCTGAGTACTCTTTCCCGTACCACTCTTTGCCGTGAAGGCATATCCCCTACCCTCGTTCCTCACAAGGGAGGCGTGTATAAGGCAGGTATCAAGAGGAGCCGTAGCAAAGGCATAGCACAGCATTATGACGGAGTTAAGTCCGTAGGCACGCATTCCATAGCTACCTCTCAATGCGCACTTGCATATATGGAAATCCTCATCAGCAATAAGCAATGCCACTTCATTACCGTCAATATCACGTATGATAAACTGGTATCCAGCCTTCTGTTTCTGACCATCAATCTCCTTTTCCACCCGGAAGACCTTGGTCATGCCATTACCGGTATCAACGTCACGGATAAGGTAACGCTCATCCTTCTTCACGGAACGCAAAGAGTCGTCAACGGTAATATTCAGTAAAACATCAGAGCCGTCATCATCAGTCTGGAAAGAGACAAATGACGACAGCATCTTCTCATCTTGATAGTCATCAAGGAAGCTGACACGCACCTTATGTTCGGCTATTACATATAGCATTTAACGACCTCCATTACAATCACTATTTTGAAGCATCAGGTTTCTTTGCCTCTTCAGCAGGCAAATCAACATCATCCTGTTCATTATAGACTACGGGATTGTATGCGAAATCGTGGGTGTACTTAACAACGAAATTCCTCTTCTGATACTTCTGACGCATCTTGGAGTATTTCTTCTCAAGCTTAGAGCGCTTCTGGTTATAGCAGGTAACGGCAGTACAATTGCCTCCTGATGTGGACCTGAAATACTGCTGCAACTGATTTGAATAGGCATTGCGAGAATACAGGAAACCTGTTCCACGTTCTATTGATGTATTCGGTACTTGCTTGATGTCTGTAAAATATACGGTAGAATCGGCAACAGACAAACATACTCCGAACATATACATATCCTTAGCCGCAAAATACCGGCGATACTTCTGAGCACACATACTGGTAGATAAACCTACCAGCATTAAAAACACAACTATTATCCTATTCATCTATAATGTTACGAATTACTTTTTTTCATTGTTCAACATAGTCAGAGGGCGTCTGAGTTTACGCTCTGCCTTCTTCCTTATCTGACGTACACGCTCACGCTTCAAGCCCATTTCGTTGGCTATCTCCATCATAGAGAGGGCATCGGTTCCTAAACCGTAATACAGGATAATTACCTTGCGCTCACGCTCGCTAAGACTGCCAAGACTTCCTGCCAATTCCGAGTCAGCAGAAAGGAATGCAATGTTCTCATCAGCATTCCTGTTACTCTTTGCAACCGCCATATCCACACGGGAATTTGTGAAGCCTACCGAGGCAGGAGCATCATGGATGATATTCCCCTGCTGCTCTATGGCACGCTCAATAGCCTTGCGAATGTCCCATACGGCATACTGCACGAAACGGATTCCTTTCTCCGGTTTCCATTTGCCGGCAGCAAGCATCAGGGCAAGATTACCCTCACTTACGAGGTCGTCAAGAGCAAGACCGTTATCCTGATATTGACGGGCAACGCTCACCACAAATCCCAGATTTGCAGTGACCAACTTTTCAAGCGCATTGTGGTCTCCCTGTGCAATACGCTCACCGAGTTGTCGCTCTTCCTCATCAGTAAGGCGAAGTTTATTATCGTGACTTGTAGTCATTAAAACTGATTCTTAAATTAACGGGAAACACGCCTTTTCGCGAATTTCGGTACAAAATTAATATATTTTCATCAAAAAAGCATAAGTCTGCGTATTAAAAATACAAAAAACGTGGATATTTTATTTGTAATATCCGTTTTTCTTTGTAAATTTGCAGCGATTATTCACACCTGACACCTATTTGTATAATGAAAAAAATTATCGTCCTACTTATCCTTGCATTGCCTTTGATGGTGTCAGCAGGAACGAAAGGAGAATTCCGTATACCGGCTGTGGCACGTCCCGCAATTCCGGCAAACATAGTCAAACTGACTTATTTCGGAGCCAAAGGTGACGGTACAGAGCTATGTACCAAAGCTTTTTCCGAAGCGATGAAGGCTCTGACGGCTAAAGGCGGCGGAATATTGGAGGTCCCTGCCGGTATCTGGCTTACAGGACCTATACAGTTCGAGAATAACATTGAGCTTCGCACATCTACCGGTACGCTCATTTTGTTCACAGACGATATTAACGCCTACCCCGAGGTTGACGCTCTCTTTGAAGGTAACACGACCAAGCGCCGTATGTCTCCGCTCTATGCCTACGGAAAGGAGAATATAGCCATTACAGGTCATGGAACTTTCGACGGAAACGGTCAGGCATGGCGACCTGTGAAGAAGAGCAAACTGACAGAGAGCCAATGGAAGAAGCTGATTGCAAGCGGAGGTTCAGTAGAGAAGTATATCTGGTTTCCAGAGCCTAGATCACGCGTGTCAAGCCGTCCTACTCTTCTGGATTTCATGTATTGCAAGAAGGTGCTTCTGCAAGATGTCACCTTCAGCAACTCGCCAGCATGGAACGTACACCCATGTGTCTGTGAGGATGTCACAATAGAGCGAGTAAACATCAAGAATCCTTGGTACGCACAGAATGGTGACGGTCTCGACCTTGAGTCGTGTACTCGTGCCCAGATTCTTGACACCACATTCGATGTTGGCGATGATGCCATCTGCATAAAATCGGGCAAGGATGCTGAAGGGCGAAAGCTCGGAAAGCCTTGTCAGCAGGTCATAATAAGCGGATGCACGGTGCTCCGTGGTCATGGAGGCTTCGTCATCGGCTCTGAGATGTCAGGCGGAGCAAACGACATCCGCATAACAAACTGCGTATTCAACGGTACAGATACAGGCATACGATTCAAATCCACACGCGGTCGTGGCGGACTTGTCAGGAACATATTCCTTGACAACATCCGTATGAATAACATTGCCGAGGATGCATTCACATTCACCCTCTACTATGCAAACAAGCCTGTCGGAGGCAAGGCGGACAAAGCAACCTCAGCTGAAGACGCAATACCTCCCGTTACCGAGGAGACTCCATGCTTTAAGGACATCTTCCTCGACAACATAGTTTGTCATGGTGCCGGTAGGGCAATATATTTCAACGGTCTTCCGGAAATGCCTATCCAGAACGTAATAATGGAGAACTCTCTCTTCGTTGCAAAGAAAGGAGCAGACATCAATTATGCTGAGGATATTGACTTCTCCACCGTCACTATCAAGGCAGAGACTGGTGAAACAATGGTGGAAACACATACGAAAGCCATTAAAAGACCTACCCCCTTTTCCCTCCCATAAATGGAGGGGAGCAGATAGGAACTGCGAAGCTGATGAACTTACGACTTGCGTAGCTTGTTGAGCATTAGCGAAAAATAATATTTGCTAAAAGGTAGTGTCTCATAATTTGTAATAATAATAATTTTAATTGTAAAAATCCCTCCCTCTATGGGATAAACACCTACTACTCCCTCCCTTATGGGAAGTTCGATGTTGATAACATCGCAGTATGTGTCAAGGGCAAGAGGGCGGGGCAGGTATTATATTTATGAAAAAATTCCTTATTTCATGCCTTCTGGCATGTGCAACCCTTACAGGTGCATACGCATCAAAAGCCATAACAGTACCATTCCAAGTAACCTTGCAGAATGGACAAACCGTCATGGCACAGTTTCATGGCGATGAGCATTTCCATTTCTATACTACCACATCAGGAGAGCTCCTCATCTTCGAAAACAACACATGGCGTATTGCAACCGAGGCCGACAAGGCACAAATGACAAAGGAGCAAAAAGCCGTGGCAAAGAGACGTAAGGCTAACGAACAGATAAAAGCTGTCCGTCCATTCCCTCACACAGGCACGCCAAAGGCTTTAGTCATAATGGTGGATTTCTCCGACCAGAAATTCGTCTATACAAAGAATGACATCAACAAACTTCTGAACGGAACGGAATATGACACAAGTCCCGGATACCACAGCTATGGATCAGCAGCACAGTATTTCAACGACTGCAGCAACGGTAAATTTCGCCCACAGTTCGATGTTAAAGGTCCTTTCCACCTCGAAAAGAGCTATAGAGTATATGGCGTAGGAAAAAACGACGACATGCCCTCTTTAATTAGGGATGTATGCACGATAGCGAACAAGGACGTGGATTTCTCCGAGTATGATTCCGACAATGACGGATATGTGGATCTTGTATATATCATCTATGCAGGATACAGTGCCCAATGGGGTGACGACAAAGCCCCAGCAGACGCAATCTGGCCAAAGTCAGGAGCACCTACATCAGGAAACTACGGAACATACGACGGAAAGGCTATATATCGCTATGGTGTGAACAATGAACTTGCATTCTATCCTAATGTTTGGCAGGATATGAATCCGCCATTGGAACAGGCAACCTTCAAGCCATATCTCGCTGGCATAGGCGTATTCCTTCACGAGATGAGCCACACTATGGGACTCCCGGATTTATATCCAACCGTAACATGGGAGGATATCACGAAATACGACAACCAGAGCATGGAGGAATGGGATCTTATGGATGGTGGCGAGAACACATCCAATGGCTTCTACCCGACCCCATACACAGCATGGGAACGTGAACTTATGGGATGGACGGAAAAGATGGACACTCTCAAGAATCCTGCCAACGTAACCCTCACGCCACTTGCAAACGGTGGTAAGGGATTACGTGTAATGAACGACAACGATGCCACAGGCAATGAATACTACATTCTTGAAAGCATTACCAAAAAAGGATGGTATGCCAAGATGCCAGGCACAGGAATGCTTGTCACCCATGTCAATTATGATGTAAATGAATTCTCCAACTTCAACGCTCCTAACAAGACAGCAGGCGCACCAAGAATTACTGTCTTACCAGCCAACGGCATTATCTATTCCTCTTACCATTACCAGAATAATGTTGATGCCCAATATGCTATGACTCAAGATGAAGTAAAGGAGAACTGGAAAGGAAACACATACCCAGGCACACAGAATGTGACTTCTCTCACCAATTGGAAGCCTTATAAGGGAACAATGTCCAAGGATATCACAAACATTGTGCAGAAATCAAACGGAGATGTGACATTCGCATTCATGGGCGGTATTCCTGTTCTTTCATTCGCAAAAACGGAAATGGCAAGCGACGGCAAGTCTGCTATCACGAATACCCTCAACATTCAGTATCCAAGGAGTGACGGCAAAACCACCTATAAGAGCAGCAACACAGCCGTTGCCACCGTTGATGCAAATGGCAAGATAACGGGCGTGGATGACGGTACAGCCACCATTACCGCTACTTATACATATAGTGGCGGTACTAAGACTGCAACCTACAAGGTTACCGTCAAGTTCCCTGTTCCTACCCTCGCCTTCGCAAAGAGCGAGATAAAGACAGATGCAAAGAGCACCGTGACAAATGCCCTCAATATCACCAACGGATATACCGACGGCAAGACGACTTACAAGAGCAGCAACACAGCCGTTGCCACCATTGATGCTAATGGTAATGTAAAAGGTGTTGCCAATGGTACAGCAACTATTACCGCGACCTACACCTATCGAGGTGGCAAGAAGACTGTTACAGCAACCTACAAGGTTACCGTTGCTATTCCTACCATCACATTAGCAAGCAGCACGATAAAGATGGACGGAAAGACTACCGCTACCAACAAGGTCTCTATCAAAGACGAGTGGACTGACGGTAAACTGAGCTACAAGAGCAGTAATACCAACGTTGCGACAATTGACAACAAGGGCGTTATTACCGCCAAGAACAATGGTGCTACAACAATCACGGTTACATATACCTACAACAACGGTAAGACGATATCCCAGAACTTTACCGTCACCGTTGCTATTCCTACTGACATCACAGAGATATCAGCCGACAACAACGACGACGAGACCAGCAACATCTACACTCTCGACGGCAAATATGTAGGTAAATCAAAGGAAACTCTTCCAAGCGGAATATACATTCAAAACGGAAAGAAGTTTACGAAATAGATGGCCTCTCCCCCCGCCCTCCCCCGTAGGGAGGGAGCCGGAAGGCAATTACAATATAATTCAAGAGCATTCTCCAAGTGAGGATGCTCTTTTTCGTGAGAATATTTGGAGAAATCAGATAGATTTTGTATTTTTGCACACAGAAAACATTCATAAACCTTTAAATGTCTAAAACAGAAGAAACAGAAAAAACAAAAGCAATTAAAGATATGATGTGAAAACATCCACTCTCGCATATTGAAAACGTTGACTTACATTTATTTCCATGACAATTTGATGTATTGTTGACTCCCCGCGTTTTTCATTATATGAGATAAATAGAGAGACATCACCGATTTTATGGCTTTAGGAGTCTGCCATAAACATTTATTTCCCAAGACTATGAAAAGATACATTTTACTCATTGCACTAAGCATTTTCTCGTTGAATGCAATTCATGCAGAAATCACGTGGAGTCTGTCAGATGATGGAACATTGACCATTTCGGGAACAGATATGCCTAACTATAATGGGAATGCCCCTTGGAATTCTCATCAAGATGAAATCAAGAAAGTTGTAATTGAAAATGGCGTGACAAACATTGGAGGCTCAGCTTTCACATCCTGCTCTGCCCTCACTTCTATCACAATCCCTAATTCTGTTACGAGTATTGGATTCAATGCCTTCATGAATTGCTCGGGGCTCACTACAATTACTATCCCAAACTCCGTGACAACCATAGGAGATCAAGCGTTTGCTTATTGCTCAAACCTCACCTCTATCGTGATTGGTAATTCTGTAAAGAGTATTCTTGGAAATTGGCTTTTCAGAAGTTGCAATAGCCTCACCTCAATAATTGTAGAAAAAGGAAATAAAAAGTATGATAGCAGAAATAATTGTAATGCTATCATAGAAACAGAATCAAATACTTTGATATTTGGATGTAGGAATACTGTCATTCCAAACTCTGTAACGAGTATAGGAAAGTCAGTCTTACATCAATCACTATCCCTGGTTCTGTAACGAGTATTGGAGATTATGCTTTCAAAGACTGCTTGAACCTTGCATCTGTTGTGATTGGTAATTCTGTGAAGAATGTTGGAACTTATGCTTTCGCTAATTGTAGTAGTTTAACTTCAGTAAGCATACCAAGTTCAATGATGAGTATTAAAGAAGAGGCATTCTTTGGATGTTCCGCTCTTGCCTCAATAGTTGTAGAAAAAGGGAATAAAAAGTATGATAGCAGAAATAATTGTAATGCTATCATAGAGACAGAATCAAACATTTTGATGTTTGGATTTAAGAATACAATTATTCCTGAGTCTGTGACAAGTATTGGAAAATTTGCTTTCTCAGGTTGCGATGGACTCACTTCTATCACAATCCCAAATTCTGTGACGAGTATTGAATGGGGAGGCTTCTTTTATTGCCAAAATCTGACTTCAATCTCGATTCCTGAGTCTGTGACAGGCATAGGAGATTGGGCTTTCGCCTATTGTTCAAGTCTCCCCTCAATAAATATCCCTGAGGCTGTTACGGGTATTGGAGATGGCACCTTCCAAGATTGTTCTAGTCTTACCTCATTCACTATCCATAATTCTGTGACGAGTATTGGAAATGCGGCTTTCAAATATTGCTCAGGCCTAACCTCTATCACTATACCAAATTCTGTAAAGAGTATAGGAGTTGATGCCTTCGCTAGTTGCTCAGGTCTTGAAGAATTAATAGTGAGAAGTGAAACTGTTCCCAATTTTATGGCATTTAGGGGTACAACAGATGCTTTGTTCAAAAATACTATCCTTTATGTTCCATCTGCACTTTATGACCAATATTGTTCTACTTATCCTTGGAGCGCGTTCGCAAATATAAAGACTATAGAACAGCGTGATGAAGCCAACAAAGTTGCCTCTGATGCCGTTATAGCCATGATTACAGCTATTGGCGCGGTTGAATACACAGATGCTTGTAAGAGTAAGATTGATGATGCAAGTACAGCATACGAGGCTTTGACAGATGACCAGAAAGCACTTGTCACTAATCTTGACGTTCTCACAACGGCACAACAGACTTACGAAACCCTAAAAGCTACTGCTGAAACACTTGCAGCAGACAAGGCTGCGGCTAATACAGTTGTAAATAAGATTGCTGCTATTGGTAATGTGGAATATACTGATGCTTGCAAGGGTAATATAGATGATGCAAGTACGGCTTATAATGCCCTGACGGATGCCCAGAAAGCCCTTGTTACAAATCTTGATGTCCTCAATACAGCAAAGCAGACCTACGAAACCCTAAAGGCTGCTGTTGAAAAACTTGCAGCCGACAAGGTAAAGGCTAATGCGGTTATAGCCAAGATAAATGCTATTGGTAATGTAGAATATACTGATGCTTGCAAGGGCAAGATTGATGAAGCAAGTACGGCTTATAATGCCTTGACGGCTGACCAGAAAGTACTTGTTACTAATCTTGATGTTCTCACAACAGCAAAGCAGACTTACGAAACCCTCAAGGCTGCTGCAGAAAAACTTATAGCAGATAAGGCTGCATTTAATAAATATAAGTCTGAGATTATTGCTATTATCGAGGCTTTAGTTAAGGATGATGATAGTGATGCTGTCAAGGAAATCATCAGGAAAGCAATTAGCAATATTGAGGCTTTAGAATACGATGTTGCTATCACTCTTGATAATAACAAGGCAAAGGTTAAATCTTTCGTAACCTTAACTGATGAAGCCGTAGAAAATCAACGGGCAGAAGACCAAAAGACTAATGGTATAGAGGAACTTGAATTTGCCGAGAAGTATAACATTTATGACCTCAACGGCAGAAAGATAACAAACTCTATACTTAAATCCGGTCTTTATATCAGGAACGGAAAGAAAATGGTTGTAAAGTAATTGATATTGAGAAACAATATCTAAAGAACTTAAGGAGCGCTCTTATATCGAGGGTGCTCCTTTTGTAATACCTTTTCGATAGACAAAATAAAAAACACCAAAGAGTTTAAAGAGGGGGGTGCACTTTTTGCGTATTTTATGCATTTCCCTTCTGATTATCAATATGTTAGGCGGAGTGCACCTCCCCCCAAAAACAATTATGCTTCTTAGGGGGGGAGGTGCACTCGTTATTTTCAGTTGATTATCAATGTGTTATACCCCAAAAGAGGTAAAAGTGCACCCCCCTCTATAAAATCTTTCGCGAAAAAATGCATTTGTAATCCAGACATCGCGAAATGAGCCTTTGATTTTTTTTAGAATTAAACGCCAAACACGTACAGGTGGATAACAACGCTTTGAAAAAAAAGAATTTTTACATAACTCGTCAACTCGTCACCCTCAACGCTGCAAGTCATTGTGACTCTTTGGGTTACAGCGGTGATTCATTTCAAAACACTCGTCACCCACTCATCACCCCAAAGCCTTGTATCTTGCTGAGAATGTGAAATTTAGAAGGTTGATTCACTCGTCACCCACTCGTCACCTTTTTAGGGGTGACGAGTGAATTGGCTATGCAACTTATTCTATATCAGCACGATATACCACTTAATGGTGATGAGTGGGTGACGAGTGAAACAAAATGAATCACCGCTGCAACTCATTGGCATATAAAACCTTACAACGCTATGGGTGACGAGTTGCAGAGTTATGTAAAAATTCTTTTTTTTGATGTTAATTCTACTATTCCTTTGCTGCAAGTCCCAAGTAAGTCCCTTGCAAATCCCATGTAAGTCCCATTTTCCTCCCATTATAGGGAACGGACTTACAACGGACTTACAACGGACTTGGAACGGACCTATAAGGCAGAGTGAAGGATGAACAGAATAGGAAAAACAAAAAGAAAAACTCTACACCTTCATGAAATAATAATAATCATTTCTATGGTGTAGAGTTTTCTACTAATTATCGTTTCTTTCCTTTTCCGAAGATGTCGGAATGGGTTCCTGTATTTGTCATAAGAAGCACGAGTTCCGTATCATTCTGTTCCCATACAAGAAGCCAGTCAGGCTTGATATGGCATTCCCAGCAACCTACATAGTCACCGGATAGTTTATGAGGCTTGATTGCATACTTCATACGTTAATGCCCAAATCCTTAAACATTGCATCAACAGAATCGTATGACTTCAATCTGCCATGCTTCATGTCTTCGTGCGCCTCCTCGATTACCTTCATAGTTTTGTCATTAAGATACTCGCCAGTCTCAGGATCGTAGAGATGCGGTTTTGTAACCTGACTCTCCTCACCAGCCATAGTATATGTCCAGCCCATCTTCTTTATCATCTTCTTGAAGAAGCTAACATCACTATTGGGAATATTTATGGTAATTGCTGTCATAAAACATTGTTTTTGTTATTTCGATGCAAATTTAGTTAAAAATTTCGATATGACGAATAAAAAAGGAGGAAAAATATAGAAATCCCACAAAAACGCCTTGCAATGCCGATTTAACGGACTATATTATGTTCTATTCATTTACGATATTTGTCGGAGGCATATATAAACGGAAAATACCGCTCATGGAAGAAATTATCCATAAGCGGTATTCAGTTTTGTGTAGAATCAAACCTAATCCTTATATATAAGGGTTTAAGTGAATATTTTAGTTGTTCTCTGGACGGAGCTTACGAACTGTCTCAGCAGTACGCCACATCTCTGAGTTGTGGAGAGCTGCAAGTTCCTTCTCAAGGCCTTCACGATAGTCAGGCTTTGAGTTAGCGTCGATAGAGATCTGTGCCTCGTTACCAGACTTAACAGACTCGTAAAGCTTCTGAACTACTGGCTTGCAAGCGTCGTGGAAAGGACCCATCCAGTCGAGAGCACCACGCTGAGCGGTTGTAGAACAGTTTGCATACATCCAGTCCATACCCTTCTGTGCGAAGAGAGGCATGAGTGACTGTGTGAGCTCCTCAACAGTCTCGTTGAATGCCTCAGATGGAGTGTGACCGTTCTCACGGAGAACCTCGTACTGAGCAAGGAGGAGACCCTGAATAGCACCCATGAGTGAGCCACGCTCACCTGTGAGGTCAGAAGTAGCCTCGCGCTGGAATGTTGTCTCGAACAAGTAACCTGAACCGATACCGATACCGAGAGCAAGTGTACGATCGAGAGCACGACCAGTAGCATCGTTGTAAACTGCGTATGAAGAGTTCAGACCGCGGCCCTCGAGGAACATAGTACGGAGTGATGTACCTGAACCCTTAGGAGCAACCATGATAACGTCGATATCCTTAGAAGGAACGCAACCTGTGCGGTCAGACCATGTGATAGCGAAACCATGTGAGAAATAGAGAGCCTTACCAGGAGTGAGGTACTTCTGGAGAGTTGGCCATACAGACATTACTGCAGCATCAGAAAGAAGACACATAACGATAGTACCCTTCTCAGCAGCCTCCTCAATAGAGAAGAGGGTCTCGCCTGGTACCCAACCGTCATTCTTAGCCTTCTCGAAGGTCTTGCCCTGACGCTGACCAACGATTACATTGAAACCATTGTCGCGAAGGTTACAAGCCTGTCCAGGACCCTGAACGCCATAACCGATAACAGCAATAGTCTCATCCTTGAGAATCTCACGGGCCTTCTCAAGTGGGAATTCCTCACGTGTCATTACCTCTTCGATAACGCCACCAAAATTCATTTTTGCCATTGTTAATACTAAATTTTATAAAAAATATTGTTATATAATAACTTATTCTTTCTTTATTTCGAAGGTCAAAGGACTAAGGACCAAGACTTCCAACCTTTGACTTTTGACCTTAGACTTTTGACTTTATTCCGACTGCAAAGATACTAAATATTTCTGAACAATGCAAGAAAACACGCATATATTATACGTTTTGCAATAATTTGTCACGTATGCCGCGTTTTATCTTTCACATTGAAAGTATTTAGCCTTTTCGAAACTCCATTTTTAACCTGCTAAGCTCCACTTCTTCGTTTTCCTCTGGTCGGGTTATACGGAAGTAATGATTCTGTTCATCTTCCTCTAGATGATAGATTCTGAGAGTTTCGTTCCAATGTCCTTCAGCCACATACGCAATCTCGACTCTCCTGATATCGTGAGTACGTAGGAAATCGAGAGGGAAGGTATTCATTACATGGTCGAGATAGCGAACAGAATTGAGATGTCCGTTGACATCAAGGTCAGAATACTCCACCTTGAACTCCGTGTATTCTGTCATCTCAGGAGTCTTCACGCGAGAGACATCCTTTATAGGACATTCCTTCTCTGCATGAATGTAATCAACGATAGATCCATCATTGACCAAAAGGATGTTTTGAGGCTCACGGGTGACGGTGTCAATCATAGCCCAGATGCTCTTGGCATATCCATACACCTTCTTTCCGTCCTCAGAGAGTATCTCCCAGTTACGCTTGGTGAAATACTTCATAGCACTCTCCACCCACGTAGTAATCGTGATGTGGTCATGCTCACGTGGCATATCCTCAAGTTCGATGGCAAGACGCGAGAGCACCCAGGTCTTGTTCATCGTATTGAGATACGACATACCGAAATGACGGCTTGTGGAATGTATGTCAGCAGCATTGAGCAAGTCGTTTCCGAGATGTCCAAGACACAACTGATGCTTGAAGTCACAATGGAAGGCATCGGTGGCTATGTGAAGAGTCTCTAACTTATCCATACATATTAAAACTACAGCCCCTCACCTGCCCTATGGGCATCCTCTCCCCAAGGGGCGAGGAAAAAGTTACCTTTTATCGCTTATAAACGATTATTACTATCCCCTCGCCCCATGGGGAGAGGGTGTCACATAGTGACGGGTGAGGGGCTCTTTTTCTAACTTGCCATTTCCTCTTCCTTTCTCTGTGCGATATACTGATCAAGTCTCTCTATGCAAGACCTTGTGATAGCTATACGACCAGAGCGAACAAACTGGAGCACGCAACCTAAATCGTTGAGCTGATTGAAGTTATCAAGCACATCACTTGAGATACCTGTCTTCTCCACTATGGTATAGGTTGGGTTCACCTCAACGATACGGGCATCATGACGACGAACGATTCGGCTAATCTCCTGATTGGCAAGTACCATAGGAGTTGAGAGCTTCAGAAGAGAAGTCTCAAGGATGAATATCTCATCATCAGCAAAGCAGTTTGCCTGAAGAACGTCTATTTTCTTCTCTATCTGCTTTGTCAGCATCTCTGCCATCTCCTGCTTGCAATAGCAGGTGATGGTGTATTTATGCACACCAGGAGTAGAAGAAGAACATACGTTGAGTGATTCTATATTGACCTGTCGGCGAGTGAACACAGCGGTAATCTGATTCAGGATACCGGCAAAGTTCTCTGAATAGATGATGAGGGTATAGAGAGGGAGACCGTCGTGATTGAGCTGAGCGCCCTCCCATGCAGGAGTAACAGGACGCGCAACGGCATTTCTCTTGAATGTCTCATGCTGAGGAGTTCCATTGTTAAAATACTTCTCAGCAGCCTTACGCTCTCGTGCAAGGTTCTTCTCGAAAGAGTTGCGATCTATGGCTGCAGCAGCACGTACAGCGGCATCAAAGAGGGCTGTTTCTTCCTCTTGCAACTGCTCGTCGCACTTGCCACAAGTATTGCAATCGCCACACTCGGCAGCTCCATAGCGGCCTCCCTCCGTCTCACCCTCAGGGGAGAGATTTTGGTTTGCCTTATTATTTATATTATCGTTATTCATTATCTTTTATATCCTTGATTGGAAATTTGTATCTAATACCTCCTTCCCTCGGGAAGGGCGGGACGGGGTCTTACTCTACCTCAAACAGCATTTCATCTACATTACCTCCCGGAGGTGTCATAGGAAGCACGTTATCCTCTTCCTTAACAGCACATTGGAGGATGTATGGGCCCTTTGTATCGAGCATCTCGCGGATTGCGGCATCAAGGTCCTTACGGTCAACAACCGTCTTGCAAGGAATACCGTATGCCTCCGCAATCTTCTCATAGTCAGGGTTCACCATTGGGGTGAATGAGTAACGCTTGTCGAAGAACATATACTGCCATTGGCGAACATTGCCAAGGAAGTTATTGTTGAGCATTATCATCTTAACAGGACATTGCTGCTCCATGATTGTTCCGAGTTCCTGAATGGTCATCTGGAAACCACCATCACCGGCAAACATACATACGGTTCTGTCAGGAGCACCAAAGGTAGCACCTATAGCCGCAGGAATACCGAAGCCCATAGTACCGCAACCGCCTGAGGTAATGACAGAACGCTCCTTAGTGAACTTAAAGTAACGGCAACCGAACATCTGGTTCTGGCCAACATCTGTTACAAGGACAGCCTCATTGTTTGCAGCCTCACTAACCTTACGGACAACCTCACCCATCAACAGAGGTCCTTCCTTAGGATTAAGAGCAGCATCAATAACAAGGTTATATTCCTTTTCTGCGTATGGCTTAAAACCTTCAATCCATGTCTGATGCTTTGCAGGCTTTACATATTCAGAAACGCTTGCAAGAGTCTCCTTACAGTCACCAACAAGGGCAAGGTCAACCTTTACGTTCTTGTTTATCTCAGAAGGATCTATATCGAAATGGATAATCTTTGCCTGCTTAGCGTAAGTCTTCAGATTTCCTGTGATACGATCGTCAAATCGCATACCAACGGCAATAAGCAGATCACACTGGTTGGTCATGAAGTTTGGAGCATAGTTACCATGCATTCCGAGCATACCCATGTTCAGAGGATGATCCGTTGGAGCAGCAGAAAGACCGAGAAGAGTCTGTCCGAATGGAATCTGTGCCTTCTCACAAAGCTCAAGAAGTTCCTTGTGAGCACCACCAAGCTCTACACCCTGTCCTACGAGCATGAATGGCTTTACAGAATCATTGATCATCTGTGCAGCCTTCTTGATAGCTTCCTGACTTGGATGATGCAAAGGCTTGTATGAACGGATGAAATCAACGGTCTGAGGCTCATACTCGAACTTGGATGTCTGGGCATTCTTTGTAAAATCAAGGACAACAGGTCCCGGACGACCAGACTTTGCGATATAGAAAGCGCGAGCAACAGCCCAAGGAATATCCTCCGCACGACGAATCTGATAGTTCCACTTCGTTATAGGCTGGGTTACGCCCACAACGTCAACCTCCTGAAAGGCATCTGTTCCGAGCATAGCAGCACCCACCTGACCACAGATGACGACAATAGGAGTAGAATCGATCATGGCATCAGCCACACCGGTAATGGTGTTCATAGCACCAGGACCGGAAGTTACTATACAGCAACCTACCCTACCGCTTACACGAGCATAGCCCTGAGCCGCATGAACAGCCGCCTGCTCATGACGAACAAGTATGTGATTAAGAGTTTCCTTATGGTCATACAGAGCATCGAATGTTGGCATAATAGCACCACCCGGATAACCGAACAGCGTCTCTACGCCCTCATGCTCCAATGATCGCATCAGTGCCTCAGCACCAGAAATGAGAGCCCCCTCCCGGCCTCCCCGAGGGGAGGAGGAGTTAGTCACATTTTTACCCTCTTGTATATTATTGTTATTCATCTCAAAAAATATATCTGCAAATGACTTTTATTACATCATCTATCTTTTCTATTATCGTCTCATTATCAAAACGGATAACAGTAAAACCCATATCATTTAGTCGTTCTGTACGTTTCTCATCAAGAAGTTCTTGAGCAGGTTGACAATGATATCCACCATCAACCTCTATAACCAGTTTTTCTTCAAGGCAGACAAAATCCACGATATACTGACCTATAACATGCTGTCTATTGAACTTCTTTCCAAGCCTATTTCCACGCAAACGATCCAACAGAAACCTTTCCGCTTCAGTCTGGTATTTTCTATTCTCCTTTGCCCATTCGTGCAACAAGGAGTATAATACCGGATCTGCTGTATTATATACATAATTCATAAGCGAATATGTCTTTTAGCGATTCATTTGGCAGATGTCCAGGCATCAGACGTTACTGACTAAACTTCTCCCTCCCTCGGGAGGGCTGGGGAGGGGTCAATCTATAATCCTCACACCACCCTTATCGGCACTTGCCACACTCTTGGCGTATGCACGAAGAGCCTTGCTGACCACGCGATTACGCTTCAATGGCTGCTGTGGACGTGCTTCAAGTTCCTCATCAGAGAGTTTCACGTTGATAGAGCGTGAAGGGATATCAATAACGATGATATCACCATCCTTGATCTTACCGATGTTACCACCTGAAGCAGCCTCTGGAGATATATGACCGATTGAAAGACCTGAAGTACCACCAGAGAAACGACCGTCGGTAATAAGGGCACATTCCTTACCCATGTGCATAGACTTGATATATGATGTTGGGTAGAGCATCTCCTGCATACCAGGACCACCCTTAGGACCTTCGTGAGTAATAACAACGCAATCGCCTTTCTTAACCTTACCGCCAAGGATTCCCTCACAAGCATCCTCCTGAGAGTCGAATACGACAGCAGGACCTTCGAAGTGCCAAAGCTCAGGCGCAACACCTGCAGTCTTTACCACACAACCATCCTTAGCAATATTACCGAACAATACAGCCATACCGCCATCCTTTGTGTAGGCGTGCTCTATATCACGAATACAACCATTAGCACGGTCGGTATCAAGACTCTCCCATTGAGCATCCTGTGAGCCCATCACGTTAGAGAACTTACCACCAGGAGCTGAATGATAGATACGAGATGCCTCTGGATCAATATTCTCCTTGAGGATAGAGTACTTCTCAATATCCTCACCAAGAGTAGCGCCATTCACGCGCTTGCAAGAGAGGTCAAGGAGATTACCCTTAGCCAACTCACCCATGATACCGAGAATACCACCAGCACGGTTCTCCTCCTGAATAGAATATTTCTGCCAGTTAGGAGCAAGCTTGCAGAGGAATGGTACCTTACGAGAGAGTGCATCAATATCAGGCATAGTGAAATCAACCTCTGCCTCCTGAGCAACAGCAAGGAGATGGAGTACGGTATTTGTTGAAGCGCCCATAGCTATATCGAGTGTCATAGCATTGAGGAATGCCTGACGTGTAGCTATTGAACGTGGGAGAACTGAGTCATCACCATCCTCATAGTATGCAAATGCGTTCTTCACTATCTGCTTTGCAGCATCCTTGAAGAGCTGAATACGGTTTTTGTGAGTAGCAAGGATAGAGCCGTTGCCCGGAAGTGAGAGACCGAGAGCCTCTGTGAGTGAGTTCATAGAGTTGGCTGTGAACATACCAGAGCAAGCGCCACAACCTGGACAAGCCATCTGCTCAACCTCTGCAAGTTCCTCATCGCTTACGGTTGGGTCACCACCCTTAATCATAGCTGTGATAAGGTCGGCATTCTCTCCCTTGTACTTGTGTGACTCCATAGGACCGCCAGAAACGAATACTGTTGGGATGTTAAGGCGCATAGAAGCCATAAGCATACCAGGAGTAACCTTGTCGCAGTTAGAGATACAGATCATAGCGTCAGCCTTGTGAGCATTAATCATGTACTCTACAGAGTCAGCAATAACATCACGAGAAGGCAATGAATAGAGCATGCCGTCGTGACCCATTGCAATACCGTCATCCACAGCAATAGTATTGAACTCTGCTGCATAGCATCCCATAGCCTCGATTTCCTTCTTCACAATCTGACCAATCTCGTGGAGGTGTGTGTGACCAGGAACGAACTGTGTGAATGAATTTACGATTGCGATGATTGGCTTTCCAAACTGCTCACGCTTCATACCATTGGCAACCCATAGGGCACGGGCGCCAGCCATACGTCTGCCTTCTGTGCAGACGCTACTTCTCAACTGATGTTTCATATTGTTGTTTTTGTATATTTACCATGAATTATCGGGGAAAATCCCAAATTGGCTACAAAATTACTTATTTTTTTACTAAAATCCAACAATTTACTTATATTTTTTTTTAAATCCGAGGAAATTCCTTACTTTTTGTCAATCAAATCAAGGGAAATGCTTATAATTCTAAACTATAGGGGTTGAGAGAGCAAAAGAAAAAATCACAGGTTGCTTACGTTTCCTTACTACACCTTCACAACTATTTTGTTTCTCCATAGATACTACATCATTTGTCCATAGATACTCCATCGAAACGATGGACTTGCGATGGAGTAACGATGGAGTAACGATGGAGTATCTACGGAGGAAGAGCGGACATATAGCGGTATCACTTATAAGTGAAATGCCTTGTTTTAGGGAAGGAAAAAGCATAGACGAAAAAGTCCCGACAAGCGAACCTGTCGGGACAATTATTATATACTAAGAGAATAATTACTTGTTGAGGTCGTTGAATGTAGCAACGCGGTTGAACTCTACCTCATCGAAGAGTTTGTCTGTTGCGCCAAGTCCCTCTGTCTCAAGGCGATCAGCAGCAATCTTATACTTCTTAACGAGTACATTCTTAACAGCTTCTGCACGAGCCTCAGAAAGTCTCTGGTTGAGCTCAGGATTACCCTCTGGAGAAGCATAACCTGAGATCTTAACCTTTGCCTCTGGGTGCTTCTTCATATAGTTAGCGATGAGAGAGATATTAGCCTCCTGGCTCTTCTCAACAGCACTCTTACCCTGACCGAATACAACTGTTGGCTGGAGGTTAGCAGTCTGCTTAACAACCTGCTCAACAACAGTTGTAGGCTTGTTCTGGCATTCCTCAAGCTCCCTCTTCAGACGATTGATTTCTGCATCCTTATCTGCGAGAGCGCGGTTAGCGCGAGCCTCATTTGCGGAAATTGTGCTACGAAGGTCGTTAATCTTTGAATTAAGGCCGTCAATTTCTGACTGGTCACGAAGCTTCTCAATAGAGAAGTTATGCTTGCCGTTTGAGTTCTTGAACTTGTAGTTCAAACCAAGTTTGAAAGAGAAATGTGCACGATCGTTATGGTAATCCAATACGTTGAGAACTTCCTCACTACCAAGGATATCCCATGTGATAGATGGCTCTGCATATATCTGTATGTCCTTCTCCTTACCAAGGTTAACGGCAAAGTCAAGGCCGATTTTTGATGTGAGAGCCTCGAGTTCTGAGTTACCATATCTGTGTCCCCAGCCAAAGCCGCCAAGACCAATAACCTCGAAGCATCGTGGCTCACCCTTGTAACCGCCAAACAGATTTGAGAGATTTACAGTACCAAGAAGAGAAATGTTAGTGTTATCTACGAAAGTTTTTGTGTCAAGCTTGTAATTTTCGCCATACAAGTTATAATCCTTAGGAGAACTTGCGAAATGCATGTCGGCATCAATTGCCAAGCCGAATACCGTACTGAAATTCTTTCCGAAACGGATACCGAACTCTGGAGTGAGATTACCCAATACCTTATAACCCTTGAGTGGACTTGATACGCCAAAGTTCGCACCAATATAAATGTTATCACCTGCTTTGTTTGGGACAATAGCTGTTCCCTGGGCAAATACTGATGCAGAAACAGCAACAGCAGCCATAGTCATTAAAATTTTTTTCATAAGTTGTACTATTAATGTTGTATCTTTTTACCTAAATTCTATATCCTTTTCGGCTGCAAAGCTAAAACATTATTTCCAAATGGCAAAATATTTTAACTAAATTAAATTGTTTCCGCACACAATTTCGATATTTTATACATTAATACAGAAAAAGCGCACTATAATTTGGCAATATCAACCAAACTATAGTGCGTTATTTTTATCGTTTTTTTTACTATTATTTCTCCAAGAGGTCGGGACGTAGGGCTTTCGTACGAGCCAAAGCCTGTTCCATTTCCCAATCTTTTATCTTTGCCTCATGGCCTGAGAGCAGGATTTCGGGTATTCCCCAAGTTTCTTCAGGATTATCCACAGGATGGTATTCTGCCGGACGGGTATAGCAAGGAGGTTCAAGAAGATTGTCCTGGAAGGAATCGCTCAAAGCCGACTCCACATCCCCAATTACACCTGGAATTATTCTCACCACGCTATCGGCAATAACGGCTGCGGCAAGTTCGCCTCCCGTCAAAACATAATCGCCAATGGAAATCTCACGAGTAATGAGATGTTCACGAATACGATAGTCGATTCCCTTGTAATGACCACATACTATAATAATGTTCTCCTTTAATGAAAGGTCATTAGCAACCGACTGATTGAATGTCTCGCCATCAGGAGCGGTAAAGATTATCTCGTCATAATGACGCTCCTTCTTCAAGGCTGAGATACAAGCATCTAGAGGTTGACATTGTATAACCATTCCCGCCTTGCCTCCGTATGGGTAATCGTCCACACGTTTCCACTTATCCGCGGTATAGTCACGCAGATTATGAATGTGGACCTCAGCAAGTCCTTTCTTCTGGGCACGTCCCATTATAGATTCGTTTACGAATCCTTGCAACATCTCAGGAAGGACGGTAATAATATCTATTCGCATCTTTACATTTACAATTTTATGCAAAGGTACTACAATTTCATGAGATTACTATGTTTTTCTCGATTTTTATTCAGTTTTCAAGAAAAAACTCTCCTTATTACATTATTTTTATTAACTTTGCAAAGAATATTTACATAGTAAATTGCCGAAAATTAATGACAGAACAAGAACGCATACTCCAACTCAGAAATGAGTTGCACGAACATAATCATCGTTATTATGTACTTAACCAACCTGTCATCTCCGATCAGGACTTCGACTTCCTTATGCACGAACTTCAGGAACTCGAAGCCCGACATCCTGAGATGACAGACCCGAACTCCCCATCCGTCCGTGTGGGAAGCGATATAAACCAGAACTTCCGACAGGTGGCTCATCGCTACCCTATGCTCTCGCTTGCCAATACCTATAGCGCAGATGATGTGCGTGAGTGGTATGAGCAGGTTTCACGCGGACTTGAAGGCGAACCGTTTGAGGTATGCTGTGAGATGAAGTATGACGGTCTGTCAATATCACTTACATACGAGGATGGAAAGCTTGTTCAGGCTGTTACGCGTGGTGATGGCGTACAGGGTGATGATGTCACGAATAATGTCCGTACAATCCGTTGTATTCCGTTGCAACTCTCCTCATCTAATGGATTCCCCTACCCTCGTTCATTCGAGATTCGTGGTGAGATACTTCTCCCATGGGATAACTTCAACCGTCTGAATGCCGAACGTGAGGAGATTGGCGAGACTCCATTTGCGAACCCACGTAATGCGGCCTCTGGAACTCTCAAGAGCCAAAACTCGCGTGTAGTAGCAGAACGAGGTCTTGACGCATACCTTTACTATCTCCTTGGTGATGAACTTCCAGCCGATGGTCATATAGAGAATCTTGATATCGCCCGTTCTTGGGGATTCAAGATTTCAGAGGGAATGAAGAAGGTGAACTCTCTTCAAGGCATTATTGACTACATCGACTATTGGGATAAGGAACGTAAGAACCTGCCAGTTGCCACAGACGGTATCGTATTAAAGGTAAACTCCCTCCGTCAGCAACGTCACCTTGGCTTTACAGCTAAATCCCCTCGTTGGGCTATAGCTTATAAGTTCAAGGCAGAACGTGCCTGTACTCCTCTTATAGAGGTAACATATCAGGTAGGCCGAACAGGAGCCATAACTCCAGTTGCCAATATGGAGGCTGTTCAGTTGGCTGGTACTACCGTCCGTCGTGCAACCCTCAATAACGAGGATTTCATCCGTTCCTTCGACCTCCACATAGGTGACTATGTGTATGTGGAGAAAGGTGGTGAGATAATTCCGAAGATTGTAGGTGTTGATGTGGAGAAGCGCAAGGCTGATGCCGAACCTGTTAGGTTCATAACTCATTGTCCTGAGTGTGGTGCTCAACTCGTTCGCTATGAGGGAGAGGCAGCTCATTATTGTCCTAACGATACAGGCTGCCCTCCGCAGATCAAGGGAAGAATCGAGCATTTTATTGCAAGAAAGGCTATGAACATTATGTCGCTCGGTCCTGAGACCGTTGACGAATATTTCCAGAGAGGACTCATCCATAACATAGCCGACCTCTATGACCTTACTGTTCTGCAGATAGACCCATCTGGCAATAAGAGGAAGTCGGCACAAAATGTGATAGACGCTATAAAGGAATCACGGAATGTGCCATTCGAACGTGTTGTCTTTGCCCTTGGAATCCGTTTCGTAGGTGTGACTACTGCAAAACTCCTTGCACGTCATTTCAAGAATATTGATTCTTTGATGAATGCCTCACTTCAAGACCTTCTTGATGTGGAGATGGTTGGTAACGTGATAGCCGAAAGCATCATATCCTACTTCCATAACGAAGAGAACCTTGCCATTATCCAGCGACTTCGCGACAAAGGGTTACAGATGTCACTCTCAGAGGAACAAACCGCAGGTCAAACCAATATACTTGAAGGAAAATCAATCGTTATTAGCGGAGTATTCACTCACTATAGCCGAGACGAATACAAGGCTCTTATCGAACAGCATGGAGGCAAGAATGTGGGTAGCATAAGCGGAAAGACGAGCTTTATCCTTGCAGGCGATAACATGGGACCTTCAAAGCTACAGAAAGCGGAAAAACTTGGAGTGCAGATAGTAAGCGAAGAGGAGTTTCTGGAAATGATTAAGGATGAAGGAACGGCCTCTCCCCCCGCCCTCCCCCGTAGGGAGGGAGCCGCATCCCCCAAAAACGATTCGAATAACAGTCCTATCCAACTTGATTTGTTCTCATAAATATATATATAAATCATCAATATACCTTCTCTCCATCGCTAATCGGCTCCCTCTCTACGGGAGAGGGCGGGGGGAGAGGCCTCAAACAATTATGAAAATCGGAATAGACGTAGGTATAAGTACCACAAAGATTGTAGGTATCACTTCCAACCTTCAAGTCGTATCACCTACACGCATCAAGGCTACAGATCCAGTAACATCACTATATGGTGCGTTCGGAAAGTTCCTTTTCGACAATCATATCGCCCTTTCCGACATCGAGAAGGTGATGATAACTGGTGTTGGAGCGGAATACATAGAAGGCGATATATACGGACTCCCCACAATACGCATCCCAGAGTTTCAGGCTGATGCCCAAGGGGCAAAGTTCGGTTCTGGACTATCTCGAATGATTACCGTCTCAATGGGTACAGGTACAACTATTATCCGTGTAGATGGCGATGATGTGCAGCACCTTGGCGGACTCGGTATGGGTGGCGGAACACTTATTGGACTATCCCGACTCCTCCTAGGAACAGACGAAATACATCACATAGTTGAACTTGCTTCCCAAGGCAATATCTCAAACATAAACCTCAACATAGGCGACATATCACCTCGTCCTCTTCCCGGACTTCCTCTTGACACCACAGCCTCACTTTTCGGAAAGGCTGGTCATGACACAAAGAAGGAAGACATAGCCCTCGGAATTATCTGTACCGTCATACAGACCATCTGTTCTGGTACCGTTCTCGCAAGTAAGGGTTCTGACATCAAGGACTTCGTAATGATAGGCAACCTCACACGTCTCCCCCAGACGCGAGAGATATTCAACGCAGTAGAGAAACTATATGGGGTACGTTTCATAATCCCCAAGCACTCAGAATATTGTACAGCTATAGGGTGTTGTGTTTAGGGTTTAGGGGGTAAAGTTTAGAGTTTAGAGATTAGGGATTAGAGATTAGGGAAATGCAAAGACGCAAAGATATGGAATTATCCAGTACCTTTGCGCCTTTTGCTTTTTTAGTGTTTTATTGTGATTATCGGGAAATCCTCCCTAACGCCAGTTCTCCTATTTTATACACATATCTCAAGGCGAGGAAGAAGATGTTGGAATACACGCCATTCTCCTTTAATGCCCGTTGGTGATCGCGGTTAATCTGCTTATGACTGCTTACCCCGCTATTGCTTGCGCCACCAGAGCGCATGGTTACAAAGTCCTTGTTGATATAATGCGTCTTGATTCTTCCTACGAATATCGTTCTCACAAGAAACTCGAAATCGGCTGCAATTTTATATGAAGTATTGAAGTAGGCAGAACTTGTATCGCCCTTGAAATCTTCAATCTTCGTACCATCAAGTTTGAAACGCTCGTATGTTGCCTTCTTACAATAGAATGAAGGATGGGCAGGCATAAATCCGAAACGCATCCATCCTCTTCTGAACATTCTGCTTGAATAGTATCTTACAAGCTTCGAGGTATCATCAGCCCTGACATAATGAATATCACCATAAAGAGCATCAATATCGGGAGTTCCTTCAAACTGACGAGCAATAATACGGAGAATATCATTCGATGTATAGAAATCATCCGAATTCAATATCCCCACAACCTCACCAGTAGTAGCCCTTATGCCCTGATTCATGGCATCATAAAGTCCTTTATCGGGAGAAGATAGCAGTTTCATCCGCCCCTCAAAGCGAGGTTCATATTCACGGCAAATATCTAAAGTATTATCAGTTGAGCCACCATCCTTGATCACAAGTTCATAATCAGAATAGTCCTGTCGAAGAATACTTTCTAAAGTATCCCTCAAGGTAGCCCCGCTATTGTATGTAGCCGTGATAATTGAAATCTTCATTCAAACCCTCGCTTAAGTTTCCAAAACTTATAATAAATTCTCCACAACGGACCGCATAACCAATCCCACTTGTCAAAGCGCCAGTATCGCAAGTTCCTTATGAAGAAAAGCCATAAATGCCCGTATGATGAAGATTTCTTTTCTGATAGTTCCTTACTTGATTTTCCAAAGTTACCACTCTTGATAATCTCATCAAACAGGAACCTACCGTCCTTCTCATTTGGCTCGCAGAGCAGTTTATCATCATCAAGACGGAAGATATTGCTCATTATCCACATCAAGGCAGAGGCGAAACTCTCCATTCCAAGACTTCGTACAATCTTCATCATCTCTCCACTATCCTCCTTGCTATTCAGCAGCACGAAGTAATAGTCCATGAGCTGTCGCATACCAATACCTTCGGTAAACAGATGCAGTCGGATATGTGCCATCTGATGAATGATATTGAAGCGCATCGTCACCCAGTTGACTGGCTCATTCTGCCCCAAACATGCCTCAGCCTCCTCGTCGAAGAACCTTTGCAGACGGGCATTGTAGATGAAGTTGCGAATGATGAAAGGACGATAATGAACCTCAACCACAACGTCGGAGAAAGCCTCATACTTAATCTCGAGTTCGTTGACTTCCTTGGTTGGGCACGTCTGCTGCACGAAGTCGTTCACCTTCTCAAAACCACCTTCCACCCACAGGTCGATGTCGCCACTACATCTTGCATCAGAGAGGTCGCCATAGAGTCGGGCATTGCCTTGCCCCTTCATTATAGCCGTGCGGAAACCAGCCTTTCGGAAATATTCCGTAACCACCTCACACAGGTCGTTCATGGTCTTGTTACGCTGCTTGATGGCCTCCGACTGACCGTGGAACAGCATCTTCACTCTAAGAGGCGGGAACTGATCCTGTGGCAAGCGCTGAATACCGGCAAAGACGATTCCCTGCATCGAGTGGTCTATGGACATCTGCAGCAATCCATACCACTGTTTCTCTGTTGGCATTCCGCTCAGACACTCAGTTCTTCCGAGCGCCACCTGCATCAGCTCTATGAAATATCTTGTGACCTTGGTCATTCTTCTTCCACGTTCTTGTTTCTGTTCCCTCAACTTCCCATTTCTGCCATATGGAAAATGGGACTTGGTAGGGATTTACATGGGACTTGCATAGGAGTTGCCCTACTTCATCCTTCGTTCTCCTGTCTATCTGCCTTACCCAAGCCTCTGCTATTTCTCTGTTCCGGAAGCAGAGCCATAACGGAGGCATAGCGAAGGCATAGCAGAGGATGCTCGTTTATCTTCTTATCTGGTGCAAAGTTACAGATTTTCTCCCATGTATGCAATAGTTGTCCGCAAACTTGTAGCGTAGTTGTCCACTATTTTTTGAAACTACACAATACATCTTATTTTTTGCCTTCGGCGAACGTAAATGCCTATGAATTATCCGTGAATTCAATCGTAAATTCTTTTATTCATGATGTAAACAATAATAATTTTCGGATAATTTGCGGTTTATTTACGAAAATTCGTGTAAAAATAACACCCTACGAGTGGGTGCTGAATAGTTGCCTGTTTTCCCCAAAATAAGGCAGACAAATATCAAACCTTGGCTGAAGTTTCGGAAGAAGACAATGTAATACCCCAATTATCCTTGATATATCCTTTCAAGGCTTGTTTTCCTTCTTGGGAATCAGCATTCAAATTATTGGCTTTCATCCACCTTCTTACCTCAAGAATCTTTGCGTCAACAAGTGTGCGATACCACCATCCTTGAATGAAAGCGAACAAGAATCCCTCCTTTCCGTCAAGAAATCCGCCTCGTAGGAAGTAGCGATAGATGAAGTATGCAAACGAGCGCCAGAAAAGAGGTTTCTTGGCATAGGCATGCTTCCTTTTCCTCTTCTCCTCAGCCTGAGTACTTATCATCTTATTGTTGTCGGTGGCAGCAAAACCCGCAAGATTCAGTTCAATATCAAGCATATCAACAGCTTCCCTGACAGCATAATCAACATGTTTATGACAAAACCAAGAAACATCATGGATATTTTCATCACAGAAATCATGCTCAAACTCCACACTCTTTCCTTCAAGCAACTGGATATGCTCATCCATAAGCCTCTGCTCACATATTGCTTTTTGGTAGCGGAAAATCCTAAGAAGCTTAACAGGATAAATGCCTCCTTTCATCCATTTACCCATGAAAATATGCCTTCTTTTTAGCACGATTCCTGTGATTTCATCACCAAGAGAAGGGATTTTTTGCTGCATTTCCTCTACCAAATCCTTCATCGGATACTCATCAGCATCCAGTCTCATCACCCATTTAGTGGTGATAGGAGCGTTCTCCAATGCCCAATTAAACTGTCCCGCATACTTTGTTGCAGGCCATTCATGCTGAAGAACACGGACATTAGCATAGGACTGAGCTATCTCCACAGTCCTGTCCTTAGAAAAACAGTCTATCACAAAGACATCCTTGGCAACAGGGCTAATAATATCCAGGCAACGCTTTATGTGGAGTTCCTCATTTCCAGTGAGGATTATTACTGATAGATCCAACATGATTCTTATTTAACGATTCTCTTCTTTATGAACTTCGCAGGATTACCGCCTACTATCGTCCATGGATCGACATCCTTGAATACTGCCGCACGAGCTCCAACAATAGCGCCCTCACCAACAGTCACCCCCATTCCGACAAAAGCATCCGCAGCAATCCATACATGATCCGATATTTTTATTGGAGCTGTGGTAAGAGGCATCATCAGATTTGCCGTGTCATGTCCTGCCGTACATAGAAAGCTTCCTTGAGAGATGACGGAATCATTGCCTATGACAATCATATCCTTATTATATATATTAGTATCAGGACCTATACACGCTCTACCACAAACAAAATTCCAAGGCATGAAAATCTTACATGAAGGATAAATATATGCATCCTTATCAATCTTAGCGCCAAAAGCCTTGAGCAAACCATGCCTCCACCATTTAAAAGAACCACCTATAGCAAATCTAAACAATGTAGCATTGATAACCATCCATATAAGCCTTTTATAATAATGTGGCTTTTCTTCCTTGTAATTTGAAAGGTTCATACTAATATCTATATATTCTATACAAAAAGCCAAGATACTTCTTTACATAACGCGAGGTTTTGCTTATCACAATAATGCCATGACGCTTTATCCATGACATTTTAAGCACCTCCTTACGAACTCTGTCAGCTTCATAAAGTCCCAGATCCTGATTCTTGCAGCTTACACCAGATACGTCAAATGCAGAGATACAAAATGGCAGTTTAAGAAATTTCTTACCTGTAATAACCGTCTGAAGAGTAAGTTTATAGTCGGCTGCGACTTTATATGTCTCATCAAATGTAATGTTATTGTCTCTCAGAATCCCAAGACGGTAGAAAATAGATTGGTGACTCGCAAACATTCCATACCATGCCCTTTCATGACTATAGCAAGGAATAACCTTCTCTAATGCAGATTCACCCATCTCCCGATAGTTACCATATATCAAATCTGGAAGTTGCGACTCATTACCAACAGAAGCAACCACTTTCTCTAACACATCATCTGAGGCCAGACAATCTCCTGCATTCATAAATATCACATAGTCACCAGAAGCAAGCCGCAGGCCTTTATTCATAGCATTATATATCCCCTTGTCCGGTTCACTTATTATCGTATGAAAATATTCACGATTGCATTCAACAATCTTCATGGTTCCATCAGTTGAGGCACCATCAATAAGTATATACTCAATATTCTTATATGTCTGATAGATGACGCTCTTGATGGTACGCTCCACATAGCTTTCACCATTATAGACAATGGTAATTACAGAAATCTTTATTTCATCTGTCATATACGAATTCTGGTTTCTCTCCGCTATTCAGCAGCCACTCATACAAACGCAAAGTTTTATGAGTCACACTTCTGTAGTCAAAGTTATCATAAATTAGTTTGCTCGCCTTCTGTCCCATCTCGTACAAATCAACAGGATTCATAGCAAAAGCCTCACGAAGAGCACGTTCAAGATTATCCACACTTAGGTCAATACACCAGCCCGTGTTTGTCTCATTTAGTATCTCCCAAGGACAGTTTGTCGTGGTAATGACAGGCGTTCCGCACGACATAGCCTCAGCAATAACCATTCCGAAATTCTCACTAAATGAAGGCAAACAGAAGATTGACGACTCTTGATAAACCTTTATCTTAGCCTCTCCAAATACAGGTGGGAGAATCTTGATACTATCCTTCAAGCCCAAACTCTCCACCCTATTCTCCAGACTATGAATATATTCAGCCTCACCATTACCAATAACAAGCAACTGCCAATCTGAATAATCAGGATGAATGCGTTTCCAAGCCTCAAAGAGCAGTTCTATACCCTTCTTTACGTGCACACGACTAAGAAACAACACTTGCTTCTTAACGCCATCAATAGATGTCTTGCATGGATAGCTATCAGTCTCTATTCCATTTGGAATAACAGCCTTGCAGGTCGTAATACCAAGATTTGTGACATGTTCAGCCTCCATCTTAGCCGTTGTGAACACACACACAGACTTCTGCACATCATTACGCTGGTACAGCCACCAAGCAAGTTTCTTTTTCCATTTCTTTTGCGAAAGACTCCAAGGCTCAAGCATGCCACGAGGAGTAACGATATAAGGGATACCCAGTTTGCGAGCTTCAACCATCACCTTATGATATGGCCAATCCCACATACTCTGAATCTGGATCAAATGGAATTTCTCATCCTTAAGATACTGGGCGATTTCCCTTCGAGTAAAAGAAGGTTCAAGAACCTTCAATCTGGCAGTCGTTCCCTCAAGAGCATGAACATTCATGTTCTCAGAGTGGATAGTCATAAGAGTCACATCCACCCCAAATTCAACCAGCCCCTTGACGAGCATTGGAACACTCCGGGAAGGACCTCCAGAGTTAATATCGAGAGAAGAAATGAAGGTCAGGATTTTCATCATACAAAATTGTGGGACATAGGTTACCCATTAGATTTTAGGTTTTCATACAATGACATATATTGTCCTACAATATGCTTCAAGGAAAAATGATCAGCATTGTTGATACCCTCCTTTATCAATGATTCTGAGTTTTCCAAGGCATATACAATTCCTTTAGTGATTGAGTCTACAGAATATGGATTAACCAGTACCGCTCCTTTTCCTGCAATACTGCTCATAGGCAACAAATCACTTGTCACTACAGGTCTGCCTATAGCCTGTCCTTCGATTATCGGCAAGCCGAACCCCTCATATAAAGAAGGAAAACAAACTACATCACATTCTTTATAAGCCCATAATATCTCTTCATCCGAAACATTACTATCAATCCTCACATCAATTCCATATTCATCGATTTTCTTCCAAAGGTTTTCTGAGACATTGCCTATAATATGCAACGTACAAGAAATAGTAGAAACAGCCTCTATCACCCTTGACAGGTTTTTGTTTGGCTTTGTACCCAAATGAAGAATTATTGGCTTTTCCTTATTGATGTTTTTTGGGGAAAAAACGAAAGAAGGATCAACAGGATTGTATATTATCGACTGTATTCTTTCCGGAAGTTTTATACAATCACATGCCTCTTTGAAGCTTTTGTCACTTATATAAGTAACATGTTTTGCATATTTTAGCGGACGAATAAAGAACAGATATAATAATTTCTTTTTCAGTCCAGTTGTAAAGCGTGTATAAAAACCAAGATCATGAACAGTTACGATTGTCCTATACTTGCGCAAAGGCCATATCAAATAGTTCACATGACCTGTTATATGTATAATGTCATATTGTTTACCTCTAATATAATTCTTTACAAATTGTATGTTTCTGAATATATCTATAGGAGATGCTGTAGCTCCCGGCAAATAGATAGAATCCAATTGGCATTCCTTCTTCAATGCATTTTCTATCGGTTCAAACACCCTACGTATCGAAGGACCAGAATCTTTGCTCCTATATATATAAAGAATCCTCATTTTTTTCGCGCAAGAAAGAAAGAAGTCGCTTTTACTAATATAACAATAGGTATAAATGTCAACAAACGACCTATGCCGCCATCAGCAGTTTCTTCAAATGCAGACATAGCAGCCACAAGAAACAGCATGTAATACATTATGGCAAGTGGATTTTTGGTATTCCGCAACAGGAAGTTATTATAAATGGACATAAAATATCCTGTCAATATAGCACACAAAAGCAATCCTACAGGTCCTCCCCATAGATAAGATCCCCCAACCAAGCCTGCATAAGTATAACATGAGGCTCTACTTTTATCATTCATCACTCCTGTTCGCACATATTCTGTTACCATCATTCCAACATTATTATATGGCTTATCTGGATATATAATTTTTGGAATAGAGACTAATACAGACTTAACAATGAGTTCAGAATGGTATTTATTCTTACGATTTACATCCTTATAGAAAAAAGCATTTACAGGAACTGCATCTTGTCTATCCAACAATGTATTGGTTTCTTCATTATCCCTGCCCTTATCGCTTTTCATATAATTAAATACTTCTGCTAGAGAATAGTCGTTTATACCAGCATCCAACTCAACCGAATAGCCTGCAACAATTCTCTTTGCACCCATAAATGGAAAAACAAAACCATTGACGAAAATAAAAGAAGATATACACAAAACAAGAAAAGGCTTAGTTAGCACTTTCTTATTTCCATTTTTATGCCAAACGACCCAAAAGACCAAATAAAAAACTATTGGCATGATCATATACACTTTATAGAAAGTGAACAAACCTGCATATATAAACTCCGCAATACAAAAAAGGACAAAAAGGAAATGCCTAATTCGTGTGTATTTGTACGTACAATTAAACAACAAAAGAATAATGGATAGATTACCTATATTATTCAATAATGCCATAATTGATTGACTGACATCCAAGAATACGAGCAAATTATTAACAACTCTAAACGGAAAAGAAGTTATATATATGGCTGCAACAATTAGAAATACATCATATTCTTCAAATAGAACTCTCAGTTGACCACCTAATGATATGTTATTTGACTTTAGCTTAAAGATTGTATAGAATATGATATGGAATATATTCATCCACACTATAGTAGGAAATGCGTAATCACTGACATCACAATTAATATATATAATTTTTGAATCATTGAATATCATCCATGATGTAACAAACGAAGGGATTACGAATCTAAAAACGCAACCTACAAGATAGACTATCTCCAAACTAAGGTCGCGACTCGTTTCCCATTCATTTTTAAGCAACATATAATATGAACCTGCAGATAAACATGCATATATTAAAATCGCCACAGGTTCCATCTCCAGCCCCAGTTCGAATATGAGCAACAAGAATAGAACACTCACACAAATATGTGAAAGCAATAGCGTTTGTATGTTTCCTGCTATGTTTCTGATTTTCATTTAATCAATTTCCTAAAATTCATGATCTCCGTTCTTTTGAAAGAAAAGACCACTAGCAAATATATTAATGGATATATAATTATTGCAAATATGATTTTTAAATAATCATTTTCAATAAAGAATTCGAAATAATAAGACAATGCACCAGCTCCCAATGCAAATATCATATACCAGATGATACTTCTCAACTGATCAAGCAATCCTATATTTAAGACTTTTCTCGCCACCATAGTCGTAATAAAATATGCAGCCATCGACGACAACGCATCGGCTATCGCCACTACGTATATATCAAAAAACAAAGCAGGGAGAATAAAGATAGCCTTGACTGCCATTTTACGTATCTGCTGTTTTAGAAACAAATCACTTCTACCAACAGCATTCAACGCCTGTTCTGTGACATTAGAAACGGGGAAGAGTAGCCTTCCGATACAGAACACCTGTAGAAAAGGGACTACCTCAATCCATTTTTCAGTTAATACTAATCTTATAAAAGGCTCTGCAATAACCACCAGAATAACAAAAACAGGCATTGATAATGCAGACATGATCTTGATAATTGCATTATATATCTGCTTGAATTTGTCTTTATCATCTTTTACCAATGACAACGTAGGAAAAAGGACAGAAATGATTACATTGCCGATACTTGTAGAAGGTAATACCGAGAATTGGGTGGCTCTTGTATATATACCGAGATTATAAGGCGAGAAGACCTTACCTAAAAAGAACGAAATTCCTTCTTCTGTAATCTTGGTCAGGCATGAAGCCGTTATAAGATTAATGCCATAGCGATATAGTCTTATACACGATTCCTTATAGAAAACCAACTTGGGAATCCATTTACTCATTACCACTAAGAAAGACGCCTGAAGGAAGGATCGTGCCATTACCTGCGCAATCAATGCCCATATACCATACCCATGATATGCCATAACAATAGCAAGTATTCCACTTGCTACAGACGAACACATATTGGAAATGGCAAGAGATTTGAAATTCAGACTTACCTTTAATATCGCCGTAGGAACTACAACAAACGCATTAAAAAGTATCGTAAACGAGATTATCTGAAGATATAAAGCGAGATTCTCTAATTGGTAAAAGTTTTCAATTAGTGAAGAAAAAAAATATATTAATAGCATCAAAAAGATGCTGATGAATATATTCAGGCTAAATGTAGTACGTAAATCTCTTTCCTTTAATTCATTATAATATATCAAGGAATTGCCTAATCCACTATCTACAAATACAGATGACACATTGATAAATACCATAAGAATTCCCAAAACTCCATATTCAGATGGTGTCACCAATCTTGCCACAACTATTCCTATGATAAAGATGACAAGTTGGGAAACAACTCTCTCAATAGCAGTCCAAGAAAAACCTTTTAGAACTTTACCAGAAAGTGAATTATTCATTTACACGACTATTGCATTATTATAGTCTTTATAAGCAGGATAGAAACCTTGCTTACATTTTATTACCAGTGTTTCCTTCGCTATATATCCGCTCTAAAACCGCGAAAACGCCTATACATGTGGTTTGAATGGGAATATCACATAGGATAGGAATTACGTCCCTTTCTTCCCATCAAGCCAGTTCTGATAAACTAGCCACCAGCCCTTACGCTCAAAATGAGTATGAAGAGCATAGAATTTAAAGCCTCTGCTCTTTCTCAATCGTATAAGGATAAAATATGTACCCCAGACGAATACCACGCCAGAAAGAATGACAAGATACAACTGTATCTCTGCAGAGAAATCAAGCCAATAGGCAACATTACTTGTCAGGAATACCACAAGACTGATAAGTATCTCACTAATAGCCGTAAAGACATGACTGAAACCACAATCCACAAAAGCATGATGAAGATGTGTTCTGTCTGGTGAGAACGGACTTCTGCCTTGAATCATTCTCATTGTCATTACTCTGAGAGTGTCGAAAACAGGAACACTTAAGATACTTACAGAGTTGGCTATAGGACAGAGACCGCCTGGGAGTCCTCTCTCTACACCATAGAATGAGAGATATCGGATAACGAACCATGTTAACAGAATACCCATCATCATAGTTCCAGCATCGCCAATAAACATTCGTGACTTCGAACCAAATACATTATGTACGAGAAATGGCATCAAGGAGAACGCCATAGTAAAGGCTACTACAGAGTTGGGGATGTCCCCTAGATGGAAATAATTGGCTCCAAAATAAAGACTACAGGCAATACAAAGTCCAGAAGACAAACCGTTTATGCCGTCTATCATATTTATTGAATTGATAATACCAACTCCAGCAAATACAGTTAGCGGTACTGCAATGGTCCACGGAATCTGATATATTCCCCATAGACCATTGAAGTTATCGATACACATTCCACTACCATATATAAGCACAAGTACGGCAAATATCTCCATTACAATACGGAATAAAGGCGATAGTCCAGTAAGATCATCAAGAGCTCCAATATACAACATTGTCGCCATCATCATCACGATTGGGAAGATAAGGGTAAGGTCGGCCATAGTACAGGCCATTCCAAGTCCACAAATTACCCCCATGAAGACAGCAATTCCTCCAAGCATAGGAACAGGATGACGTTGCAGTTTCCTTTCTCCTGGCTTGTCGGTCAGATTACGAGCCTTCGCTATTCTCAAAATCTTGGAATGCACCTTAGACACAGAGAATAATGCAACGAATGACGATAATATGATGATCAGCAAATCTTTCATACCTTGAGTATGTGAAGTGTTTTCTCTTAGAGAATCGATTCCCACTCTGTCGCACTATAATAATAGGCGACAGAGTGAAAATATTTAGTCACGCTTAAAGATATCACGGGTATACACCTTATCAAGCACGTCATCAAGGATTGAGTCGTAACGGTTGGCAATAATCGCCTTTGACTCTGCCTTGAACTTCGCCATATCATTCACGACTACAGATCCGAAGAATGTGCTGCCATCCTCAAGTGTTGGCTCATAGATAATAACGTTAGCGCCCTTTGCCTTGATACGCTTCATAATACCTTGGATAGCAGACTGACGGAAGTTGTCTGAATTAGACTTCATGGTAAGGCGATATACGCCGATGGTACATTCTTTCTCCTTACTTGCATCCCATTGTCCGTTCTCGCTATAATAACCAGCCTTCTTCAATACTGCATCTGCAATATAGTCCTTACGAGTGCGATTTGACTCTACGATAGCTGTCATCATGTTCTGAGGCACATCCTGATAGTTGGCAAGAAGCTGCTTTGTGTCCTTTGGCAGACAGTAGCCACCATATCCGAAAGATGGGTTGTTATAGTGTGTTCCAATACGTGGATCAAGTCCGATACCTTGAATAATAGCCTGAGAATCAAGTCCCTTAACCTCTGCATAGGTATCAAGTTCGTTAAAGTATGATACACGGAGAGCAAGATATGTATTGGCAAAGAGCTTAACAGCCTCAGCCTCCTTCATGCCCATGAGGATTGTATCAATATCTTCCTTGATAGCACCTTCCTGAAGAAGAGATGCAAAGGTCATGGCAAACTCCTCAGCCTCAGGATTGCCTATTGCCTGAATAGCAGCATTCTCCTCATCCCACTTCTTATCAGCACCTGTTGGCAAGCTCTTTGGGAAGCCAACAATGATACGTGAAGGATAGAGGTTATCATAAAGAGCCTTGCTCTCACGAAGGAACTCTGGAGAGAAGAGCAGATTGAAATGCTTGCCTTTGAGAGCAGGATCTGTAAGGAACTTGAGAGCATACTTTACATAGAGTGAACGTGTATATCCAACAGGAATGGTTGACTTGATAACCATCACAGCATCAGGATTAACGCTAAGAACGAGGTCGATAACATCCTCTATATGGTGTGTATCGAAGAAGTTCTTAACAGGGTCATAGTTAGTAGGTGCTGCTATGACAACATAGTCAGCATCTGCATAAGCACTCTTTCCATCAAGAGTGGCAGTAAGGTTCAATTCCTTCTCTGCGAAATATTTTTCAATATACTCGTCTTGAATTGGCGAGATACGGTTATTGATTTTCTCTACCTTTTCAGGTATTACATCAACAGCCGTTACATGATGCTTCTGTGAAAGAAGCGTCGCAATACTTAGTCCTACGTAGCCTGTTCCGGCTACAGCAATCTTTAGGTCTTTGTAATCTCTCATTGGTTTTGTTTTTTATAATGATTATATTTATACACAACGAATCACACAGCAATATTGCAAATATCACTGTGTCTCAAATGGTTATTTGTATCGAATTATGCTACTTGGGAATTTTCCATAGTACATAATTTCGGACAAAGGTAATGCTTTTTTGCGAGAAAAAAGCATAATCTATAAGAAAAAGTAGCTTTCTGTCAAAAATAAAGTTCAAATGATTGTTTTTTTCATGGATAAATTAGGATATATCATTTATTTATCGTACCTTTGCACGTAAACTATTCAAAAAAGGTATTAAAAAGAGTAAAGAGATAATTAAAAGAAAAAGATGTTTAGCAAAGAGACTTACATAAAACGTCGGACTGTTCTGCGCGAACTTGTTGGCAATGGAATCATCATTCTTTTCGGCAACAACGAATCCCCTTGCAACTATCCAGCTAACAGCTATTATCCATTTCGTCAGGATTCATCATTCCTCTATTATTTCGGTCAGAAAGAGATAGGGCTGATTGGCGTCATAGATTGTGACAACGGTCAGGAATGGCTTCTTGGTGATGATGTGGATGTAGAGGATATCGTGTGGTATGGTTCTGTACCTACCATCTCCGACCTTGCCTCTGAGGTTGGCGTTGCCAATTCCGCTCCTTGGAAGAAGATCGAGGATATTATTGCTGAAGCCAAGCGTACTAATCGCAAGATTCATTTCCTGCCTCCTTATCGTCACGACAACCAGATTCAGATTATGGATCTGCTCGGCATTCATCCTTACAAGCAGAAAGAGGCTGCCTCACTTGAGCTTATCAAAGCCGTAGTGAAAATGCGTTCAAAAAAGACAGCCGAGGAGATAGAGGAACTTGAGCGTGCAGCCGTAATAGGCTATGAGATGCACACAAAGGCTATGCGTATGATTCGTCCGGGAAGGACAGAGAAATTCATTGCCGGTCAGATAGATGGCGTGGCTCATTCTCTTGGTTCACACGTCAGCTTTTCCACTATATTCTCTCAACATGGCGAGATAATGCACGGCTGTCCTTATATGGATCCACTCGAAGATGGTCGTCTGGTGCTTTGCGACTGTGGTGGTGAGACTATGAATCATTATTGTTCGGACAATACGCGTACTATGCCAGTAAATGGCAAATATACCCAGCGTCAGAAAGAGATATACGACATCGTAGATGAGTGTCACGACTTGGCCTTGAGCGTTGCAAAGCCAGGAGTTAAGTATTTTGACGTGCATCTGGCTGTCTGCCGACTGATGACCGAGCGACTTAAGGAAGTAGGTTTGATGAAGGGCGATGTAGATGAGGCCGTTGCTGCTGGTGCTCACGCCATGTTCCTGCCTCACGGTCTTGGTCACATGATGGGTATGGATGTACACGACATGGAAGGCCTTGGTCAGATCTATGTAGGCTTTGACGAAGAGACACGCCCAAATCTCGAACAATTTGGCACTAACTGTCTCCGCATGGGCAGACGATTGGAAGAAGGCTTCGTTGTAACAGACGAACCGGGTATCTACTTCATCCCTGCCCTTATCGACGACTGGCGCTCCAAAGGCCATTGCAAGGATTTCATCAACTTCGAACTGCTCGAGACCTACAAGGACTTTGGCGGCATCCGCATCGAGGACGATCTCCTCATAACCAAGGACGGTTGTCGTTTCCTCGGAGCAAAGAGAATCCCATACCACACCAAGGATGTGGAAGAATATATGGAAAGGAATCGGGAATAACATAAAAATAAAAAATAAGAAATAAAAAATAGAAGATAGAGTTAGCTTATTCGTATATTTTGCATTACCATTTGGCTCATATAATACTATAATCCATTATGATGTTTGAACGAGACAATATATTGCTGGCAAAAAGTACTGCTTTTTGTGATAGAATCATCAAAATGAAAGTTTGTCTGAAGTCTCGCAAAGTTGACCATAACATCATAGACCAAATCAGTAGGTGCGGCACAAGTATAGGTGCAAATGTATGCGAGGCTGTTTATGCCGAAAGTAGAGCCGATTTTTCTCACAAGCTAAAGATTGCATTAAAAGAAGCAAATGAGACAAAATATTGGCTTGCCATATTAAAGACAGCAAGAGGCATAAACGAGAAAGAGCATGACTCTATGAAGAATGATTTAATGGATATAATATATATTCTTGTAGCGACATTGAATACGCTCAAGGAAAACGATGAAAAATATGCGAAATAGCATACCCCTTTCCCGAAAAAAATAAATCTATCTTTAATTTTTTATTTCTTATTTTTTATTTTTCAAATCACCAAAGAACAAACAAAATTTAAATAGCATAATAAGATATGAAAAAGATTTTATTTCTCGCCGCTATGGCAACTCTTTCTCTTGCTGCTAACGCAGAAGAGGCAAAGAAGGATTCTGTGAATCCAAACAAACCGGTATTTACAACAATCATAGAGAATCCTATCACGAGCATCAAGAACCAGGCTCGCTCTGGCACCTGCTGGAACTACTCTACTCTCTCCTACTTCGAGGCAGAGATTCTGAAAAAGACAAAGAAGACATACGATCTCTGCGAGATGTTCGTATGCAACAAGAACTATATGGATCGTGCCATTCTCAAGGTGCGTATGCATGGTGATGCTCAGTTCTCTCAGGGCGGTTCTGCATACGATGTGCTCTACGTCCTCCAGAACTATGGTATCTGCCCTGAAGAGGCTATGCCTGCTCCTGGCTCCCTCTATGGTGATACCCTCAACAACTTCAATCAGCTCTTTGCCGTTATGGAGCCATACGTCAAGGCTGTTGCCACAAAAGACGTGAAAAAGCTCAATCCTGCATGGAAGAACGGTCTTCAGGGTATTCTCGACGCTTACCTCGGCAAGTGTCCTGAGAACTTCAAGTACGAGGGCAAGCAATACACCCCAAAGACCTTTGCTGCAAGCCTCGGCCTTGACTGGAACGACTATGTATCAATAACATCATACACACACCATCCTTTCTACACAGCATTCCCTGTAGAGGTACAGGACAACTGGCGTCAGCCTGCTTCTTGGAACCTTCCGATGGATGAGATGGCTGAGGTTATCGAGAATGCTGTTCGTCAGGGATATACAGTAGCATGGGGCGGTGATGTTTCAGAGGATGGCTTCACACGCGACGGTCTTGCCCTTCTCATCGACGAGAAATCAACCGACCTTGCCGGTTCTGATATGGCAAAGTGGCTCAAGCTCTCTGCTACCCAGAAGAAGAACAAGCTCAAGGAACTTGGTGTGAACGTGAAGGAAGAGACCCCTACACAGGAGAAGCGTCAGGAAGAGTACGACAACTGGACCCTTACCGACGACCACGGTATGCTTATCTATGGTATTGCAAAGGACCAGAATGGCCGTGAGTACTATATGGTAAAGAACTCATGGGGCGAGACTGGCGACTACAAGGGCATCTGGTATATGTCTAAGAACTTCATCGTTGCAAAGACAATGGACTTCATGGTTAACAAAAACGCCATCCCTACCAAGATCCGTAAGAAGCTCGGAATATAAAAGAACGGCCCCTCACCCGTCACTTTGTGACACCCTCTCCCCAAGGGGCGAGGGAATAGTTACCTTTTATCGCTTATATGAGGGCATATTATTCGCGAGCTCATCAGTTTCTCAGTTTCTAACTTCCCCCTCGCCCCTTGGGGAGAGGATGCCCGAAGGGCAGGTGAGGGGTCATAATTATATATATATGAAAAAAATCATAACTTTTTGCGCATCATTGATATTCTCTCTCGTTTCTGTCAACGCGCAGGATCTTGACGCGAAATATGGTGTTGATCTTCTCAAGTCGGGAACCGCAGCTCCAGAGATTGTTATCAACAAGGACGGCGGAAAGATGAATCTCCTTGAAGAGAACAAAGGCAAGTATCTCGTACTTAACTTCTGGGCTTCTTGGTGTGGCGACTGCCGCAAGGAACTGAAATATCTCAGAAGTATCAACAGAACCTATGCCGCTACCGACAGCATAGAGATTATAGGCTATTCATTCGACAATGAGAAAAGCGCATGGAAGAAATGTATCAAGGATAGTGCCCTCGTTTGGCAAAACTATCTCAGCGAGATCCCTATGCGAAATTCTCGCGTGAAAAGAGACTATCACATTGGTTGGATTCCTACCACATACATCATCGACAAGGAAGGCAAGGTCGTTCTCGCCACCGTTGTAATAGAAAAGGTAATAGCAAAACTCAAGGAAATAGCTCCTAACGTTCGTCCTGACTACCTCCCTCTTGAGTCTCTCATAGCTCCTGAGAAGAAAAAGAAGAAATAAACGAAATCCAATTCCTAACTACAGGTTCACAATTTAAACTATGTCGTAAGGAATTCTTCTAATTATAACGATACAAAAACAAATATAAAAAGTACTACAAGGCATATTCCATGAGATCTAAAAATATCAAAATGAGGTTCCCCTACATAAAATTTCTGACAATAGTTATTCTGTTGTCATACTCAAATTTCGTCAATGCTCAAGTCTATGATTTTGAGGTTGACGGAATATACTATACAACCTTAAGCACTAATACATGTGAAGTTGCCAATAACAATTCCGGAAGTACGCATCTTTTCTATAGTGCTTCCTCATATTCTGGTACAATTGACATCCCAAACAAAGTAACTTACAACGATAAGGTATATTCCGTAACAAGCATAGGTGTATATGCTTTTGCATCTTGCACGTCACTCACATCTATCACCATTCCAAGCAGTATAACAGAGTTTAAAAGTGGTGCTTTCTATGGTTGCTTAGGGCTTACCTCCATTACAATCCCTAATTCTGTGACGAGTATTGGAGATTATGCTTTCTGGGGATGCTCAGGGCTTACCTCCGTCACAATCCCTAATTCTGTGACTAGTATTGGAAATTATGCTTTCCAAAATTGCTCTAGTCTTGCCTCCATCTCAATCCCTAATTCTGTGACTAGTATTGGAAATTATGCTTTCCAAGGTTGCTCTAGTCTTG
>CADBXL010000014.1:0-52037 GCA_902798615.1 uncultured Bacteroidales bacterium | reverse complement strand
CCTCCATCTCAATCCCTAATTCTGTGACTAGTATTGGAAATTATGCTTTCCAAGGTTGCTCTAGTCTTGCCTCCATCACAATCCCTAATTCTGTGACGAATATTGGAGGCTATGCTTTCGAAAACTGTATATCTCTAAAATCTATCACAATCCCTAATTCAGTTACAGATATCGGTGACTATGTCTTTTCTGGATGTGTTAATCTTGCAAACATAACCATACCAAATAGTGTGGAAAAAATTGGCCGTTCAACATTTCAGAATTGTAGCAGTCTCATATCTATTTCTGTTCCCCAAAGTGTGGAAAAAATCGGCTCAAACGCATTTAGCAATTGTAGCGGACTTACTTCAGTAAGTATCCTAAGCCACAAAGCCAAAATCAATGAGAATGCATTCAATGAATGTACAAATATCAAAACGATTAAATTGACTAATGGTTTGGAATTAGCGGATAATAGTTTCGGCTATGAAAAATTAAGAATAACTAAATTGACAATCACTGGCACAGGCAAATATTCTGGCTCTTTTTCTAAATTTATTAAAGAAAATTGTTCTGTAATATTAGAAGATGGCATTACAGAGATTGATCGCTGTGCTTTTAAATATTGTACAGGACTGACTTCAATCTATATTCCTGAAAGTGTCACGAACATTGAATACGAAAGTTTCTATGGATGCAATAACCTTAACTCTATCGATTTCCCAAGTAAAGTTACAAATATTGGATGGTATGCATTTTACAATTGCTCGTCAATAAAAAAACTAATAATTCCAAATTCTGTGAAAAGTATAGAAACATCAGCATTCGCAGGATGCTCAGGGGTGGATTATATAAAAGTTGAGGATGGTAATACTGTATATGATAGCAGAGAGAATTGCAATGCAATAATAGAAACAGCAAGTAACACCATTGTATGCGGTTTTAAAAACACAAGCATCCCCAATAGTGTGACAACTATTGGTGAAGCAGCCTTTGAATATTGTTCAAGTCTTACTTCAATTACCATTCCTAACAACATCAAAGAAATAAAAAGTTGTGCCTTTAGGTTGTGTACTGGCCTAACATCAGTTCACATTATTAACGACATGACTGATATTTCAGAGGGTGCTTTTCTAGGTTGTACAAGTCTTAAATCCATTAACATCCCCAATAATATAGAAATATTATATGGTGGTCTTTTCAATGATTGTACAAGTCTGACTTCTATCACCATCCCTCATAGCGTAAAGGATATAACAGATGATGTCTTTAAGCGTTGCTCAAGTCTAAACTCCATCACCATTCCAAATAGTGTGGAAGGAATAGGTAGTTACGTTTTCTATGACTGCCCCTCTTTGACATCGATAATAGTTGAAGAAAACAACCCTAAATATGATAGCAGGAACAATTGTAATGCAATAATTGAAACAAGTAGCAATAAGTTAATTTACGGATGTCAGAACACTATCATACCTAATGATATTTTTTTAATCGAAGATGGTGCTTTTTTTGGTTGTTCGACCCTCAATTCTATTATCATCCCCAATGGAGTGGGATACATGGGAGACAATGTATTCTATGGCTGTACAAGTCTTAAATCAATAACTAATTTAGCACCTCTACCACAAAATATTTGTGATGCAGGTTATGTATTTTATGGAATGCCTTCTGATGCAATCGTTCATATACTTCCTGGATGTAAAGCGGACTATGAGGTAGCAGAAGTTTGGAGAGATTTAAATATAGTAGAAGATGCTGACGCAATAATAGCAGACATGATAGATGCTATTGGAAATGTGGAACACACTGCTACATGTAAGAAAAAAATAGACAAAGCACGTGCTGCCTATGATGCACTTCCAGAGGGTTATCAAGCTCTAGTGAAGAACTATAACATCCTTGATATGGCAGAAAAATCTTACAAGCAATTGGATAATACCGGTATTTTAGATATTACCGATAATCCAATAGAAAAAGTAGGAAAATATTTTATTAATGGCAAATTATTAATTATAAAGAACAAAAAGAAATATAACACTAACGGTATTGCAGAATAAAAAAGGAAATAAGTCGACATGTTTTTTACTTGCTCAGACTTAAGAAATTCACGGAAAAACCTCCTAATATTCATTCCTGACCACCTCCCTCTTGAGTCTCTCATAGCTCCAGAGAAGAAAAAGAAGAAATAGCTTTTAAGAAAGGAAAAAAGGGAAACGGATTTATCTGATTTTTCTGATAGCTGGCGCAGTAATATTTTCGCGTTTTTTTTCAGATAAATCAGATAAATCCGTTTCCCTATTATAATTCTTATCAATTTACTGTCTAAAAACCAAACAGTTTGCTGTTGTATTTCATTATTTCTACGATGGTTGTTCGTTCATCCTTCGCTCTGCCTTCGTTCTGCCTTCGCTATTTGTTCGTTCCAAGAACGAAGAAATAGCCTTGAAACAGTAATGGCATAATGGAAGATCTGCAAAGTAATGACAAACTCAACTATGGGTGTAATAGTTGGTGTAATACTATTTTTCAAAAAAGTTTTCAAAGCCGAGTATTACACTTTGCAGATTTATGCACATTAAACCATTGTATATCAACCCGTTTACTCTGGTGTAATACTCCCAAAAGTATTACACCAGTATTACATCAAATCATAAAAATTGGTGTAATACTTTCAAGGGTATTACACCACATCTAACGCTCTGATAATCAACAAAAATATTACACACAATATCAAAAGGTGTAATACTCGCTCTAAAAACTTTTTATTTTTTCCATTTACACCTTTTTCTTGCCTCTACTCTAATACCGTTCCACCTCCGTTACAAATCCGTTGTAAGTCCGTTCTCTATAACTATAGGATCATGGGAATTACATAGGACTTGCAAGGGAGGAAGAAGGGAGGTGCTATAGTCGAAGGACAAACAAAGAAATAGCGACTAATTAGAAACCTTCATAAACATCATTCTTAACTGTTTTGCGAGAATTGATCGCATCAAAAGCTTTCTTTAATCCATTTGAAAACTTGTTCTTTTTTATATCCCTATCAAAAAACTCTATATCATTTTCTATTCGTATTTTCACAACTTCGCCATTGATAATTTTATGAAGTTCTTCCTCTGATACATTAAATTTAGGAAAAGTGTAATAATTTGTCCCAATATTCGTAACCTGATATTGGTAATCAGCAGGACCTATACGCTCACAATTAACGAGTTCCATCATAGTATTATCTTTGAACTTAAGAAGAAGTTTCCTTCCTTTTTCAAATTGCATTTTCCCCTCATTTAGACAAAGAGTTATTTGATAGTTCTCTAAACCACTGGCAGTAAGTAGGTATGACAAGTTTATTGCTGCAGCATTAGTCCATCCTGTATAAATGTTGGAGTTATTAGAGATTATAATACGACTGCCATCCTCTTCTACTTTGTCTATTTTTATTTGTGAAAATAGATTTGCAGTAACTAGCAAATAAAACATTATTGATAATATCTTCTTCATAATTATATGTATTATTTGCCCTTAGAAGCCCTATTAGGCATTAGTTATTAGGTTAATCATACAACATAACAAAAAAACGCAGGCTTCCACTTCAACCCGTCTGCTGATACGGCCCTAGGAAAGCCTGAGAAGTTGACGAGTAGAGTGTCTGCCTACGTCGGTATTTGTACGTATCCGGGAAAAGTGTGCGTGAGGGTAATAAACCCTCGCAACACACCCCGGGATATAGTTGTAGCATACCCGTAGCATTCACTTCTGACATTGTCATTGACTTCTCTGATGGAATTTCCTAGGTTCTATCAGCCAATAGACAAAGCATCGATGACGCTTTTTCATTATGTCGTGTCTAATATAGATATTTTAGCATTAGACGATGTAAAAGTACTAAATTCCTTTGAAAACAAAGAAGAAAAAGCCCAAAATATGCTATCAATATAGTAAAAAACGTATTTTACGCAAAAAAATGCAATCTAAAAGTTACATTTTTAATCCATATCGCTCATTAGACACATAGACTTATCTTTGGATATAAGTATTCTGAAATTATATATCAAGCAGCCTGGAAGGCTATACTATGAGTAACCGAGGGACATACTAGACGAAGGAGAGGATGCCCTCGGATTGAAAACGGTCGTTATCCTTACCAGCCTGGAAGGCTGTACCTGATTTGATTTCACATATGACCTTTCGCGAGGTACTGCCCTCCAGGCAGTATAATGAATATGTGTTTTATCCCCGCACATCCTCGTTTCACTCGTATGTACGAGGTTACTCATGGTGTTGCCTTCCAGGCAATTTCATAATTGTAGAACTTGACTATACATAAGCCAAATGCCGCTCAAAGCATTCTGAGATAGAACCTTTGAGCGGCATTACTATATAAAATCTCTCCCCCTTGGGGGGGATGGGGGGCTATTCATCCAACAGGATCTTCATCATCTCAACGGCAGCCTTGGCTACTGAGGTACCAGGACCGAAGATAGCGGCAACGCCAGCCTTGTAGAGGAAGTCATAGTCCTGTGCAGGGATTACGCCACCTGCGATAACCATGATATCGTCACGTCCCATCTTCTGCAACTCCTTGATAAGAGCAGGAACGAGAGTCTTGTGACCAGCAGCAAGCGAGCTGACACCAACGATATGCACGTCGTTCTCTACAGCCTCACGAGCAGCCTCCTCTGGAGTCTGGAACAGAGGTCCCATATCAACGTCGAAACCGCAATCGGCATAGCCTGTTGCAACAACCTTAGCACCACGGTCATGACCGTCCTGTCCCATCTTAGCTATGAAGATACGCGGACGACGACCTTCTAACTTCGCAAACTTCTCAGTAAGCTCACAAGCCTTCTCGAAGTCGCTGTCATTCTTTGATTCTGAACTATACACGCCTGAAATTGTTCTGATTACTGCCTTATAACGACCTACGACTTTCTCGCAAGCGTCTGATATCTCACCCAATGTACAACGAACCTTTGCTGCCTCTACAGCAAGAGCAAGGAGGTTGTTCTCCGACTTCTTGCCATCAGCAAACTCCTGTACACAAGCTGTGATGGCTGCAAGTGCCTTCTGGCACGCCTCCTCATCACGCTCAGCCTTCAGTTTCTTGAGGGCTGCCTCCTGCTGAAGACGAACAGCGGTATTGTCAACCTCAAGGATATCAATAGGATCCTCGTGCGCAAGACGGTACTTGTTAGTTCCCACGATTGTCTGAACGCCAGAGTCAATACGAGCCTGAGTACGAGCAGCAGCCTCCTCAATACGCATCTTAGGCACACCTGTCTCGATAGCCTTAGCCATACCGCCAAGCTTCTCAATCTCCTGAATGTGCTCCCAAGCCTTGTGAACGAGTTCGTTGGTAAGAGTCTCTACATAGTAGGAACCTGCCCAAGGGTCGATCTCCTTACATACCTTTGTCTCGTTCTGGATGTAGATCTGGGTATTACGGGCTATACGTGCAGAGAAATCGGTAGGAAGAGCGATAGCCTCATCAAGGGAGTTGGTATGAAGCGACTGAGTATGTCCGAGGACAGCAGCCATAGCCTCAATACAGGTACGACCGACATTATTGAATGGGTCCTGCTCTGTGAGCGACCATCCAGATGTCTGAGAGTGAGTACGAAGAGCCATTGACTTCGGATTCTTTGCCCCGAAACTCTTCACAATCTTTGCCCAAAGCAGACGACCGGCACGCATCTTTGCAATCTCCATGAAGTGGTTCACGCCAATAGCCCAGAAGAAAGACAGACGAGGGGCAAATGCATCGATATCAATACCGGCATTGATACCTGCGCGGAGATAGTCCATACCGTCGGCAAGCGTATAGGCAAGCTCGATATCGGCTGTTGCTCCAGCCTCTTGCATGTGATAGCCAGAGATAGAGATGCTATTGAACTTAGGCATCTTCTGTGATGTGAATTCGAAGATGTCAGCGATAATCTTCATAGAGAATGATGGTGGGTAGATGTATGTGTTACGCACCATGAACTCCTTGAGGATATCATTCTGGATAGTACCAGCCATCTCCTCAAGCTTTGCCCCCTGCTCAAGACCTGCAACGATATAGAATGCCATGATAGGCAATACACCACCGTTCATAGTCATAGATACAGACATCTTATTCAATGGGATTCCGTCGAAGAGCACCTTCATGTTCTCTACAGAACAGATAGACACGCCAGCCTTACCAACATCACCTATCACACGCATATTGTCAGGATCATAGCCACGATGCGTAGGGAGGTCGAATGCCACAGACAGACCTTTCTGTCCGGCAGCAAGGTTACGACGATAGAATGCGTTACTCTCCTCAGCCGTAGAGAATCCGGCATACTGACGGATTGTCCAAGGACGGAAAGGATACATCATTGAATAAGGACCACGGAGGAATGGCGGTATGCCGGCTGTGAAGTCAAGATGCTCCATGCCCTCAAGATCCTCCTTGGTATATACGGGTTTAACATCAATCTGCTCTGGAGTCTTCCAGTTGTAGTTGATGCCATTCTCTTTCTGCCAAGAAATACCGTTCTTTTTCTCGATACCAGCAGAAATATTTATGTCTTTGAAATTTTTTCTTGCCATAATAATAGATTTAGAACGCAAAGACGCTAAGTAAATTCGCTTGCGCGAAGATCTGAAAGTAAATTATAAGTAAATTTTGTCAGTAAATTAATTCAGGAAATTATTATTGAAACTATTTCAGCAATGAATTGTTCACTATCATTTACTGATTTAATTTACTTCTAATTTACTTTCCAAAAAATCATTTACTTTCGAGCACTCTACAACTTTACGTTTATTAATACTAAATACCGAGTTTCTGATTAAACAGTTTCAGGGTCTCTAGCTGATTTACCTTCACATGGATGAAATACTCAATGCCGGCAGCCTTCAAGTCCTCAGAACAAGCTGGAGCACCTGCAACTACGAACATTGCCGAATCACCCGTTGCCTGATATGCAGGAATAGCATATTCAGCATACTCATCATCAGAAGAACAGAGAACGATGATATCAGCACCTGCCTCCTTGGCAGCAGCAACACCTTCCTCAACGGTTGCAAAGCCGAGATTATCGATAACCTTATATCCGGCAGCAGCAAGGAAGTTGCAAGAGAACTGTGCACGTGCCTGACGCCAAACAAGATTACCAATAGTAAGCATGAATGCAATAGGCTGTTTTTTTGCCTTCTCTGTAGCAAGACGGAGGTTCTCAAAGTCAGCAGCAAGACGTGTGGCATTAATGCTCTTGATGCTTCCTGCCTCATGACCGCAAGAGTCCTTACAACCTCCAATAGGCTGCTTGCCCTCTGATTTCTCGGTAAAGTTAGGGAACTGGTTAGTACCAAGGATGAACTCACGACGCTGAGCAGCATGCAAATGGCGCTTCTCGTTGGTTGCGTTGATGTCATCCTGAATAGTTCCGGCAAGAGCAGCAGCAAGGAAACCGCCCTCTTCCTCAACCTTCAGGAATATCTTCCAACCCTCAGCAGCAAGCGAAGTGGTCAGCTCCTCTATATAATAAGAACCGGAAGCAGGATCAACAACCTTATCGAAATGACACTCTTCCTTCAAAAGCAACTGCTGATTGCGTGCTATACGCTCAGAGAAATCATTTGGAGTCTCATAGACAGCATCGAATGGAGTTACCACGATTGAATGAACACCCGCAATAGCAGCCGACATTGTCTCTGTCTGTGAGCGCAGCATATTCACATAGGCATCAAAGACCGTCATATTATAAGATGTGGTAACAGCATTCACGCACATCTTACAAGCGCAATCACACTTTGGCTCATACAGCTTGACGATCTGAGCCCATAGCATACGGGCAGCACGGAACTTTGCAATCTCCATGAAATAGTTCTCTGATATGCCCATGTTGAACTTAATCTTGCTTGCTGCAAGAGTAGGCTCAACACCGGCATCAACCAACTGCTGAAGATACTCGTTACCCCAAGCAAGGGCATAGCCGAGTTCTTGAACGATATAGGCACCTGAATTGTTGAGCGATACTGAGTTTACGGAGATACAACGGAAATTAGGGTATTCCTTGAAAGTCTCGATAAGGGCAGGAGCAAACTTCAATACAGGCTGCACATCCTTTCCGTCAACCACGATCTTCTCAATAGGATCCCAATCGATAGAACCTACTACCTTCTCCTTATTATATCCCTTCTTTTCGAAATATGCAACAAGAATCTGGGCAAGTTCCACGGAATGACGCTTGCAGGTGTTGAAATTCACCTCCACGACATCACAGAGAATGCCGTCAAGCAACTGCTCGATGAAATCAGCACTTACAGAATCACCTGGGATTGTAAAAGAAAGGGAGTCGATACCCTTGTTCAGAATGTCGAGAGCCTTTGCATTGGCAGCCTTGGCATCAGAAGCGTCGATTTCCTGACGTACATACCACAAATTGTTGTCTTTCTTGTTTCCACGAACGAATGGGAATTCGTCTGGCATGGCATTAGGAGTCTGCAATTTCTCTACGTCCTCACGGCGGTAGAAAGGCTGCACACTAAAGCCTTCATTTGTCTTCCATACCAAGCGTTTCTGGAAATCCGCACCCTTGAGGTCAACCTCGATTTTGTCAAGCCACTCCTGGGTGGTAGGCGCAGAAAACTCGGTAAAGAGTTTCTCTTTGTTATTAGCCATAATTTTTACGTATATTGTTTAAGTATATTTTGTTTTAGTCTATATTGTGTATTAATTTCAAAGTGCAAATTTAGCACATTTTTTTGTTATATGATAAGAATTGAGGCAAAATTTTCGAATATCGACGGAAAAAAGTATGCAAAAGGCAATTTTCGTGAAGTCTGCTTATCAGTTTTTGGAAATGCCGAAAGAACGTTGATCCTCCTATGATCCTTCGCTCTTCCTTCGCTCTTCCTTCGTTGATCCTATAGTTCCACAAACGGAGGAAGAGCCTTTTTATAGCGTTGGCATAAGGGAGGCATATCGTTTGTTTCTGATTTTTTCTGATGGTAGCTCTTCATTCCCTCATTTGTTCTCCAAAATATATACGGATTATGCTTTAGGATTAGTTGATAATATGCCCATCCAATGTGCAAATATAGCTTATTTTTTCGTTATCAGGCAAGAAAAAAGGCAAAAAAAAAGTTTTGATGAAAAAAAATGAGAAAAACTGCATTTGAATAAGGTATTTTTATTATCTTTGCAGATGTATTGTTATATTTTATAAAAAATAATGGATTGGATTATAGATCTTTTCACTAAACCAGACAGCGTTGCTCACATCGCATTGCTTTACGCGCTTGTCATTGCAGTTGGCGTTCTGCTCGGCAAGTTGAAGATAGCAGGCATTTCACTTGGTGTGACCTTCGTTCTGTTCGCCGGTATTGTAGCCGGTCACATTGGATTTACTGCTCCAACCAACATTCTGACATTCGTACAGGATTTCGGTCTTATTCTGTTCGTCTTTATGATTGGTCTTCAGGTGGGTCCAGGGTTCTTTGAGTCCTTCCGTGAGGGAGGCGTGAAACTCAATCTTCTCGCAGCATCAACCATCTGTCTCAACGTACTGGTGATGTTTGCATGCTATTACATTTTCTTCGACACATCTAACCCTATCAACCTCCCAATGATGGTGGGTACGATGTACGGAGCTGTTACCAACACACCAGGTCTTGGTGCTGCCAACGAGGCACTTAACGCAATCTTTACCGACGGCAACGTTCCTGCAATCGCCAACGGATACGCTTGTGCCTACCCTCTCGGCGTAGTCGGCATTATAGGCGCAACAATCGCCATCCGCTATATCTGCCGCGTTAAGCTCGAGGAAGAAGAGGAAGAGCTCAATGCTCACGAGTCAAACACTGCTGCAAAGCCTTATCTCATGCACCTCATCGTGCAGAATGAGTATCTCTCTGGTCGCACAATCCTGGAGATTCACGATTTCTTGAAGCGAGATTTCGTATGTTCAAGAATCCTCCGTGGCACAGAGTTGATAATCCCAAAGAGTAGCACAACAATCGAAATAGGCGATAAGGTTTATATCGTATGTGCAGAGGCTGACGCAGAGGCAATCATCGCTTTCATCGGAACAAAGACCGTAGTTCCAGAATTTGAGGAACAGGAGAAGAACAAGCAGATGGTGAGTAAGCGTATCGTTATCACAAAGTCTTCTATCAACGGTAAGACTCCTGCACAGCTCCACTTCTCAAGCGTTTATGGTGTAAACGTTACGCGCGTAACCCGTCAGGGGATGGAGATGTTTGCTTCCTCAGACCTCCCTTTGCTCGTAGGCGACCGCATAATGGTTGTAGGTGAAGAGGTTTCAGTAAACCGCGTGGCAACCCTCATGGGCAACGCAATCAAGCGTCTTGACCATCCAAACATCGCGACTATCTTCATTGGTATCGTCATCGGTCTTATCTTCGGTAGCATTCCTTTCGCTCTCCCAGGTATGCCAGTTCCATTGAAGCTCGGTCTTGCAGGCGGCCCTCTGATTATTGCTATTCTCATTGGACGCTATGGATATAAGGTAAAGCTCGTTACCTATACCACCACATCTGCCAACCTCATCCTTCGAGAGATAGGCCTTGTGCTCTTCCTGTCAAGTGTAGGAATAAAGGCGGGTGCTAACTTCTACAACACAGTCGTTGACGGTGACGGAATGCTGTATGTACTTACAGGTTTCCTCATCACCATCATACCAATATTGATAATTGGTACTCTGGCACGACTCCGCTATAAGTTCAACTACTTCACAATCATGGGTATGCTGGCAGGTACATACACAGACCCTCCGGCATTGGCATATGCCAACGCATCATGCTCAAAGGATGCTCCTTCAATTGGATACTCTACAGTATATCCGCTGAGTATGTTCCTGCGCATCTTTGCAGCCCAGATAGTGGTGCTGTTCTTCTGCTAAGAGCATAAAAAAACAAACGCGAAGACACAAAGACGCGAAGTATTCTTACATCATGTCTTTTAAATTCGTTAGTATGCTTTGCGACTCTGCGTCTTTGCGTTTCCCCTTGTAAATTGTACATGGAAAATGTACATGATACAATGCCTTAATCATTCTGCCAGAACTTCACACCTAAAAAAGAAAACCAAATCGACAATATACACAGTACATTAAATAAACTACTTAAACAATACACAAAACATCATGAAAAAAATTGCGTCCATACTCGGCCTATTGCTAATGGGATGCACCTCATTGATGGCACAAGGTGCCAAGAATATCAAAATCAATGAGGTTGTCACCCATAACACAGCCAGTATCCAGGATGAGTTCGGAAAGCATGATCCGTGGGTAGAGCTCGTAAACACAGCCTATTCTTCGTACAACGTAAGAGGCATGTACATCACCACGGACAAATCCGTTCTCAATCCCAAGATGAGTGCTCCTGAGCGTATGAAGCGTATGACAATCATCCCTAATGGAGAGAGTCGTACCACATTGTCTGCCCGTCAGCACGTAGTATTCTATCTCAACAGCAACCCAGCAGAGGGAGGTCTGCATCTTGCCGTCAAGACTGATAGTACCACTCAATGGATTGCTCTCTATGACGGTAATGCCATAGACCTTATCGACTCTGTGTCAATCCCCGTTCTCAAGGCAAACTACTCCTATGCCCGTGTTAAGGACGGTTCAAAGGAATGGACCATAAAGACACCAGACACGGTGACGCCTGACATTGAGAACTACACTATGGTTACAGAGTCGAAAGTTGATATGCTCAAGCGTGACGACCCTCACGGCTTTGGCATCACCGTACTCTCCATGGGCATCGTTTTCTGCTGTCTGGCCGTTCTCTATGTATTCTTCTCAATTCTCGGATGGGCACTTCGTGACAAGAGCAAGATCAAGAAGGTGGCTACCTCTACCCCACTCAAGCCTGTTGTCAAGCCTGTAGTAAAGACAGGTGAGGTTATCGCTGAGGTTGGTCACATGACAAATGTAATCCTTCAGGATGGTCTCAAATCGAAGGGTATCTCCAAGGAAACATATATCGCGGTTATAGCAATGGCACTCAAGCAATATGCAGATGACGTTCACGATATAGAGAGTGGTATTATAACCATCAAACCACGACAGACAACATGGTCTGCCCTAGGGGCTGGAACACCAGTTCCGGAGAAAAAGACCCACCACCAGCCCCTCCCATAAAGGGCGGGGAATAATTACCGAGATAAACATTCATTAATCGTAATTTCTAAAACCCGCACACCAAGCGCGGCCTTTGTGAAGGATTCATACTATAAACATCCTTCCCTTGGGGAAGGCTTGGTTAGGCTATTATGGCAAAATATCAATATACAATACAAGGTGTTGACTATGATGTAGAAATCAATGAGGTTGAGGGAACACTCGCCAAGGTCAACGTAAACGGAATAGACTTCGATGTTATACTCAAACAGCCTATCTCCACAGGTAAGCAAATAAAGAAAGTCAAGGTAGAGAAACCAGCAGCCGCACCAGTCGTAGGTTCGGTTCCAGCGTCAGAACCTGCTCCTGCACCTATTCAGGCAGGTAGTGGAACAAAGGTCTTGGCTCCTCTTCCAGGCACCATCACCGAGATTCCTGTCAAAGTAGGCGATGCCGTTGCCATCGGCGATACCGTTATCGTACTCGAAGCTATGAAGATGCAGAATAACATCGAGGCTGAGACTTCAGGTACAGTTACTTCCATACTGGTTAGCAAGGGCGATACAGTAATGGAAGGAGCGGTTCTTGTAACCATAGGGTAAACAGCCCCCTCCCCCAGCCCTCCCCATAAAGGGAAGTGAATAATTACAGAGATTAACATTAAAGAATCGTAACCTTATGCCCACTCATCTTTAGCATATAAGAGTAACCACTCCCCTCCCTTTATGGGAGGGGCAAGGGGGTGGGTCTTTAATTAGTATTCTTATGACTTTTTCAGAATTCATAGTAACGAACTTCAACGAGTTCCTTACATATACAGGCTTCGCCAATGCTTCGTGGGGCAATCTCATCATGATTCTCGTGGGATGTCTCCTGCTCTGGCTTGCCATTAAGAAGGATTTCGAGCCTCTGCTGCTCGTTCCTATTGGTCTGGGCATCATATTGGGTAATATCCCATTCCGTGCCGCAGGATTAGAGATTGGACTCTACGAGGACAACTCCGTACTCAACATATTCTACCAAGGCGTACGACAAGGATGGTATCCGCCACTCGTATTCCTCGGCATTGGTGCTATGACCGACTTCTCCGCACTAATAGCCAACCCGAAACTCATTCTCATTGGTGCTGCAGCACAGTTTGGTATCTTCGGCGCATATATGGCAGCTCTTGCTATGGGCTTTGAGCCTAATCAGGCTGCTGGTATCGCCATTATAGGTGGTGCAGATGGTCCTACGGCTATCTTCCTATCATCAAAGGTGAGTCCAAATCTCATGGGTGCAATCGCCGTATGTGCCTATTCTTACATGGCACTCGTCCCTGTCATCCAACCTTTCATCATGCGTATTCTCACCACGAAGAATGAACGTCTCATCCGCATGAAGCCAGCACGCCAAGTGTCAAAGACAGAGAAGATTCTCTTCCCTATCCTCGGATTGATCGTGACTACATTCATCGTACCATCAGGTCTCCCGTTGCTTGGTATGCTCTTCTTCGGAAACCTTCTGAAAGAATGTGGCAAGACAAACCGCCTTGTGGATACAGCGACCAACTCACTCAACAATGCCGTTGTCATACTCCTCGGTCTCACCGTGGGATGCTCAACACAGGCATCTGAGTTCCTCACTCTCAGCACAGTGTTCATCTTTGTTGTAGGTGCTTGTGCGTTCATCATTGCAACAGCAAGCGGTGTTTGCTTTGTAAAGATAATGAACATCTTTTTGCCAAAAGACAGCAAGATCAACCCGCTCATCGGTAATGCAGGTGTAAGTGCCGTACCAATGGCTGCACGTATCTCCAACAACCTCGGCCTTGAGTACGACCGCAAGAACTTCCTGCTCATGCACGCCATGGGACCTAACGTAGCAGGTGTTATCGGCTCAGCCGTAGCTGCAGGAACACTCCTCGGATTCTTGTCTTGATAAATTATTAAATGAAAAGTGAAAAATACAGGTTAGTATTTTTATCTGCGAGTCGTTCGCCAATGAAGCTAACCTGTATTTTTCACTTTATAATTTATAAAAGGCCATGACAAAAGACGGTCATGGTTTTTTGTAATAGTACCACCAATAAGTGCCGAAGTAAGCAGTCTTCAGTGCATTGTCATGCTCAGCTTTAGTCTTACGCTTTGAGCGCATAAGCTTCTGAAACTCCTTATAGTCAGTCTCTGTGGCACTATTGGCATACGTCAACTGCCGACTGGAACATAGGTGAGTATAAAGCACAAGAGCCTCACGATAATGCTTTGGCAACTCATCTGGCGATTTCATCTTAACACCAGAAGGTGATATGGTCTTAGGCATTGGGATAGAGTCATTTGCCTCTTGCTCACCAATAAGACGCGCGAGTTTCTTGCGCTTCTTCATTATAGCCGTCAATTCCTCGTCCTTCTCCTGTTGGGTGCGGAAATCATACACCCTTACAATCTCTCCTGCAAAGCCCTTCAAGTCCTTGTCAAGCAAATAGGAGGTGAGCATATAGTCATCAACACAAGGACGAGCTATACCCTGTTTCTGAAGCTTACGAAGGAATTGACCAACATCCTTTACATCCGCACGTGGATATCCTCCTAAATTACGCCAGATAAGGCTATCCGGCATCAGCATCGTATGAACATTTCCGGATGGCACTAAGGCTTGAGAGCCGCCTGAAACAGGATATTCAAACAACCTCTCGCCCAGTTCATTCTGCCTGCTAAGGGCATAAGCACGAAGCATGGTCATTGAGGCTGTACCATCGGTTGATGACACATCAAGAGCAGACTCGTAGTGACCGTCCATAATGCGATGCTCCATACTAAGTGTAGAATGCAGGTAACGGTCATTATTTCCCATGCAGAAAGTAACGAAGAAGAATACGGCTAGAAGAGCGTAGTTCCACCATGCCACAAGTGAGAGAGGCGATGTTCCTCCGTGCAGTTTTGTCTCACATGGAGCATAGTCGCTTAGCAGTTTCATAGCCATAGCCACAATGGACAATAAGATACATGCCACAACAGCTGAATAAACAAATGAAACCGAGTTGTCAGGATGGAATGTTGCAGACGACAGAACCCCAAGCAATATCAGCGATGGAGCAAAAGATAGCGAGAAAGCCCGATGCGGCAGTCTTACGAGCGCATTTACTCCAACATGAATGAGATAAAGCACAATCGTGATAAGCACAGCGCCAACCAAAGAATTATAGTGAGTCTCACCTCCCGACCAGACATGTTGAGCTAATGCCAGCATATCTGACAGATAGCTGTACACATATAAGAATACAAATATCAGAAATATAATAGCACACACCACGCGAATCGTGGTGGTGCTACTTTGATTACTTTTTGCCATAATAGCCTAACCAAGCCTTCCCAAAGGGAAGGATGTTTTATACACATAGAGTATAATGCATTTCCTGAAAGAAGGCTTGGTGATTAAAATATTTAACTATCTAACATCCTTCCCTTGGGGAAAGTTTAGTTAGGCTTTTCAATTCTTCCTCAGCACCACAGCAGATCGTGCCGGGATGTAGAGCTTGAGCCATTCCTTCTTTTCCTTCACATACAGCTCATCATAGTTGGTGAGGTGAATGACGGAATCATCGGCAAAGCCGTTGCCTCCAAACTCCTTAGCATCGGTATTGAGTACCACGCTATAAGCTCCCGTAGGTACGAGGAAACCATAGTCGGTAAACGAGGTGCAAGGTGAGAAGTTGAACACGAAGACCAAGTCACCACGTGAGAAGGCAAGCACCTGATCACCGTCGTTATGCCATATCTCAATCACAGGAGTCTGGTTGAAGTTCTTCTCGCTCTTTATCACTTCCATCATCTTGCGGTCGAAATCGCCAAGCCAATGGTAACAAAGTTCCTTGTTGTCCACGAGATTCCATTGACGACGGGCGTACTTATAGCTCCACCCATTCCCCTCACGAGGGAAGTCTATCCATTCTGGATGTCCCCACTCATTACCCATGAAATTGAGGTAGCCACCATTGATGGTAGAAGCCGTTACGAGACGAATCATCTTGTGAAGGGCTATACCGCGCGTTGCCACGTCATTCTCGTCACCCTTCTTGAAGTGCCAGTACATATCAGAGTCGATAAGACGGAACACTATTGTCTTGTCGCCTACAAGAGCCTGATCGTGCGATTCAGCATAGGATATCGTCTTCTCATCCTGACGGCGATCCGTCAGTTTCCAGAAGATATCAAATACGCCCCAATCTTCATCCCTTTTCTCCTTGATCATCTTGATCCAGTAGTCAGGGATACCCATAGCCAGACGATAATCAAAGCCCATGCCGCCGTCCTCGAACTTAGCAGCCAAGCCCGGCATTCCCGACATTTCCTCTGCTATTGTTATGGCATTTCTGTTTACCTCATGAATGAGTTTATTTGACAGAGCAAGATAACACATGGCATTATCATCCTGACCTCCGTTGAAATAGTCGCCATAGCCGCAGAAATCAACACCAAGACCGTGGTTATAGTAGAGCATAGAGGTTACGCCGTCGAAGCGGAAACCATCGAAATGGAACTCTGTAAGCCAGTATTTGCAATTAGAAAGCAGGAAATGTATAACCTCATGCTTTCCATAGTCGAAACAGAGAGAATCCCACTGGTTGTGCTCTCTCCTTGCGCCAGGATAGAAGAACTGGTTCGGGTCGCCGCAAAGGTTGCCCAAGCCTTCGTTCTCATTCTTCACGGCATGAGACTGCACCAAATCCATTATCACGGCGATACCGTTCTTGTGAGCCTCGTCAATCAACGCCTTCAGTTCTTCCGGAGTACCGAAACGACTTGAAGGTGCGAAGAAACTGCTGACGTGATATCCGAAGGAGCCATAGTATGGATGCTCTTGAATTGCCATCAACTGAAGGCAGTTATACCCAGCCTTGATAACACGAGGCAGAATCTTATCCTTGAACTCAGTATATGTGCCGACCTTCTCCTCGTCCTGCGCCATACCGATATGAGCCTCGTATATCAGCAATGGAGTGGTATTAGGCTTGAAAGATTTCTTCTTCCATACATATTCCTGTTCAGGTGCCCATACCTGTGCGGAGAATATCTTTGTCTCAGCATCCTGCACCACACGGCGACACCATGCCGGAATACGCTCTCCCTGACCACCTTCCCAATGCACGGACATCTTATACAACTGTCCATGTGCCATTGCCTTGGCAGGCAGTTTCAGTTCCCAGTTGCCTGAGTTCTTCACACGCTTGGCTGCAAACTTGGCATCTTCCTTCCAGCCGTTGAAATCACCGATAAGATATATGGCGGTAGCATTTGGAGCCCACTCACGGAATATCCATCTACCCTTGTCATCGCGATGCAAGCCATAGTATTCATGACCGTTGGCAAAATCAGACAGCGACATCTTACCCTGATTGGTAAGTTCCTTCTCCATCCATACAGCATGGTCATGACGACCACGAATAGCATCCTCGTAAGGCTCAAGCCATGGGTCGTTAGCCACTATGCCGATATGTTTTGGAACAGCTGCCTTAGCGGTTGTTTTCTTTGTTTTTGCCATAAGAAATATGTGTTTTTTGGGGGGAATGGTATATTACGCCTTCACCTTGAAGATAGCCTTTCTGAACTCAGGAACGTATGAGATGCAAGGAGCATGACCGTCCTGTGGGAAGAACACAGCCATCATACCAGGACGGCAAGTAACATAGCTTGAACCTGGAACATCAGGGTACTTTGTAATATCCTTCTCTGCATTATATTCAGCCTTTGGAAGGTCAGCCAATGGCAGGTAGCCATAAGTTTCCTCCTCATCAAGAGGAATCTGTATGTCAATCATATTGATATGAGTCTCCATCACAGCCTCGTCAGGAGTCTTGCCCTTGGCTGTCGTGATATTTACAAAGAGATCATTTCCCTTGATTGCATACTTACCGTCTTCCATAGAAGCGAGGTCATTTTCCTCGATAAACTTAACCACATCGGCGAAGAGTGGATTGATACCGATATAGTTCTTTAGATTTTCAATTGTATCAATTATCATAGTCGTTTATGTTATTCTTTAAAGATTGTCCTGATTCCTTATGCCCATGTCGTATGATCCACGGGCTGTTATCTTTCCGTTGCGGTCTTTCTCCACGAAATCTCCGTTGCGCTCATCATTCACGTAAGAGCCCTCAAAACGGTTTCCATCCTTGTCCTCTTCTATAGCCTTGCCGTTACGCTTGCCCTGAGAAAACATTCCGCGGAATTTTCTTCCATCGGCAAAACGGATAATAACCTCACCGTCAAGAAGTCCGTTCTTGAAAGTGCCGTCAAACACGTCACCCGATTTCTTTGTCATCTTGCCTTTGCCATTCTGACGGTCGTTCTTCCATGTTCCGATGTACGAGTCGCCATTGCGCCAGATAAATGCCCCGTAGCCGTCCTTGTCGCCATTCGAGAAATGACCGCTGTATTTGTCGCCGTTGGCATATTTGAAGATGCCTTCGCCGGTACGCTCGCCCTGCACGTAGTCACCTTCATACACATCGCCGTTCTGGAACTTATATATACCCCTACCGTCCTGCATGTCATTCTTCCACATGCCGTTGTAGGAGTCACCTGTTGCGTATGTGAACTCACCCTTTCCACAGCGCTGGTTGGCTACCCACTGGCCTACGTATGTCGTGCCGTCGCCCCAACTGAACACGCCCTTGCCTTGTTTCATGTCACCAACCCATTCGCCATCGTAGAAAGCTCCGTTGGCATAGGTATAGCGTCCCCTGCCCTGTCGCTTGTCTTCAAACCATGCACCCTCATACTTATCACCATTGTAATAGTACATTGTGCCCTGTCCCTGCTGATAGTCGCGGAACCATAGTCCCTCATAGCGGTTATTATTGGCGAAATAGTAAGTTCCCTTGCCATGCTGCTGATCCTGAAACCACTGGCCTTCGTATTTCTCGCCATCAGTAAACTGGTATATGCCGAAGCCCTGACGCTTACCTTTTACATATTCCCCTTCGTATGTATCACCATTGGCGAATTTCACGCTACCCTTGCCATGCGGTTTTCCTGCAACCATCTCACCCTGATACAAGCCCTCATCATGAGTATAGCATGAACCAAGCGATATTTTCTGTGCACCCACATTAAGGGAAACGGTCAATAGCAATATAGATATTATGTTTGTTTTCAAAACTATTTCTTTAATTTGATTAATTAGGTCTAAGGTCTAAGGACTAAGGACTAAGGTCTAAGGACGGCGGATAAGACCTTTGACTTTTGACCTTTGACCATTGGCCCTAAAATGACTTTCGCCTTCAAAATTACAAAAAAATCCTTGAAAAAAGACAAACACAGATGTATTTTTTCAATTTATTAGAGAAAAACGATTTACATCAATTTGTTTTTGCAATTTATTTACTATCTTTGCAGAGATTTTAAAAAAACAACCCCTTTCCCGCCCTGCGGGCACCCTTTCCCCGTGAAGGGGCAAGGGAGGAAGTTACCTTTTATCGCTAATGTGGTAGTGATTTAAAATACTATCCCCTTGCCCCTTCACGGGGAAAGGGTGCCCGCAGGGCGGGAAAGGGGTCGGAGAAGCTCTTAATTATGAAATTCATCGGAATAATCCCAGCGCGTTACGCATCTACCCGTTTTCCGGGAAAACCTCTCGCCATACTCGGCGGCAAGACGGTCATTCAGCGTGTGTATGAAAAAGTAACATCATGTCTTGAAACGGCATACGTGGCAACCGACGACCAGCGTATCTTCGACCATGTAAAGTCATGGGGAGGCAACGTGGTAATGACATCAGCGAACCACAAGAGCGGTACTGACCGCATAGAGGAGGCTATTGAGAAAATCGGCGGCGACTATGACGTTATCATCAACATACAAGGCGACGAGCCATTCATCGACCGCAGTCAGATTGAAGAGGTTTGCCGTTGCTTTGATGACGCTGATACACAGATAGCTACACTTGGCATTCCGTTCAAGAAAGATATCGAAGTAATCCAGAATGCAAACTCTCCAAAGATTGTCACCGACAACCGAGGCTTCGCCCTCTATTTCTCACGTTCTGTCATTCCTTTCATCCGAGGCAAGGAATCGGAAGAGTGGCCAGAGCACTACCCATTCCTAAAGCATATCGGACTCTACGCCTACCGTCGCGAGGTGCTCAGACAAGTCACCTCCCTCCCACAGTCAAGTCTTGAGATAGCCGAGAGTCTCGAACAGCTCCGCTGGCTACAAAACGGCTACAGAATCAAAGTCGGCACCACCAACCTCGAAACAATCGGCATTGATACTCCCGAAGACCTCGCGAATGCAGAGAAATACCTTCAGGAAAGACAATAATCTCCAGCATTACAACAACAACCCTTCCAAGTCAAATTGCAATTGATTTGGAAGGGTTGAGCTTTATCTATATTTGGGAACAACAAATTACTGTTTATATTCCTTGGATAATTTATCTACCTCTTCGGCAGGAATATACTTTTTTAAGGCCTCTAAGAACGGATTAAAGCCAAAACATTCATTTAGGACTTTGCCTTCAGAATCAATAATGACAAAGGCTGGGAATCCAGGAACATCATATTTCTTGAGAATCTCACGGGCAAATTTAAAGTCGTTCCAATCGTGCCAACTCACCTCTCCTAATGGTTTCTTTTTCCACTCCGGAAGTCGGTCAGCTGAGATAGTTATCATTTCAAACTTATCCTTATATTGCTTATAGAACTTTTCAAGCGTTGGTTTTGCCATCTGACACGGACCACAGCCTAAAGAACTGAATTCCAGAATAGTATATTTTCCCTTTCCCAAGAATTCATTCAGGTGATGAGGGTTGTTATCATAGTCGTACAATTCAAAATCAGCCATCATATCACCTTCTTCTACAACATCCACTTTTGGGGCAGTCTTAGGCTTTGTTTTGCTTCTGTACTCCATATCATTTTTGTACTTGATTTCACGAGCCTTCTCCATCTCGGCAACATCTACCGATGGCTGTGCATCAAGATTATCTATGTCGTACACCCAAATGTGAGGCTGTTTTGGATTACTGGAAGTATTGTCACCAGAGAACAGAAATAGCTTCTTTCCATCCTCCGACAGCATAATACGCTGACCATAATGGTCAAGATAAAGAATCTTCTTCTTGTTACCATCCCAGTCATATAGTTCTACAGAATTTCCATAAATAAAGAACGAATACTCCTCAAGTGGTAGTTTACCATATATATGTCCTTCTGGATCGGAGTCAACAAGAAGCACATATATATTATCCTCATTAGTAGCAATGCGCAATTCCTCCGTATTACGTGACAACGTCAATGGGGCACCGTGCTGTACTGTATAATTAGAGTATTCATTGTATAAATCCTTTACTACTTTAACATTGTAGTCTTTATCTATAGTGAATATGAATGAATATCTATTTTTTTCAGCTTGATAAAGATACCGTCCTTTACCATTACCATAGAGATCACTATAATTTGTATAAACAACACATTTAACATAATCAGGCACGTCAATTCCATCTTCCGGCCAATAATTCAAAGGGATTATCTCCTGTTTTTTGTAATCTATGATAGATAGGATATGCCTTGCATCTTCTTTTGGCGTTCCTGCTATCAAAATCTTATTATCAGGCAAAGACACAAAGCAATGTGAATGGCTATAGAAATCTTTCAATTGAGACAAATCATACCTCTTCCACAACGAAGGATTAGCCATATCTGCATGATTACCCGAATTGGGTATGACTATCATCTCTATCAATTTCAAACGCTCGGTCTCATTCAATGCAAGTATGGAGTTGTCTTGTCCTTTCGCAAACCTTACAATAGCATTTAAGCACAGTCCGTTCTCGCCCCTCTTTGACAAAAGTTCTTGTTTTCTAAGTTCCGTATCCGTCAATTCCGTGCAATAGTAATTGTCGAAGTCAAAAGCAATTATCTTATTTCCAACTTGAAACTTTGTTTGGATTCCCACATCAGAAACATTATATTTCAGCTCTTTTCCTGTCAGTTTCACACCACGCACATTCTTATCATTGCTTCCTGCACATAATGGCAGAGCAACTAATGCACAAACACTTAATATGATTAGTTTCTTGTTCATTTGTTTAGTATTAGGTTTTACACGTCTACTCACCTTCTATTGTTCGGCAATCCCTGTTTGGCTCGTCATTATCTTTTGTCATAGCAATGTCGCAATCACAGCTCCCTTCAAAGGTCGTTTCTGCGAACGGACTTACAACGGATTTACAACGGACCTGAAACGGACCTACATCGAACCGCCAAAGATTCCTATATTTCTTAGATTTTAATAGGCTTTCTGTATTCTTGCAGCAAAGATACGAAAAAGAAAAATCACATGCAAATTATTTACACTTTTTTTTGCGAAACAAATATATCCCCTTCGCTATTATCTATATTTTTTTAACGTAAGATATCTATATAGAAGATTGGATTATGGCAGACGATGAGTTTGCCCCTAATAGAATCTGTTATGCCAACATAATCTCAGAAAACGGGTTGGTAACAAATAACAGGTAACAATAAGAAAATCTGTGTAAGCTGCTGCCCATATTTATTATTTCTAAATATAATAAGGTATATAAACTCCTTAGAAAGATTCAGTAAAATTTGGCCATACACTAAAATCCTTATTGTTACCTGTTATCTGTTACTAGTCGTGATTTCACTTACTTGTAGCAACCATCTAAAATAAAGATAATGAGGCTATTATGTAAAAATCAGGGATAAGATATAGGCGGCTGATAGTCTCAATAACACAACAATAAGCATTAATTTCGGGCAGATTCACCTTATTCAGTATGCTTGAAAAACGATGTAAAGACGCAAAAAATGCTCTGGTAATCCCTCCTATGCAGTTCCGTTGTAGGTCCGTTGTAAGTCCGTTGTAAGTCCGTTGTAGGTCCGTTGATGCTCCATCGATGGGAGCGAACCTGAAGCGAAGGCAGAACGAAGGCATAGCGAAGGCACAACAGCGTTTCTAACCCTGGAGTAACAAATAACAGGTAACAATAAGGAACTTAGTGTTAGCGTATCTCATTTCAGACATAGTACCCCCGTCTGAATATGCTCTGTTGGGTATAGGGCCATGAATAAGTTGTTAAGTGATGATGAAACCTGCTAAAACCAAACAGGAAAAATCATGAAAGCAGACATAAAAAATGCCTGTCGGAAACCGACAGACATCTGAATTATGGTTTATCCAAGATATTACTCATCCAGATTTCTAACGAGAATATTCCTAAGGATTTCTTCTGTGATATCAGCTTCATGAATCACAAAAGTTGCTTCTTTAGATGTGACATTGGCTGACCTATCCAAATTATCATCAACGATTATATGAACATTATAGAGGTCTAACGCGATACTTTTATGGAATAGATCTCGCATCAACGACTCTATAAACGGAGCATATTTGTCGTAGAGTTTTGACTCGAAATCCTGATTTGCAGCGAGTGTTTCCTGAGATACGGCAAAACAGAACGAGACTTGACCGTTGCAGGTGGTAAGACGACATGTCGTCTTCTTATCAATAACACTATGTGAGCTACCCTGTGTTATATCAAAATAGTCTTCAGGATAAAGAGACTTATAGAATCTGCTTAGTGATTCAACAGCAGGGAGCAACCCGTCGAGTTCCTTCTTGCTATTCTTATTCACAGCATCTACCACCCTCTCCACAAGCCCATCGACTTCGTAACCTGTCCCGAAAATATCACAACAGGCACCATTAAGCCCGTCAAAGACAAAGCATGAAGGAAAACTAGAATTTTCACCTTGGAAAGTTGCCGTATTGACAGAGCTGCGGAATAACGCTCTCAATCTTAGAACTGTCTGTTTGTCACTAATCATTGTGCGTTTAGTATTATCCGACAACTTCACAGACAACTTGTATTTCTCTTTTACATCGCAACTGTCATCAATGTGGACATAGAAAACAGGAGGAATACTTCCCCTATCTGAAACAGATATATACTGACACTCTGCCTTGGTGTCTAAATTGTCAAACAACAAATTATGCCTTTCTTCCATGTCAACAATACCCAATGGGCGCAGGCGCATCTGTGAATTTATGCCAAGACAGCATAGCATTAGGAGTGATGTTATAATAGTCCTTATCATGAGGTTATTTTTGGTCAAAAAAAAGCCCGCACAATTGGCGAGCTTTCTTCATATTGATTTTATCCAAGATATTTCATAAGAATCTTTGCGTTACCGGAGTCACGGAGCTTGGTGATTGACTTCTCGCGAATCTGACGGACACGCTCACGAGTAAGACCGAGCTGGTCTCCGATTTCCTCAAGTCCCTTCTCATGGCAGCCTATGCCGAAGCACTCGCGGATGATGGTTATCTCACGGTCCTTGAGCACCTTTGAGAGCACGTTGTTAAGCTCCATTGCCATTGACTCGTGGTCAACATGGCGGTCGGTGCGTGAATCCTCACCAGAAGCCATGACGTCGAGCATACAGTTCTCCTCACCATCGGTGAATGGAGCGTCGATACTTACATGATGACCGTCGGCACCGAGGCTCTGACCGATTTTGTCCTCCTCAATGTTGGTTGCTGCTGCAAGCTCCTGAACAGACGGGCGACGCTGGTGCTCCTGCTCGAACTTGTTGATTTCGTGGTTGATCTTGTTGAGAGAACCTACCTGATTGAGAGGAAGGCGCACGATACGGCTCTGCTCTGCGATAGCCTGAAGGATGCTCTGGCGAATCCACCATACGGCATATGAGATAAACTTAAAGCCTCGTGTTTCATCGAACTTCTGAGCAGCCTTGATAAGGCCGATATTACCTTCATCAATAAGGTCAGTAAGAGTAAGTCCCTGATGTTGGTACTGCTTTGCTACAGATACCACGAAACGGAGATTTGCCGTTACGAGCTTATCCTTTGCACGTTCACCGTCCGGACCTCCTTTCTTGATCATCTGTGCAAGTTCAATTTCCTCATCGATACTGATAAGCGGTGCACGACCAATTTCTACGAGATACTTATCCAGAGCTTCGCTGGAACGGTTGGTGATACTCTTCTGAATCTTTAACTGTCTCATCTCTGATGTTTAATAAAAATTTAATTGTTTGTTATTCAACAAAATATAGGGACATAACAACCCCACATAATTAAAAAACGGCGCGAAAGTACAAATATTTTATCAGACCACCAAATTTTTTTCACTTTTTTTTCATTTTACCCCTACAAGGCGCCAGAATCGGTCTCCGTTACCTTTATAATATGTCATGACAAGATAGCGATTCTCGGTTTGGAAGTAATCTCCTTCGGTTTCACTCGTTGGAGACTGGTGCCGGGGGTAGATTGGCAGTATGTTGAGATATTGGTATGAGTAATATCCATATTTCAGAGGAATCTCAGCATGATAGCATTTATTCTCCTCATCGTATTCCATGAGGTATTTCTCTGAAAGACTGTTGTAAGTCCATTTGCCGTCAACATACACATCACCTTCAAGACGCGGGGTGTCGAGATAGAAATGCACCTTTACGTATTCGGAGGTGATATCATTCTCTATATTGTCCGAATTACGGTTGTAGAAGGCACCATCGGCATCCTCGTCATAGACATACGCTCGACGCGGGTAGTCATGATACAGATATGCATGATACCATTCGCCATCCCATTGCAGGCTCTCAACGCCCATAGAGTTGCGATGCACATCGAGCATCTCGAACTTATGAAACTCGTTTCCGGCAGGGAAGATAAGGCTTTTCGTATGTGTCCATTCCATTGTGCCAGGGCGGACAATAGGAGCTGGAGGACACCACACCTGATTGTCTGAGCGATGATTCTGCATCACAAGCACCCGGAACTGCTCACGAGGATTGCTTACCTTAAGGGTTGATGGATAGTCGATACGCAGATTGACCTGCTGATGTGCCTTACGGACATCTATGTCGGTATCGGTAAGTATGGTGGTTGAAATATTGGCTATATTCTCTGTCACCATGAAACGGGCCGTGATGACCGTGTCCTTCGTATCATCGTCTATGATATCAAGGCGGTAGTTGCCGCTTATCTTTGGTGAGCATGAGGAATTGGGGAGTTTAAGCGTATAGTGTGTATAAAGCAGATTGGTATTGACAGACTCCTGATAGCTGTCGATTGTGATACCATCCTGAAATCCTGTCATAAAGTCGCTGGTGAAGAGTCCTTCGGTTGGTGTCCAGTCAGGATTGCAATGTGTAAGCGAATAGACATAGCGACGGTACTGGTGCGTGAGGTCATCGAATGATATGGTAAGACGGTCGGAAGAGCCAAGACGGATTACGGCATCCCCCAGCCAGTCCTTTCCAGAAACCACCTGAAGTGATGCTATGTCTTCACTCCGTATCTCATGCTGCTGAGCATAAGCCGACATTGTGAGCAACAGAATACCTGTCAGTACTTTTATCTTCTTCATATCATTCAAATTGACAGCAAAAGGTGTGCCATAGCATTAAGTTATGACACACCCTTAATATCGACCCCTTTTCCGCCCTTCGGGCACCCTTTGCCTTCCTCCTTCGGAACGGCGACCTCTTCGACGTTCCCCATAAAGGGGCAAGGGGATAGTAAATCCCCTTCATAAGCGACCCTGCCCATTACGGAGAAGAGGATAGAAATAAACGATCCCTGCAAGCTGCCCTCCCTTGCCCCTAACGGGGAAAGGGTTGGGGAAAGGGGTCGCCCAATTAGTTATTCACCGAACCTCCCACAATATCGAGGAGCTCACTGGTGATAGCCTGCTGACGAGACTTGTTATACTGTAGGTTCAGCAAACGAAGCAATTCATCAGCATTATCCGTTGCTGTCTGCATAGCAACCATACGTGCAGCATGTTCCGATGCGTTACTGTCAAGGAGTGCTGTGTAGATCATTAAATTCACATAGCGAGGAATGAGAAGGTTGAGAACCGTCTGACGGTCTGGCTCAACGATGTAGTTGTCGTGCAAGGTTTTAGCCTTTGCAGCCGAACTCGTACCGTCAAGAGCCTTGTGTCCGCCCTGTTTCTCAAGATATTCCTGCGCATTGCCAGTCACCACATTTGTTTTCAAATCACGAGTGTGGTCATAGTCCATAGCCTCCTCGATGTCGATAGGAATCAACGTCTTTGTCTGGAGAATCTGTGAACCCGCACTCTTGAAATGATGGTAGATCATCTCAACCTTGTCAATCTCTCCCTTTACGAAGAGGTCGGCAAGTTCAATACCTATCCGTACGCATTCATGGGAATTTGGCTTGTCGGCAAGGGCGGCAAAGTTACCACCGCTCTTTATTCCGAGCTTGTTTACCTTTTCTGCAACCTTACGGCCTACAGGATAGATAACAACCTCTATTCCCTTCTCTTTATAACCGTCCACTGCACGCTGCATCATCTTGAGCACGTTGGCGTTGAAACCACCGCAAAGGCTTGAGTTGGAAGCAAAGACAAGCATTGCCACCTTCTTTACCTCTCGCTTCTGCGTCAGTGCGCCCTGAGCATCCATATCAGCGGCAAGGTAGGTCTTGAGGATAGTCTCCAGCATATTCTCATAAGGGAGCATATTCTCAATCATCACCTGCGCGTGATGCAGTTTGCTCGATGCTACCATCTTCATCGCACTCGTAATCTTACGTGTACTCTGAACTGATGCTATACGATTTTTAATTTCCTTTAATGACGGCATATTTCTAATTAATAATTAACAATTAATAATTAATAATTGGTAAGTCTAAATTCTTAATTCAAAATTACCAATTAAGTAATTAGTAATTCGTAATTCGTAATTATTTAGCGTACTGACCTGATACATCAGCCATCACCTTCTTGATAGTAGCGGTTGCACCATCGTCAATCTTACCACTGCCAAGCAAGTTAATGACATCAGAATGGCTTGTGCGCATTATCTCCAAGAAGGTATCCTGACATTCACGTACCTTTTCTACAGGAACTGAAGCCATCAAACCGTGAGTTCCGCAATACAGGATGGCTATCTGCTCGCCTACCGGCATTGGAGAATACTGAGGCTGGATAAGCAACTGATTATTCTTACGTCCGCGGTCAAGAGTCATGGCAGTAACGGCATCCATATCACTTGAGAACTTAGAGAAGCTCTCAAGCTCACGATACTGAGCCTGGTCAATCTTCAGGGTACCTGCAACCTTCTTCATTGACTTGATCTGAGCAGAACCACCCACACGAGATACGGAGATACCTACGTTGATAGCTGGACGGAAGCCCTGGTTGAAGAGGTCTGACTCCAGATAGATCTGTCCGTCAGTAATAGAGATTACGTTTGTTGGAATGTATGCTGATACGTCACCTGCCTGTGTCTCGATGATAGGAAGAGCCGTGAGAGATCCACCACCCTTCACCTTACCTTTCAAGCACTCTGGAAGGTCGTTCATCTGCTCTGCCACCTCCTGCTGCTCGTTAATCTTAGCAGCACGCTCGAGAAGACGAGAGTGGAGATAGAACACGTCACCAGGGTAAGCCTCACGTCCAGAAGGACGACGGAGGATAAGAGATACCTCACGATATGCAACAGCCTGCTTTGAGAGGTCGTCGTAGACAACGAGGGCATGCTCACCACGGTCACGGAAATACTCACCGATAGCAGCACCTGCAAATGGTGCATAATACTGCATAGCAGCAGGATCACTTGCCGTAGCAGCTACTATGATAGTATATGGAAGAGCACCACGCTCCTTGAGGTTCTGAACGAGAGCTGCTACTGTAGATGCCTTCTGACCGATGGCAACATAGATACAGTAAACCGGCTGTCCAGCCTCATAGAAAGACTTCTGGTTGATGATAGTATCAATGGCAATGGCAGTCTTACCTGTCTGACGGTCACCGATGATAAGCTCACGCTGACCACGACCAATAGGAATCATAGAGTCCACAGCCTTGATACCAGTCTGCAATGGCTGCTTAACCGGCTGACGGTAGATAACGCCCGGAGCTTTACGGTCGAGTGGCATCTCAAATGAGTCGGTAAGGTCAATAGCACCACCACCATCAATAGGCTGGCCGATAGGATTGATGACACGGCCGAGCATATTGTCGTTGACGCGAATAGAAGCAATACGATTGGTACGCTTCACAGTCTGTCCTTCCTTAATACCGCTTGTAGGACCCAGAAGCACACAACCTACGTTGTCTTCCTCCAAGTTCATCACGATAGCCATGGTGCCGTTTTCGAACTCAAGAAGTTCGTTAGCCTGTGCATTGCGCAAGCCGTAGATACGAGCCACACCATCGCTCACCGTCAGTACGGTACCCACCTCGTCAAAATTCTGACCTTGGTTGATACCCTGCAGCTGCTGAAGAAGCACCTCAGACACTTCGCTTGGTTTTATTTTGTCCATTATTCGAAATTACAAAGTTACAAGTTTACTAATTACAGTCGGGATTAGCCTAACTGCTTGAGAATAGTACGCAACTGCGACTGTACGCTGACATCCATGCGATAGGTATCATACTCTAGTATGAAGCCACCGATAATGTCGGGGTTCACCTTTGTCTCGAACTCCACGTTTGCCTGAGTGCGCTTCTCCACCATCTTCTGCATCTTATTACGAACATCCTCCGTTACGGGGACAGCTGTGATGAGACGACCGGAAACCACATTCTTCTCCTGACGGTAGAGTGTGACAAAGGAATTGGCCATAAACTGCATAAGGTTCTCCCTACCCTCTTGAAGCACAAGACGTATGAACCTCTTGGTCTGCTCTGAAGGGTTACCACCGCAGGCAGCAAGGAGGATTCCCTCCTTCTTGTCCTTTGGCAGCATAGGATTGTCGATGGCTGTTCTCAGCTGGCGCACGTCAAGGTAACTCTGGGCGATGTTCTGCATATCTGCATACACAGCGTCCTTCACTGCCTGTTGGTCAGCACTCTTCAGAAGAGCGCGAGCATAGCGAACTGAAATTACACCAGTATTCATAATCGATTTTCCCTTATACTTTATTTATTCTCCACTTGAACCTCATCCAGCATACGGTCGATGAGCTGCATCTGCTGAGCATCGTCTGAGAGGTTGGTACGTACCACCTTCTCAGCTATCTGAACAGAGAGCTGGGCAACCTGAGCTCGAATATCACGGATAGCAGCCTGCTTCTCACGCTCTATCTGGAGGTTTGCTTCCTCCATGATACGAGTAGCCTCTGCCTTCGCCTTATTCTGAGCTTCCGCGATAATGGCATCACGCTTAGCGCCGGCTTCCTTGATGATGTCCGCCTGCTGAACACGTGCCTGCTGTACTATAGCTTCACTTTCCTGCTGTATGTTAGTGAGTCTCTCTGCAGCCTCATGGGCACTTTTCAGACTCTCATCGATGAACTTCTTGCGTTCCTCAACCGCAGGGAAGCCGAACTTAGCAAGCACACCGAACACTACAAGGAATGCGAGAAGCATCCAGAACAGTAGTCCAAGATCGGGAGTTAATATTGATGGGAGATTCTCCATTTTCTAATGGTTTTGAGGTTTATAAGAAGGTATGAACTCTACCTTCAAACCTGTGATGATTACTTGATAAGGAATGCGCAGGCAACAACTGCGAAGAGGGCAACACCCTCAACGAAAGCAGCAGTAAGAATCATGTTTGTCATGATTGTACTTGAAGCCTCTGGCTGACGAGCAATAGCATCCATAGCGTTACCGCCAATTTTACCAATACCCAAACCTGCACCAATAGTAGCAAGACCTGCACCAAGACCGCAACCCATAGCTGCGATTCCGTCTAAAAGAAGTGATGAAATCATAATTTTAAATGTTTAAAGTTATTAGTTATTTTTTTGTTATTTCTATTTTCGACCATGCCAAACGCTGACACGGCACATTTGTTATTTCTTGATGTTTATTACTCTGCGTGATGATGCTCAGGACGAGAGAGTCCGATGAACACGGCAGAGAGAAGTGTGAATACGTATGCCTGAACGAATGCCACAAGCACCTCAACGAGATTCATGAACAGAAGCATCAGTCCGCTGAATAGGTTAAGACCTATACCGTATGCCGTACCCATTGACCATCCAAGGAAGATGATACATGTGAATGAAAGTATCACGGCATGACCAGCCATCATGTTGGCAAAGAGACGGACCATCAAGGCAAATGGCTTGGTGAAGATACCGACAACCTCAATCACTGGGATAAGCGGAGCAGGATATGCCTTTAGGAACAAAGGCACCTCAGGCCAGAATATCTCCTTCCAGTACTCCTTGTTGCCATTGAAGTTAACGGCAATCATCGTACAGATGGCAAGGAAGAACGTGATATTGATGTTACCCGTCACGTTACCACCGCCAGGGAAGATTGGAAGCAATCCCACTAGGTTAGTGGTGAAGATGAAGAAGAACACCGTCATAAGGTATGGAGCATAGCGACGATAGTATCTCTCACCCACGAGTGCCTTTACCACGTCGTCATGAATCATCATTATAAGCATCTCCATACATCCCACAAAGCCACTTGGAGCCTCCTTCTTCGTGTCGTGCTTCTTATACCAGCTAGCACATGACAGGAATATGGTAATGAGAATGATAACCACAATCCAGATCTGAGCAACGCTCTTTGTAATCGACAGATCCAAAGGACGCTCCACAGAACCGTCAGGCATGTTCTCATATATCTTGCCATGCTTTTCCTGATTGAAGAAGAAGTTCTGCGGAAGTGAATGCTCTGTACAGAACGTCCACTCACCCGTTGCGCTGCTCCTTACGATAATAGGCAATGGAATACTCAAGTGCTTACCCTCATACGAACAGATATGCCACTCGTAAGCATCGGCAAGATGCTCAAGTACAATCTCAGGGATGTCTATACCTTCACCGCCCTCCTTCTTCTCTTCTGAGGCGAAGGATGACAGCGGAAGCAATGCTACCATCAACAAGAGGAGTATCGACTTAACGTGTTTCATTATTTTACTTATTAACCTTATTTACTTGAAGAGTTTGTTGACCATCTTGGCAAAGAAGATGGAATGAAGAACCAGCAACACGAAATAGTTGACCATAAAGGCTATAACCCAAGGAACTATCTCATCCCTGCCTACTACGGCATAGATCACACCTAGCGTAACCAGAACAAGGAACATACGGAAGCCGGAACTTGCGGTATGAAACGTGGCGAGGAAGTTAAGATGCTTCGTAGCAACCCATTTCCACAGCGTTGTCAGGATTACCGTCTCAAACACAGAAAAGATAGCCGCAATACTACAAGCTTTGTCGTGCAACAGACTCGCATCCAACAACTGGTATCTTGTGATTACCATTGTTATGCCCCTTACCACGCAGATGGCCAGAAGGCATAGCAGTATGTGCTGACTGGCTTGCTTCTTTATTTCAGTCTCTGGCATTTCCTTACTTTTACAATTCCACGCAGAGGTTTACCTGATTCTGATTCACAGAAACAAAGCCTCCGATGATATCAAGGCTACTCTTTCCTTGAGCCGTTTCGTAGGTAACAACACCCTTTTCAAGTGAAGATATGATTGGCGCGTGGTTCTGAAGTATCTCGAAGCTTCCCAATGTTCCTGGGACGAGCACACTCTGCACCTCGCCGTCAAACTCAATCTTCTCTGGTGAAACTATCTTTAATTTTAACATAAGAATATAAATTAACGAACCACGGCCCCTCACCTGCCCTTCGGGCATCCTCTCCCCAAGGGGCGAGGAAAAAGTTACATTCTTTCACTGTAAGGTTTTGAGGTTTCATTAGTAATATCCCCCTCGCCCCTTGGGGAGAGGGTGTCCATGGGACGGGTGAGGGGCTAATGGGTTGGCTTTTTTATCCCTGTGCCTGAGCAAGAAGCTTCTTACCCTTCTCGATAGCTTGCTCGATAGTACCCACGTTCAGGAAAGCCTGCTCTGGCAGGTCGTCAAGCTCACCATTGAGAATCATATTGAAGCCCTTGATAGTATCCTCGATACTTACCATCTCACCCTTAACGCCAGTGAACTGCTCTGCAACCGTGAATGGCTGTGAGAGGAAACGCTGTACGCGACGAGCGCGGTTCACAGTCAGTTTATCCTCATCTGAGAGCTCATCCATACCGAGGATGGCGATGATGTCCTGAAGCTCCTTATACTTCTGAAGAATCTGCTTCACACGCTGAGCGCACTCATAGTGTTCCTTACCTACAACCAGCGGATCAAGGATACGTGAAGTAGAACCGAGCGGATCCACAGCAGGATAGATACCGAGCTGTGCGATGTTACGTGAAAGCTCCGTTGTAGCATCAAGGTGAGTAAAGGTAGTAGCTGGAGCAGGGTCGGTCAAGTCATCGGCAGGCACATAAACAGCCTGTACTGATGTGATAGAACCTGTCTTTGTTGATGTGATACGCTCCTGCATAGCACCCATCTCAGAAGCAAGCGTTGGCTGATAACCCACGGCTGATGGCATACGGCCGAGAAGAGCCGATACCTCAGAACCTGCCTGAGTGAAACGGAAGATGTTATCAATGAAGAAGAGGATGTCACCACCCTGATCACGGAACTCCTCGGCAACGGTAAGTCCTGAGAGGGCAACAGAAGCACGTGCGCCTGGTGGCTCATTCATCTGACCGTAAACAAGCGTAGCCTGTGACTTCTTAAGTTCCTCAGGGTCAACAAGTGACAAATCCCACTTACCCTCGGCCATAGCCTCCTTGAACTTCTCACCATACTTGATAACGCCAGACTCAATCATCTCACGGATAAGGTCGTTACCCTCACGAGTACGCTCACCTACACCGGCGAATACAGAGTAGCCGTTGTGACCCTTTGCGATATTATTGATAAGCTCCATGATAAGCACGGTCTTACCTACACCGGCACCACCGAACAAGCCAATCTTACCACCCTTAAGGTAAGGCTCCAAAAGGTCAATGACCTTAATACCTGTAGCAAGCATTTCCTTAGAGGTAGAGAGTTCTTCATACTTAGGAGCCTCACGGTGAATAGGATACTTGTTCTCCTGACCGAGTTGCTTCATGCCGTCAATAGGCTGACCGATAACGTTGAGCATACGGCCCTTGATCTGCTCACCAGAAGGCATAGAGATAGGAGCACCTGTTGGGATTACTTCAAGCTCTCTCTGAAGGCCATCGGTATTATCCATGGCAACAGTACGCACGGTATCCTCACCAATATGCTGCTGAACCTCAATAATGAGATCACGTCCATCAGCACGCTTCACGATAAGTGCTTCATGAATTTTAGGCAGTACCTTCTCAGCGTCAAGTCCCTTTGTATCGAAATGAACGTCGATAACAGGACCGATGATCTGAGATATGTGACCAATAATTTGTGACATATTATTTTAGTTTTTAGAGTTAATCTTAATTTAGGTGGCAAAGTCTTTTTGTCATCTTAATGACTAGTTATTTACTAGGTTTCCCAATGAAAAAGCATTTCTTCGCATGAAGGAAATAGTGCTTGTCAGCCCTAAAAGGCAGACGCACGTTTCACATTTTCAAATGCAAATGTAGTAAAAACTTTTTAATAACAAAAATTTTTCTTAATTTTTTTTTACATTTTTTCTCTCAAACAACTTTTTTGCAAACTCCATGTTCCTTTTTCATTTACAAATGTATCAATCCGAACCATACACCTATTATATAATTATTAAAAAAGAAAAATGAAAAGTAAAATGAAAAATCAAGTTTGTGTTGAAGTCAAGGCAAAAACACAATTACGTTTGTTCGATGAAAATAAGCGTCGAAAGGTGCGACACATAAAGGAGGGCGATGCACGAGAAGTCTGTTTTCTATTAGCGTCAAGTACAGGTGCTGCATGAGGCTTATACTGGTACTCACGAACTTATGGACAATGGTAAGGCAAGCAATCTCGAAGTTCTCACCGCCCAGGAGTCGCTACTCAGCGCACAGCTCAGCGAAGCCATGAACATGTATAACGGTTCTCAGGCAGTCATAGCCCTCTATATCGTCCTTGGCGGGGGAGTGAAATAGTAGAAATCAATTATTTTCAACCGCAGAGGCGCGAAGACACAGAGAGTTTTCTTTGCGTCTTCGCGCCTTGCGTTTAATAAAATTGCTGCTTGTGAAAAAATTAGATGCTGAGTTCTTCGAGCACCTTAATGAGCTTCTTGTCGAATGGCTTGTCGGAACGGATAGCCTCAGAGAATGGAACATAGACCACCTCGTTGTTCTTGATGCCGACCATGACATTACGCTGACCTTGCTTGAGTGCCTCGATAGCACCAACGCCTGTACGGCTTGCGAGTATTCGGTCACGAGCTGTTGGACTACCGCCACGCTGGAGGTGTCCGAGAATTGACACGCGCACATCGTAGCCAGGGAACTCGTTCTTGACACGCTCTGCATAGTAGAGGGCACCGCACTTAGGCGACTCTGACACGATGACGATACATGACTTCTTAGACTTACGAATGCCGCGCTTCATGAATTCCGCCAACTGGTCCTCGTCGGTTGCCTCCTCTGGTATGATGGCAGCCTCAGCACCACAGGCGATGGCAGAGTTCTGGGCAAGGAAGCCCGCATCACGTCCCATAACCTCGATGAAGAAGATGCGCTCATGGCTCTGTGCGGTGTCGCGGATGCGGTCAACACACTCCATGATGGTGTTCATCGTTGTATCATAACCAATAGTAGAGTCAGTTCCGTAGAGGTCGTTGTCGATAGTGCCAGGAAGACCGATACATGGCACGTCGAACTCACGAGCGAAGTTCATGGCACCTGTGAGAGAACCGTTACCACCGCATACGATGAGCGCATCAACGCCGTTAGCCTTGATCTGGTCGTATGCCTTCTGCATTCCCTCCATTGTCATAAATTCCTTTGAGCGAGCAGTCTTGAGGATAGTACCACCGAGGGTGATGATACCGCTCACGTTCTCCGTGGTGAAATCCTTCATCTCACCATTGATAAGGCCGTCATATCCGCGATAGATGCCCTTTACCTTGAAACCGTTGTAGATGCCGGCACGAGTCACGGCACGAATGGCTGCATTCATTCCAGGAGCATCGCCGCCTGATGTGAGAATGCCTATTGTCTCGATTTTTGCCATAGTGTTTATAATTTAATTGTTACCTGATATTCTTTTAGTTATTTACTATTTTGCTATGTACTATTTACCCTTGCGCCTTCCGGCTCCCTCCCTACGGAGGGAAGTCCGATGTTGATAACATCGGAGTATGTGAAAAGCGAGGGGAGAGGCCACCTTTTATACCGTGAAATACAGCACCACGAGTCCAATAATGCCGGCAAGCAGCACCTTTGAGCCTACGTGCTTGAAGTACCATGACATTCCGACGCGCTCAGTACGCATATATACGATACCCGATACGCTTCCAACGGCTAACACGCTACTACCAACAGCTGTGACATAACCTATTACCTTCCAATAAGCTCCGTTCTGCACCATATCCACGAGTAATGGTCCAGTAGGCTGCATAACGGCGTTCATATCAAAGATTGATATCATCGTCATCGCCGTGGCGAAGTTGTCAAGGAAGATGCTGATGAATCCTGCGATGACACCGAGAATCCAGATGCTTGGGCAATACTCGGCTATCTGCTCGGCAAGCCATACGAATGCGCCAGTCTCTGCCACAACACCAACAGCCAGCATGATACCCATGACATAGAGCATGAGCTGTATGATGGAATACTGGAGCTGTCGTGGGATGGAACGTGTCATTCTCCTGTCGAAACTCATTATGTTTCGGTTGAATATCTCGTTTATTATCCACAAGATGGACAACACACAGAATGCTCCGAGGAATGGAGAGAGCTTAGTGATATTGTGGAACGTTGGGATGAACCACAGACCTCCGATACCCACGAAGAGCACTACGAGACGCTGCCATACCTTGAGATTGGTGTCATCGCCACGATAAGGCAATCCCGGGCGGTCTAGCTGCACGGTCTCGCTCAATGTCCTGCCGATGAGATATGTTGGTAGCATCCATGCTATGAGACATGGAATGAGGAGTGACAATGAGTATGACGTTGCTGTTATAGCTCCCATATTCCATAGCACGAGCGATGTCGGGTCGCCGATAACGGTAAGGGCACCGCCGAAGTTGACAGCAAGGACAACCACAGCACCATAGATAATCCTGTCGCGAGTGCGTGGCAGAATCTGATTGGTGACGGTAAGCATCATCACTGTAGATGATATGTTGTCGAGGTTGGCTGACAGGATGAATGAGAATGCCGCAAGTTTCCAGAGCAGCACCCGGCTGTTACGTGTACGTAGCCAGATCGTGAGGAAGTCGAAGCATCCGTTGTTATGCAGAATCTCGACGATAGTCATCGTTGCGAGGAGGAAGAGCACTACCTCAGAAGCCTTTCCCACGCATTGTATGAATATGTTCTGCCAAATGTAGCTTTTTACGGCATCACTTGTAGCTGAAGCCCCATGAAGAAAGCTCATATACTCTCCCTGATGGTTTGACATGATAAAGTCACTACCCCAACAGATATACAATACCCACCCAACGGTACCGGCAAAGACTGCGATAGCAGCTTTGTTTACGTTGGTGAGCCTCTCGGTAGCTATCAGGATATAGCTAACTAATAGTATTGCTACAATTATCAATGTCATGGTTGCAAAATTACTATTTTTTCCACAAACACCAAACAAAAAGAGCGAAAAAATATCTTGAAAAGGATAAATTCGCAGTTTTATCAGAGAAATAGGGTGTTTTACTTTCAAATTGAAAGCGGAGATTATTTAACGTGAGTTCAATGAAAAAAAGCGGATTTATCTGATTTATCTGAAATCAAATGCACAAACAATACTGCGCCAGCTATCAGATAAATCGGATAAATCCGTTTCCCTTAATAATTTACAGAACTAATTTACTGATTTAATTTACTTCTAATTTACTTTCCAAATCTCCGCGCAAGCGGAAACTTTTATTCTCCCAAAGGTACTGTGAAGTATTCCTTCTTACCTGAAGGATAAATACCCTTAATGTAGAGGACTGGATCCTTGCTCTTGTTAGCAGCCTTGACAGCGTTGCTAAGGTCAGAGAGTTCCTTCATAGGTGTCTCGTTGACAGTCTGGATGATGAAACCTACAGGAATACCACGATCCTTGAACTTACCAGAGTTAATCTTTGTCACCTTCAATCCGTACTTGATGTCGAGTTCCTCCTTCTCACGGTCGTTGACCTCACGAATCTGAGCACCGAGAACATCGATGTCGGCATCCTTCACAACCTTAGTATTGCCCTGCTCGTTCTTGAGAGTAACCTCAACGGTCTTTGACTTCTTCTTGTGGAGAACAACAACCTTAACCTTGTCGCCAGGACGCTTTGTAGCGAGAATCTCCTGAAGCTCAGCCATCTTTGTAACCTTCTGACCATCGATGTTTGTGATAACATCACCGTCCTCAATACCAGCATCCTCGGCAGAACCGCCTTCTGTAACCTTGTCAACATAAACGCCATCGTTTGTGCCAAGATCAACTTCCTTCTGCTGTGCCTTCTGCTCGTCAAGGTAGCCGCGTACATCACGTCCCATAATACCGAGCAAGCCACGCTGTACCTGACCATATTCCTTCAAATCTGCAACAACCTTGTTCATGATAGTTGTAGGGATAGCGAAGCCATAACCTGTGAAGTTACCTGTCTGAGAATAGAGCATTGCATTGATACCAACAAGCTCACCCTTCACGTTTACGAGAGCACCTCCAGAGTTACCTGCATTGATAGCAGCATCAGTCTGGATGAATGACTCAACGCTATTAGCATAGAGAGAACGTGCCTTTGCAGAAACGATACCTGCCGTTACGGTAGCACGGAGATTGAATGGGTGTCCGATTGCAAGAACCCACTCACCCACCTTGATATCATCACTTGAAGCTATGGTGATAGTTGGGAGGTTCTTTGCGTTGATCTTGATAAGAGCGAGGTCGGTATTCTTGTCAGTACCGATGATACGAGCAGAATACTCACGGTTGTCGTTAAGGGTAATGGTGAGTTCGTCAGCACCCTCTACAACGTGGTTGTTTGTTACGATATAGCCATCCTCAGAGATGATGACGCCAGAGCCGGCACCCTCCTTCTTAGGAGTCTGAACCTTACGGCGCTGATTCTGTCCCTGACCACGCTGTCCGAACATACCGAACGGGTCGAAGAAATCGCCGAACGGATCACTCTGCATCTCTACCTCCTGAACCTTTGAATTCTGAAGGTATTTTATATGTACCACACATGGCAGAGCCTTGTCGGCTGCATAAGTCAAATCAACTGGCTGACCTGCAACAGTGGCAGGAGCATTTGGAACTTTTGCAGCCTTAGCCTCTGTGAAGGCTGCAACTGAGAATGTGAGCGATGTCACACAAAGTGCTGCAACAGCAAAATTACAAATAGTCTTTTTATTCATTTTTATTGTTTAATTACAGATAACCTCTTTGTTGGTGGAAGGTGACAGGTGATTTGTGCCATTTCTGACAGACACATCTGACAACTAACATCCGATTCCTGAGTGCAAAATTAAACGCAAAAAATGTAATTCCGACATTTTGTCATGTTTTTTGCTTTTTTTTAAATAATCATCCTCACGTATTAACGGCAATTTATGATTTGGCACTTAGAATTAAAGATATTTTAAGACCTCGAATGGAAAAGAAAAACGAAAAATGAATAATGGAAAATTCAAGTTACCTATTATGGTAAAAGTTGATTGTCTGCATTTAAACAGCAATACAAACTCGTATTTTCCATTATTCAATTTTCATTTACGACTCCTTTCGGAACCAGATCTGAATAATCTTTCTGTAAATAATACAAACATTCAAAATCGTTACGAAAAGGAACAAGGCTATACCCACCGATACCATAGGCAGTAGAGTGCCGTTTGCAAGTTCGGGATATACGTCTGAAATTATATTTATATAATATGTTCTCAAGGCAAAGACAGTAATCATAGCGATAATGAGAACCACGGCATTAAGGCTGAACGTAAGCAACTGGTAAGGACGAGCAACCTTTGAAGGAGAATAGCCGATGAGAAGCAGGTTCTCAAGTTTCCTGGCATTCTTCTGCACAAGCAGATAGATGCTGAGCATGAGGATATAGAAACTCAAGGCGGAGATGACGAGTCCGACAATCATCACCAGAGTGACTACGAGACGGAGGAAGTATGCCACTTTTTCCTGTTCCATCTGTTCCTGCTCAATCTCCATACCATGCGCGTTAAGATATTCCTCTACATTCTTGTCAGCCCCATTTGTCAGTTGCATCAGAAGTCGGGTGTGGCTCACGTTATCCTTCGGAGCATAATAGGCGTTGCTCCAATCCATAAACGACTGCGGAACGAGTATGCTACTCAGACTTGAAGAGAAGCCCACTACCCTACCCTTATACGTATCTTCCTTGCCATCACCTTTTATGATAATTGAGAAATCTATCAATCCCATCACGCTCTGTGATATCTTAGGAGCATTATGACTTTGGGCATAACCGAAGTTATACATATCGATATAGGTACGCGGAACTATGACAGGCACTTCTTTTTGCCCTTCCTTCCATACCCACAGGCTCTTGTCCATTTCCACGAAATCATCAGGCACAGACTCGAAGAACAGCTCACTTGACAGGACTGGCTGTCCGGAGACTCCCATTCGGGCATCAACCTTATAACAGGTAGAAGAAAAGCCGCACACTTTCTGAACGAAAGGCTGTGAGGCAACATCCTTTATCTCCTTCTCGGAGAAATCGGTATCGGCACCGCTAATCGTTGTCCCCATACCAATATTCTTTGACACCATCACATAATTGGCCTTCATGAAGGAATCCTCCTGCGTGAAGACTGGTAATACGTCATAATAGAACTGTATTCCGAGTAGCACGATTACCATTCCACAGAGATTGGCGAACAGAAAACCTATAAACTGCGGGATACTGATATGCGATCTAAGTAATTTCCAAATCATAAGAAGCCTAACCAAGCCTTCCCCAAGGGAAGGTAGTTTTATAGTATTAATCCCTTAAAGGCATTATTGTCATTTTTCAATTCCTCCTTTGATTATAAATACTAACCACTCCCCCTGGAGGAGGTAAGGGGGTGGAGCTTGCCACATACTCCGATGTTATCAACATCGAACCACCCATTTGGGAGGGACAGGGGGGGCTTTTATAATTTTACCACCCTATCGTATTTAATATCCATGTGCTTGCCGATGCTCGTCACAATAACACCTGCATTCTGACGTTTCACCTCTTCCATCATAATATCGGCCATGATTGCTGAGTTGGTGTCGTCAAGGTGAGAGACAGGTTCATCAAGCAAGAGGAAATCAAAAGGCTGAGCCAAAGCACGCATCATAGCCACCCTCTGCTGCTGTCCGAATGACATGTGGGCAATCTTTGTGTCAATCTTGTCACCTATGCCAAGACGGTTGAACCAGTCCTTTATCTCAGCCTCAGACTTATGTCCTGTGAGAGTATTTTTAATCTGCACATTCTCCAGAGCTGTAAGTTCTGGGAAAAGACGGAGTTCCTGAAAGAGATGGCTAATCGTTGTGCGACGAAGCGAGCACCATTTCTCTACGCTGAAGTTCTTCACATCTTCTGCATCAAAGAGGATACTCCCCTCATAGTCAGAACGATACCCGAGAATATATGAGCAGAACGTGCTCTTGCCTTTTCCTGAATCGGCAATGACAAGCGACAGTTTCCCTTTCTCAAAACAGACCTCTTTCTGCCATATCTCAGATTGCATCTGCTGTCCTTTGAACACAGCAGGAAGAACATTATTGAATGATATTTTATTCATTATTATTGGCCTAAGGCCTCTCCCCCCGCCCTCCCCCGTAGGGAGGGAGCCTGTCCGCGAATGACCATCCGCTCAGCATACAAGGAGATTTAATTAACTATTACTAAATTTCGATTTTTTATCAGTCTTTTGCGCACTCCGGCTCCCTCCCTACGGGGGAGGGCGGGGGGAGAGGCCGTACCTCATATTCTATTCTTTTCACCCCTCCAAGGAAAGGCTCAAAGATGCTCATAACTTCCTTGTCTAGCGATTTCAGATTAACAGAAACCTTCATCAAGGTATTGGCATCAGCATCCTGAAGCGTTTCTACCTCTGCATCATTACCGCTCTGAGTTATGAGCATACGCCCCTGCACCTTCTGCAGTTTCTCACGGAAGCCACCAGTATTGAGCATCGACATAAGATCCTTGTTTGCCTCCATCATGCGGATAATCTCCTCGCTGTTACCCTTTTCAAGGATATTCTTCGCATTATCTATACCCTGACGTATAAGCTGATTATCAGAAGTAGTGCTGCCCACAAGTGTAAGAATGCTATCATTAACGTTCACATCAGCCTTTAGCATCACATCATCCGTACTTGTACCTGTAGGTGTGCCGATAAGGAAAGGCACAACGAGTTTCTTCGGCATCACGCTTATGCTCGCTATGAGCGAAACAGACGATTTCGAGCCTTCTAACTCCTTGAAAATATCAGTAGTGCCAATGCCAAGCTCGGGATCAAGTGTGAGGTATCTCATCATCCTCTTTGCCACCTTAGCCTCGTCAGAGGCAATAACTGGACCTACCGCCACGAGAGCATCCTCATTATATGCCACGAGGAAATTCCTGTTCACCACGGCATATTTGCAATCCTTTATCTCCTTTGGCTCAGAAGCCTTCCCTGATTTTGCAAGAGCAGATATGAGAGCGTCAATCTCATCATCATCCGTCACCTTTGCACAAGCCCCAAGACTACCGTCGGGAGCTGCAAAGAGATATACAGGCGAGGAGATATCTACACCCGATCTCTCAGATAATGACAAAGCACCTTCCCCCATGAAAAGCTCAAGACTTGCCTTTGACCTATCCACAGAAGCAACACGCACAAGAGCCTTACTCTGAGAAGGGATGGCATCGTAGTAAAAAAGTTCTTGATTGGTACATGAAGCCAAGAAAACAAAGCCTAACCAAGCCTTCCCAAAGGGAAGGATGTTTGATAGTAATTTCGCAAAAGGCATTATAATTTTCAATTTTCAATTATCAATTTTCAATTGGTTCTCGCTCCCAACTGCATCATCATCACAGCCGACAATGCTGCGGTTTCAGTTCTAAGTCTTGCCGAACCGAGCGACACAGACTTATAGCCAGCCTCAACGGCAGCCTTTACCTCTTCTATTGAGAAATCACCCTCGGGACCTACAAGGACAAGGATTTCTTCATTATCAGCAATATCCAGAGCCTTCAATTCCCCGAAGAAATCAGTCCTCGGAACTTCATCATAGCAATGGCAGATAAAGCCCTTGGGATGCTGCTTTATTATATCCATGAAAGGAGTCATCTCATTGACAACGGGAATCCAAGGCTTTCGACTCTGCTTAACGGCAGAAACAACAATCTTCTCTACCCTATCCTTTCTCATCTGCTTCCTTTCTGAGAACTTGCAAAGAGGAAACGAGAACTCATCCACACCTATCTCCGTGGCTTTCTCCACCATCCACTCCACACGCTCCATCATCTTCGTAGGAGCCATAGCGATATGGAGATGTCCTTTCCATCCTTTCTCTTGAGGAAGTTTTTCTGTGATGCGATAGTGACAATGCTTCCCCTGGGCAAGAGTGACCTCTGCCTTGAAGAACACGCCCTCACCATCCATGAGGAATATCTCATCGCCCTCAACGAGCCTCAACACGCGGATGGCGTGCTGTGCCTCTTCCTGTGGAAGTTCATCAAGTTCCCCAGCCTTTGGCACATAGAAATATCTCACTTCCTTCATTCCTTTGCCCTCCTGTCAAGTTCCTCCTTGATATGCTTGGCCGTTTCGTATTCCTCATTCTCAATAGCCTTCTCAAGTGATGCCTCAAGCATCTCCTTTGTAAGAGAATTGATAGGAATAGCCACACCCGGCTGCCCTTTCTTCAAAGGCACGCTCTGATACTGCCATAGCCTCTGCTCGGCATAGAGAGGCACATGCTTATTGGCAAGCGTGAGCAGAACGCCCTCGGTAGCCTTAACCGGGAAGGTAGTACCAGTACGCTCATCCTCAATAACAGCACGATAGATTCCATCAACTACATTCGTCACCACTACGCAGAGCTTCAGGTCTGTCATATAGTTGATAATCCCCATCAGAGCCTCAGGAAGAAGAGTCCTGCCCGCATTTTCACCAATAGCCTGAACAGGTTCTTCCTCTGTATTCGCAAGACCAGAACGCAGGTCAAACTGAAACTTCGTAAACCTATCACACACTATGCTAAGATGGCGGGTTTCTGCCTCGTCAACAAGACTGATGATGCCAATATCCGTATTGTTCACCATCAGTTGAATGCCCATGTATTTCAGTTTTATTTTATTCATAAATATAAATATCAGCCCCTCACCTGCCCTTTGGGTATCCTCTGACACATACTCCGATGTTATCAACATCGAACTTCCCCAAGGGGCGAGGAAGAAGTAACATTTTACTGCTTATGAGGGATTATTTTAGGGTTAAATACTAACTTTCCCCTCGCCCTTTGGGGAGAGGGTGTCCGTAGGACGGGTGAGGGGCCGCTTCGGCCTAAAGATTATTCCAAACAGCACAAGCAGCACGAGTGCATATCCAGCGAATATGAACCATGAGGTCCTCCATCCTGCAAGGGCATCCGTCACACCCTCATCATATACGAATGTGTTCACAACTGCCTGAGCCGAAAGTGTTCCTACCGTTGCGCCAAATCCGTTGGTCATCATCATGAACAAGCCTTGTGCCGACGAACGGGTATCTGCATCCGTATTCTGGTCAACGAACAACGCTCCTGATATGTTGAAGAAGTCGAATGCCACACCATATACTATACAGCTAAGCACTAACATCCACAATCCTGAGCCTGTATCTCCCAAACCGAACAATCCGAACCTCAACACCCACGCCAATATGGCTATCATCATCACCTTCTTTATTCCGAACTTCTTCAGGCAGAAAGGAATAAGCAGTATGCAACAGGTCTCGCTTATCTGTGATAATGATATAAGGATATTGGCATGCTGAGCACAAAATGTATCGGCATATTCAGCCACGTCCTTGAACGATGTGATGAACGGATTTGCATATCCGTTAGTTATCTGAAGGCATACGCCTATGAACATCGAGAAGACGAAGAATATCGCCATCTTCTTCTTTTTGAACAACTTGAACGAGTCAAGACCGAATATCCTTACGAGTAATGGCGAAGACTTGTCTGCCTCTTGTTCCTTTACCGGAGATGCAGGTAACGTAAGACTGTAAGCTGCAAGCAGAAGGCTCAAAGCCGCACTCACAACGAATTGCTTGCTTGAGGTTTGGAAACCGAGCAAATCCACAGCCACCATAGTACAGATGAAGCCTATCGTACCAAAGATTCTTATCGACGGGAATATCTTCACCGTATCATATCCATTCGTTGCAAGGGCGTTGAACGCCACAGAATAGCTTAGCGCGATAGTCGGCATAAAGAATGCCACACTGAACGCATAGAGGGTGAACAGCATCCCTATCTCGCAACCGGAGGTCATGCCATAGAAACCTGTAGCGCCCATGAACAAACCTGCCACCAGATGACACAAGGACAACAATTTCTGTGCCGGAACCCACTTGTCTGCTACTATGCCCATTATTCCGGGCATAAACAAGCTGACCACTCCTTGTATGCTATAGAACCATCCGATTATAGAGCCGAATCCTGCTTCTGCAAGATACGATCCCATGCTGGTGAGATATGCTCCCCAGACGGCGAACTCCAGATAGTTCATTATTATGAGCCTAAGTTTCAGATTCATTCTGATGTTCAAGTTTCGTTTTTTAAGTTTCGATTTCCAAATACGATGCAAATGTACTCCAAATTTTTGAAACAACCAAATAAATCCCCAAAAAGTACAAATACCTATGGTATTCCTCCGCTCTTCCTTCGCTTTTCTTTCGCTCTTCCTCCGCTCTGAAATCGCACCTCCACCGACTTTGCACCGACTTTGCACCGACTTTGCACCGACTTTGGTACGGAGGATCATAGGAGGATCAACGGACTCACATAGGCGGCTCTTCTCACCAAAAAGCTAAATGAAAGTTAAGAAGGTGTAAATGATTTGGAGGTTTAAGTTTTTTACTTTACCTTTGTAGCCGATAACTGGTAAATAGAAAAAGTATGCTACACCAAACATTACGATATTTAATTCTTCTGTTCTTGCCTCTTGCAGCCAACGCACAAGAGACAAGGGACTTGGTGATAGATGATAGCATAAAAATTGACCACCAGACATCCGTAACGCAAGAACTGATGCCAAGTCTGCCAAAGCTTACCGAGTATGGTCAGGTGCCAAGTATCCATTTCCCTTATATGGGTTTCCACCATTGGCCAACATGGAGTTTGCATGAGGGCGTGAATGCTTCGCTCGGTTTGTCGGTATTCTCTACTTTCGGAAGCGGCCACACATGGAGCGGAGCTGGTTTTTCTGAGAATGCTTCGATGATGTACGCTATGCCTTTGGGCAAGAAATTCAGCGCAGCCATAGGCGGTTATATCAAGAACACATCATGGGCACACGATTCGTTCAGAAGCGCAGGATTGTCAGCCATTTTGAACTATCAGGCAAACGACCGATTGAATGTGTATGCCTACGGACAGAAATCGCTTCTCAACAATCGACATATCCCTTTGCCTCTCTACTATATGGATGATGTGGCCGACCGCATCGGCATAGGTGCGGAATACAAGGTAACGCCAGCATTTTCAATAGGATTGAGCGTTGATTACAGCAGATACAAGGATCCAAATCCGTGGTTTGACCACTATAATGCGAATATTAAGCAACAAAATAGGGAATTTCCTCGATAAATGAGGAAATTCCTTTTTTGTTTTCATGTTTTTTTATTACCTTTGCCAACGAATAAGGTCAAAAGGTCGAAAGCCTTAGTCCTTAGTCCTTAGACTTTTGACTTTTGACTTTAGACTTTAGACTTTTGACTTTAGTCATATAGACCATCACAAAGCCCAAACAATTAAAACAAGAATAATTATGAAAAAGATTTTATCACTTTTATCTGTAGTTATCATCGCCCTATGTACTTTTACATCTTGCGATGAGGACCTCATGATCAGTACTTCACTCAAAGGTACATGGGAGGGTTATATGGACACCCGTTACGACATCAGCGGACACAAGCAAAAAACGACATACACAGAGATACAATTCTTCAAGGATGCAGGTGACAAGTATGGATATGGATATTGGATTGACCACTTCAGCCGTCGCCCAGGCGACTATTACTACAGTCGTATTTACTGGGAGGTAAGAAATCAGGATATCTATATTGATTTCAAAGACAGTCACTCTTCTATCGTGATTCATGACTATAAACTTAGGGATAAGCACTTTACAGGTTGGTTCCAAGACGACACCCACACACATACCGAATTTGATCTCTTTAAAACACGAGAGGATTTTGACCCTTATGAGGAAGAATACGGTTATGGTGATGGTTACTACGACTATTGGGGCTATTCAAAGGCTACACGTAGTTCTGACAACTCAGAAAACGTAGAAATCCCTGTTCGTAGATTCAGTAAGCAATAATCACAACCCTTATATAAAATTAGAGCCTGCCCTAAAATCAATTAGGACAGGCTCTTTCTATCTATCATAACTTAACATTAAACTTATCCAAAGCATTATCAGCACTTGACGAGCCAAACATAAGTTAGCTCCTTTTCTACTCTACTGACATTATTCATTATTCACTATTCATTTTTCATTTACTCACTTCCCCATCACACCCTTCAAAGAAGAGCCGAAGATGATATACTGGGTGTTACCGGCAATGGTACCTTCGTTCTGTCCCCAGAGGAATGGCCAATCGTCGAAGTTCTCGAAGTGGTCTGGTTTTCTGAAGAGCAAACCTGGAGCTACGTTACCAGGAATGAATGAGAAGTCGGCACGATTATTTCCATAGAATACCTGCTTTGGACGGGTAGCACCCACAACAGCTACGAACGAGTAATTATGATATGGATGACAGCCGTAGAGCCAGTTTGCCACACGATACACCTCGTCCTTGCTCACGATATCAGGATAGTAGATGTTGGCATAGTTCACCGTGATACCGAAACTAAGCACGGCATTCACACCTGCCCAGTTGCCAAGTCCGATAGGCACTCCGTAAGGGTTCTCCTTGTCGAAGCCCTTGATATAGTCGTTGAACTTCACAACGTAAGGGCGCAACTTCTTCTTGTATGCTTCATCCATGTAAGGAATGGCATCAAGGGCTATCTGCATGGTGAACGACACGTTGCTGTCGAGTGCTGCCCAGATAGCCTTCTCATAACTGTCGCGATACTGCTTCTCCTTGGTTGCTGCATAGAGCTGCAGGTTCGTGCTTATGTCCCCGTTATTGAATCGCTCATAAGGGCGAGGGCGTTGCGGACGCTTCTTCATCAGTTCCGAAGCCTCCTGTCTGAGTCGCTTTGACTGTGTCAGGGCTCTTGCTGCCAAATCATCGTTATAACCGGTAAGGGCACGACTGGCTGCTGCAAACATCGTGGCAGCCTGGAAGTCGAGGCTTGGGTTACGTGTGGTGAAAGCCCACATATCATCTGGCGTACCGCTTCTCTTGCCGTCGGCACTCACCTCGTATGGCTTCAGGCTTGGGTCATAGTGAAGACCATCGGTAATCGATGCTGCATCTCCCAAATGGTGGTAGTTGTCGAGCACAGAATTTGAGAGCGTAGAAGCCATATGCCCAATCTGCTCTGCCTGTGCTATGAGGTTCAGCGTGCCATGCTCAATGAACTGCAAGATATCTGGCACTCCGTCAGGACGATGCAACTCCACATAGCGTTGCTGCTGACTAACGAAGGTCTCGTCGCGCTGTGGCTTGAACAGTTCCCAAGCACGTATGAAGTTCCGAACAACATTGATATTCGAACCTGTCTCGATGTCGAAATCACCAGCATCGAAGAAACCTCCGACATTCAGTCCCGGAATAAGCTCCAGAGGCTTGTATTTTGTATCGGTCGTTTCTCCCTGCCTATGCAAATCGAAATGATCGCTTGGAGGAGCCTGAAGATATCCTTCCTTGAAAGGCTCACCATGCCATGTGCGATAACCCTCGGTAACGTACATGTGGTTCATGTGGATAGGCACCCACACATCCGTTGTGGCATCCGTTATTTTGTCATATACACTCTCGTCAATAAGGAAGTTGTTCGTCTTGGTATTACCATATTGTATATAATATATACCAGGCTTATTTACGCTTGAGAAATCGAACTTCACATAGTTATACTTAAAGTAATTGCCCCATGTCTTGATATCGCCCTTGAAAGCCTCCTCTGCGCTTCCGTCTTCCTTGATACGCATAAGAGAAGCAGTAGCCTGTGGCTTATCCTGCTTGTCAAGTTCAATAACGGCAACCTTCGGCTGGTTAGGCACATAACCTATCTGCGAGAAACCGATGTTTGGCTCACGAATCCAACCCGGTATGGCATTAGGCTCAACCGTCCATGTAATGACCTTACCTGTCTTGCCCTTTGGCAATACGCTACGCAGCACGAACCATCCGTTCTGTGCAAGCATACGTCCGTCGTATAGCTGAAGCTCGGCATCGTCGCTACTGATGCTAACCATTCTGTCAGGAGCATCAATAGCCATGGTTATCTTATGGCCGCTCTCAATCGGACATGGGTCCACGAAGCGGTCTGTGCCACGGTCGTCGTATGTCTTGAAGCCCTTGAACTGACGAGGCTTCTCCGCATTCGGACGTGTTACGGTCTGACTTGTGGCATAGCGTGGGAATCGGTTCAGACGCCCATCCATCACGAATGTCTTCAACCAATACTGCGAAGGCAAAAATTCAAGGTTGAAGCCAGCATCACCAGCCAGTTTCTCAGGAACAGGCTTGTCGAGCCATACGGCAATTTCCACAGCCTTACCCTTCGCAGTCACAACCACACGACTGTCAAAATCGTAATCGTCATAACGCATCGTAACCTCGATGCTACCGTTCTCACGGTTCACTTTCCTGTCCGTCATCTTAGGCACCAAGTCCCATTGCTCCGGAGTCTTGTTCAGCCTCACGGCACCACCCTGAATAGTACGTACTCCGTGATGGATAATCTCGATACCAGAATTCTTCTCATCGTTAAACCCGCCATTAAACGAGTTGCTGAACACCAGCACGTTCACGCCCTGCCGTTCAAAATAATCCAATTCATTTAGTTTCAAGTCCTGAGCCGACACCACGGCGCAGGAAGTCAAGAAGATAGTCGATAATAATGATTTCTTCATTTCTTAATCTTTATTTTTTCAATGTAATGTTTAGGTCTAAAGTGAAAGTGAATTTTTACATTATTCACGTTCCATTTTTCATTTTCCTACGGCAAAAATTATTCGCACGAGTGCAAAGTTACTCAAAAAAGAAGAGAAAACACATAATCTGCGTATCAAAACGAAAAAAGCGGTTCTTTATTCACTTTTTATTTTTCATTTATTTTCCTCCACGCCTCTGTGCCTCTGCGTTTATTTCAGATAAATCAGTTTTCTTTTTTATCGGACAGCAATATTTTTCACTTGCTTCAGCTTGGTGAGCTTTGCGAAGAAATTAGCAGCAAATTATATTCAGTAAATTAAAAGAACAAAATATAATACAAAATAGCTCCCTGCAGTCGTAAAAAATCCATGCGGAGTAAAGGAAGTCTCCAACAAATTACACAGATAAATCCATGCGGGATGGGTAACGCGCCAGCCATTTTTTACGACCGCAGGGAGCTATTTTTATCTTGATTTTAAGAAAGGATTTTATCAAGATTTGGCTTTATTCGCTAAGGCTCATCAAGCTGTGCAAGTCCCTTCGGCCGCCGACCTCTTCGACGTTCTGGGATTTTAAAATCTTAGCAAGTCTCGTTATTAGTAATTGCCTGGAAGGCAACACCATGCGTAACCGAGGTGCATACTCGACGAAGGAGAGGATGCCCTCGGTCCTAGAGCCTCCATCTACTAATCAGCCTGGAAGGCTGTACCTGATTGGCGGTGTACTGCCCTCCAGGCAGAAATTGGGGATTGGCGCTATATCCCCCCGCACATCCTCGTTTCTCTCGTATGTACGGGGTTACGAATAGTACTGTCTTCCAGACAGCTTTTGTACTTGCGACTGTCTTGCTGATGAGCATAGCGAAGAACTTGCTTTAGCTTGATGAGCCTTAGCGAAGAACTTGCATAGCTTGGTGAGCCTTAGCGAACAATTCATATAGTGTGGGTGTCTCTAAAAATTATAGAACTATAGAACCATAGAACCAAATCGCAGCCATTTATCAGAATATAACCGCCCATCTTCCTTATCCGCCCAAGCACCTCGCTTGCCACCCAACGCTTGAACTCCTTCGCCTGTGGAAGTTTTGAGGAAAGGATGAGAGAGTACCGCTCTCGTTGATGAGGATTGTCTTGCTCTTGTAGTTAGAACCTGTCCCTTGAATCAGGGTAGTGGTTTTATTACATGCCTTGCGAGAGTATTTTCTGGTTTCGCATACCCAAGCACCTCTAATGTCACCCAGCGCTTGAACTCTTTCGCCTGTGGAAGTTTTGAAGAAAGGATGAGAGAGTAAAGACCAGACTCATTGATGATAGTCATTTCTTGTTTTCCTCCAAGGGGGTTCTGAATTGGAACGCCCTTTTTATCATCATCTTCTACGTGATCATAAAGAGCTTTACGTGCAAGTCTATACCCAAGCACCTCAACCACATCCTTACCCACGAACCAAGGTTCATCGTTTATTACCATTGTCCTCACTTCACCGAAGCTCTAATCCCTATCATGGGGCTTATATCTCTCCAATATACGGAACGGACTTGAAACGGACTTGAAACGGAGGTGGAACGGACCTGCTTAGTGACCGCCAACCCTTGTCTTTTGCCTTTTGCCTTTAGCCTTTTGTCTGAATGACACTGCAAAATTACTCATCTTTTCCCACTCAATCATTCCAACTTTCGGATTTTTCTGTTAAGATTTGTTAAACA
>CADBXL010000013.1:171398-236084 GCA_902798615.1 uncultured Bacteroidales bacterium | reverse complement strand
TACTGAAAATCAGGCACTTGACCAAATTTTATTAGTTATATTTTGTTAATATAACTCATTGATTTTCAGACGATTAAATGTATAATTAACTAAGTATTGTTATAACTCTCTTTTAATTAAAGATGAATACATTATTTCTTGGAATAGTCATATTCCTTATAGTGCTTGCGGTGTTCGACCTGGTGGTTGGCGTAAGCAATGATGCAGTAAACTTCCTGAACTCTGCCATCGGTGCCAAGGTGGCGAGATACAGGACGGTGGTGACGGTGGCGGCCATCGGTGTGTTTGCCGGAGCGGCCCTGAGTAACGGCATGATGGACGTGGCGCGACAGTGATGTGCGTCTTCTTGGCAGTGATGGTGACAGACGTGGTGCTGCTTGATGTGTTCAACACGCTGGGCATGCCGACATCGACCACCGTCTCGATGGTGTTCGAACTGCTGGGCGGAGCCTTTGCCATTGCGCTGCTGCAGATTATGCATGGGGCGACGGCGGCGGACGGCACAGTGCTCACGTTGGGTGACCTGCTGAACACGGAGAAAGCCATCTCGGTCATCCTCGGCATCTTTCTCAGCGTAGCCATCGCCTTCGTGCTCGGCGCACTGGTGCAGTGGGTAGCACGTATCGTCTTCACCTTTACTTACCGCGTAAACGGGAGGACAACGGATCAGTCGGGACGGATGGGGAGCCTCACGGTATCGTCGCTGAAAATCGGTATCTTCAGCGGACTGTCGGTGACGGCCATCGTATGGTTCCTGCTCATCAACGGGCTGAAGGGCAGCAGCTTGATGACACCTGAAGTGAAGGCAATCATAAACGAGAATACATGGCTGATTATCGGTGGTGGCATTGCCGCATTCTCGGTGTTGATGACGCTGCTGAGTGCCTTGAAGTTGCCTGTGCTGAAGTGCGTAGTTCTATTTGGCACGTTTGCCTTGGCGATGGCCTTTGCGGGCAACGACCTCGTAAACTTCGTGGGTGTGCCGCTGACGGGGCTTGAGGCTTATCTGGATTACACGGCCAACGGTCTGGGCGATGCGCAAGGCTTTCTGATGCAGTCGTTGATGGACAGTGCCCATACACCAGCAGTTTATCTAATAGCGGCAGGTGTGGTGATGGTGCTCGCATTGGTATTTTCCAAGAAGGCGCAGAATGTTGTGAAGACGTCGGTGGACCTCTCACGTCAAGACGAGGGTGACGAGATGTTTGGTTCAAGTGGTGTGGCACGGACGTTGGTGCGCACATCGAGAAGCATGGCAACCAGCCTGTCAACAGCTGTGCCGCCGTGTGTGACACGCTGGATAGACTCGCGTTTCAATGCCGATGCTGCGGTATTGAAGCGAGGAGCTGCTTTCGATGAAATTCGCGCAGCAGTAAATCTGGTGCTTGCAGGTGCATTGGTGGCATTAGGTACATCGTTCAAACTGCCGCTGTCCACCACCTACGTCACCTTCATGGTGGCTATGGGAACATCGCTTGCCGACCGTGCATGGGGGCGCGAGAGTGCCGTGTTCCGCATTACGGGTGTGCTGTCTGTCATCGGTGGCTGGTTCATCACGGCCGGCGTGGCCTTCATCTTGTGTTTCCTTGTAACTGTCGCCCTATTCTTCGGGTCATTTGTGGCAATGGCGGTTGCCATCGCATTGGCTATCTTCCTGCTCATTCGTAGTAATGTGAACTACCGAAAGAATGCAATGGTAGGTGAGGAAGACAAATTATTCACAAGGATATTGCATTGCACCAGCAAGGATGAATGTTGGACATTGCTCCAAAAATATTTGAATCATACTATCAATGATAATATCCGTATGGTAATAGATGATTATGAAACATTGACTACGGCATTTTTCTGCGAGGATTACCGCCGTCTGAAACATGTCACCACAGGTGTGGACAATCAACGCAAGGAACTGAAACGCCAGCGACGTAGGCAGATTATCGCCTTGCGTCGTTTAGACCCTATAGTAAGCGTGGAAAAAAGCACATGGTATTTCCTTATAGTCAATTCTCTATCTCAGATGTACTATTGCCTAAAGCGCATGAGTGAATCATGTAGGGAACATGTTGGCAACAATTTTAGTCCCGTTCCAAGCGAATATGTCAATGAGTTTCTTGTTTTGCGAGATGAAATTATACGTTTGTACTATCGGTCTCTCGATAGTGAGCCCACATCCCTGATACGTAACGATGCAGCTGGACTTCAATCATCACTTTCCGATTATCGCAAATGCATCATTCATGACATCCAGACCAAACAACTCAACATCGAAGCCATGACCGTATTCCTAAATGTTGTCCAAGAATCTCAAGAACTCCTCAGTGCCCTGCGTCATTTGATGAGGGGAGAAAATAAGATTGAAGAATGACATTATAATATCTATCGCAAAGGCAACGACACCGCTTGCTTCAGCTGTAAGTCGTTGTCTTTGCTATATGCATATTCTGTTCAAAGACCAATTCACATCAAGCTCTACCGCTTTCTGAAGATGTTGTGAGGCTGCGCTCGGCTATGCCACTTAGTGCATTCGGGAATTTTCTATCGTTGTTGTAACACATTCAAAATAAAAGAAGTGACGATGAAGTATTAGGCTGCACCTCCCTACAATTGAGTGGACATAGGTAAGCCTCTTCTGCACGCCTGTATTTCCAGTTGTCCATCATATTGGTGACAGCCTTTCGGAAAGTTTTTCAAAGTCATTATAACCGTCTTTGCTTGCTTATTTATCTGGTCAGCTCCCCTTACATCGATAGATGGCTGGGGTATTAGGCTACCCCTCCCTGCTATTGAGTGGACATCGGCAAGCCTCTTCTACGCTTCAGCTTTCCTGTCGTCTGCCATATTGGTGACTGCATTTTGGAGAGCTTTCAAAGCTATTATAACCGTCATAGCTTGCTGTTTTATCTGGTCAGCCTCCCAAGCATCGATATGTGGGTGGGGTATTAGGCTTCCCACTACTTGAAAAATGTGGCATCGGCAAGCCGATTGGACTGACTTGATAAAAGCCGCAGGTGTTAGCTCCGAAATGTATGACTCACCAAGTGCGAGCACACTTTAATGCCAGATACCTTGACCTCTGCTTGCAGATTTATGTGGTCAGCCCAACGTTCGATGCTAATCGAAACGGGTAGTGAGCTTCCCGATACTTGGAAAATGTGGCACATGGGCAAGCCCTGTGCCATAAAGTTTGGAAAAGGGTAAAGGAGTATTCTTCCAGATAGAAAGATTCCCATATACCCTCTTCCTCACCATGCACTTCCTATGCTTTTACTGCAAGTGACCCTGTTGCCAACTGTTCTGCAGAAAAGACGAAGCAGACCAAACCTGCCAACCTTGACATTATTTGCTTCTTGTCGACTTCGTCCATATTCTCAAAGTCATAATCGAGATAATCGACTCCTATTGCAGCACCTCGGAAAGTGAGATTATCACCCGATACGAAAGTCGCAATCTCTGGTTCAATGGACAATTCGTCATCGGTCAAAGTAAAATGAAGCAACCCGTTATCTTTGAGGTCGATGACGACTGCGACAACACTCTCTGAAGTCATGTTCCAACGTGCAGCGAGTTCATAGAGATTGAAGAATGTGGTTGGGGCATAGATGAGGTCTGGCTCATTTGTCTCCTCGTCATAATTAAAGCAGACATGAAGTTCAGACATGATGTCCATGAAGTACTTGGCGTTAATTCCGTTCTGGAGGTAGTTAGCCTCGTTCTGTGACAATCTGAGTGTCACGCTCTTGATGAAATTTTTCATAACTTGATAGTTTTAAATTGATGATATATTGGTACGATAAGTACCATTGTTGAATACTATTTTCTTGACCATTTCATTGAGTCTGTCGGCAATACGGTCGCCATAATGCCCACGGATTTGTTGTGGTGCGAGATTGGTGGTGATGACAGTGAAGAGCTGTTCTTCATAACGCTTTGTCAACAGGTCAATGACGGGTGTATAGACGTTGCCATAGTCCATCACTTCAGATGGTTCTGTGCCGAGGTCGTCAATGCCGAGCATATCAACTTTGATGAGGTTGCGGTATGCGTCATAGTTATTCTTGCACTGGTACACAATGTACTTTGCATCCACAATCTGGATTCCGTAGGTGCCATCATTGTGTGGCTTCGGTATGCGCAGGTCGTTCAACAACTTCTGGAATGCCTTTAGCATTGTGCTCTTGCCATTACCACATCCACCGCACAGCATAATGCCAAAATGGGATGATGGAGAAGTAAGCCAGTTTGCAATATCATGGAGTTGCGTCTCCAAGTATTCGTTTGAGCAGAAGGTGCGGTGGCGATTTTCCACCTCCACCATAAATTCTGCTAACAGATAGGCATAAGCCTCTTCCTCTGCCATGGGAAGCTTAAAACGTTCCTTCATAGGACGACGCTGTAGTAGGGATTTCTTTAATGCCTCTACGTCGATTTTGTGAGTCGTTTCCATTTTTTCCCCTTTCTTTGAATGAAAAATTGGTTGAATCGCTTTTAATAAAATTATCTTTCTCTTTATCTTTTAAATGTGTCAAGTCATGCGTCAAGCCATCTGTCAACTCTACTGTCAAGTCATCCGTCCAATTTATGAGCATATAGGTTGACGGTACATGACGTGATTTGCCTTCGGTGAAACTTATGAGCCTTCGCTTGGTAAGATGCTCCCTTGCCGTGATGACTGTCTGCCTCGAAACGCACAGATCGTTGCTGATTCTGGTCGTTGAACAGGCAAAGGGCATCTGCCAGAAACGCTTGTTGCACTCGTTCACAAGGTATGCGAACAAGGCAATTTCACTCGCTGGAATCGGTGACATCATTGCCGAACGCCATAGCTGGTTCATATAGTTGATGTAAGTCATAGCGTCTCAACGTTTAATCATGCCAACTGGACTTGTTCGGCTTGCGCTTGTGCGAAGAAAGAATTGCATCGTTCTCTTCATCAGCAGTAAGCGGAACTGCATTCTTGCGGTTCGCTTCCAGCCATTTGTCAAGTTCATCCTGATAGAGGACATAGCGTTTGCCCGGCTTGGTGGCAGGAATCGTTCCATCTCCGAGCTTCATGTACAGCGTGCCCAATGGAATACGTGTGTACTTGGCAGCTTCCTCCACAGTCATGGGTTTATGGCGGTTCTCGCGCACCTGATGTTTTCTGCTATCTTCCTGCTGCTTGATCAGCAAGGCTCTCATGCCCATCACCTCATCCCGAAGCTGGGCGACGACCTGCGGAAGGTCGTTGAATGTCAATTCTGTATTTTGCATGTTTTTGGCGGTCTTTGTTTAGAGACCGGTGCAAAGGAACTGAATGATATACCCGTGCTGTTGGAAACTTATGGTAACTCGTGAATCACTTGACAATAACTTGAAAGGGCATGATTGTCAATGATTATTAGACGATAGAACAATGCTTAGGCACGTGTTTTTCATGGCTTTCACAAGCAATTATGAATGATAGGGAAAGAAAGGCTATTCTATGAAAGGCGCATGAATACAGAACCAGCCGCACCAGACTATAAAAAGTCGGATGCGGCTGGCTCTGTAAACTATGTGAAAGTGATACTACCTTATGGTCTGAGGTATATGGAATGAGATGCCATCATTGCCAGGCTCGTCAATGTGTATCTTGTCTGTGGTGGATGTGACTCTCAGGTTCTTCAATGTGGAATAGTCTAAGTCTTTGCAGAGGTCGGGGAACATGGTTCGGATAAAGTTGATACACAACTCCACACTGTACTGCTTGCCCCTGCCAAGTCCCAGTCTTGAAGTGATGTTCCATATCAGATGACGGATATCGAAACTGGTCAATGTGCCTTTGAGACCTACAAATGGCCTAGGTACATAGTCGGGATTGATGGCAAAGGACATAATCTCGTTGCAGAATGATTCCAAGTTCTCTTGCTTGATGAAGGGTGCCATGATGTAATGGATGTATTCTGCTATCTTGTCAAGCTGCTCTTTCTTGAATGCAGCCTGTTTCTCGTAATAGTCATCACAGCCTTTCTTGTAAAGGTCAATAGTAGATGGATATGTAATTTTGTCTTTGTTTTCGTCCTTTTCCTCGGCCATAGACAATGGTTCTTCTGGTTCTTCCGTGATTTCAACTTCTGGTTGTTCCTCTGCAAACGGCAGTTCCTCACATATAGTTTTCTTGGCTGTCATAGAATCGTATATCTCCATTGGAAGACTTAGGAAGTACCATGCCACAAACTCCAGTAGGACAGTAAATCCAACCAGTGAGACGATAAAGATTGTTGCGTCATTGGAGAAGATACCGCTTATCACCTTTGCTGGGATAATGGCGATAAACAAAACGGCAATGCTGAGCAGGATGTAAAGCTTTGCCTTGAAGGTCACGTCTAAGAGAAAAGTTCCTTGTTTCATATTTCGTTTTCTAATTGTTTGTGATTGACTATGATTGTTATGTTTTGCAACCACAAAGTTATCACGATTATTCGCGATAGCCGATGATTGACACGACAATCAGTCCTGTTTTAATATTTATTGGCTTTCGAGTATGATTTTGCAGTAATAATCATACTATAAACGGGATGGAATACTACTACATAAGAAACAAAAAAGGGAGAAGCAATGCCCCTCCCAATACAATAAAAACGATATGGCTATTGTCCGACTATCTTCAACTGCACATTCTTTGTCGGCTTCAATGTTATGCGGTTGATAGACTCACGCTTGCTCTCATCTGCCATTGCAGCATAAATCTGAGTAGTAGCGACGTTCTTGTGTCCCAACATGTGCTGCACGGTATAGACGCTTGTTCCAGCATCCACTTGTAATGAACCGAAGGTGTGACGGCTGCAATGGAACGAAATCTTCTTGGTGATGCCAGCAACTTTCAGCCAGTTCTTCAATGGAGTCTGAGTCATCTTGTCGGAAAAGCCCTCGAATACCTTGCCTGTCCCAATGCCACCTATCAGTTCCAATGCCTCGTCACTGATAGGATTGTTTACCAGTTCCTTGGTCTTCTGCATACGAAGAGTGACATACATGCCTCCATCACCGTAAGGTTGTATGTGAGTCCATTCTAGTTGCTTGATGTCACTTTTTCTGAGTCCAGTCAGGCAAGCAAAGAGAAAGGCTTTCTTTAGTACAGGATATTCACAAGGAGTGTTAGCCAACCTGATAAGTTCATCCTTGGACAAGTGTTCCTTCTCTGTTGGTATGGTATCTATGCGCTCCAAGAAACCGTTAGGATTCTCCATAATCTTGTGCTCCCTGTAGGCGGTATGGAGTACAGCCCTAAAAGTTGACCAATAGCCAGCCACAGAGTTGATGTGAAGCTTGTGCTCTGTATGGATGGTCTGCGGAGCATTCAACAGATACTCTCGGAACTTGTTGCACAGATCCACATTGATTTCATCGAAGCGGCACTTGTCATTACAGAATCGTGCAAAATGCTTATAGACGTGCTGCCACTTGCAGTTCTTCTTGTCTGCTTTTTGCTTGAAGTAGGCAAGGAAGTCGCCCTTCATCTTCTCCTTGTCAAAGAAGTCATACCTCTCATTGACTATGGACTCATAACGACGGCAGCGAAGGGCTTCTGCCTTCTCTCGCATACGGTCGTTGTAGTCACGTTCACGTTGGTTCTTCGGCTTGGCATAGATATAGATGCCGAGCGATTCATGGCGCATGACCTTCATGGTGGACTCATCCCTATAGCCAGGATAATAGTCCAGATAGAAGGACAGCTGATCTCCGCCCTTGATTTTCCGTGTGCGGAGTGTCACGGTCTTGCAGATGTTACTCATAGTTTCTACCTTTTTATAGTTTTACTTTCATGATTACTGATGGCTGTTGCCACATTTCGGGTGCAAAGAAACTGAATGATGCACCCGTGCCGATGATAATTTGTGGTAACTCGTGAATAATTGCGGAATAACTTGATTTCAGCCAAAGATTCTGGGATTTGAGGATGTTATTGCAGCCGATAAGAGCCAAATTGCGCCAGTCGGTCAGCCATCACCCTGTCAAGCTCTTTCTTGACAAGTAGGTTGTTTCGTCCCACTTTGACCTTTGCAATCTGGTGTCTTTTGACAATCTCCACGATATTTGCTTTGTTCAATCCATACTTTTCAGCAGCCTGTGAAGATGTATAGTAGCGGTCATCGGAAATGATGTCGGTGCGACGAAGTTCATCAAAGTGTTTTTGTGAATAATACGTCTGTCCATACTCACGCTTGGTCGGTATCTTGTGACGATGGACGTAGGAACAAACAGCCGTGCGGCTTATACCATAACGGTCTGACACTTCCTGTGGCGACAGCCAATCGACGATGGCATCAAGGTTAGCAGATGTGCCTAACACGGCATCTACATGCTTCTTGCTGTAATAATTCTTACCGGCAATATGGCACATAGGTATCTGATGACGCTTGGCAGAAGCATAGAGCCAAGACTGCTTGACCTTGTAGGTCAGCATCACTTCCTCGCCAGAGATGTATTCAAGGACATCATCTGTTGTGCGTTCTTCACGAACATCTTTCTTTGTCGTTCCTTTTAATTTCTTGGCAACGGAAGACTTCGGTACAGAACAAGGAAGAACACGATTGTAAGGGTTCCCTTCAAACATCCTTTCAATGTCACTCCGACGGACAAGAGCCATGCGGCTGCTCAACCGAGAGGCTGGCAACTTCCCTTGCTCAACAAGTTTATAGACATACTGACGGGTACAGCCAAGAAGAATGGCTGCTTTGGAAAAGGTCAGGTACTCCTGTTGCTGGAGTTCCATAACAGGCTCAACAGCCCGAAAGAAATCCTTTTGCTTTTTCTTTCTGCTTTCCTTTGCTTGCTCGGCACATTCCTCCGAGCAATACTTCTGTATTCCGCTGTTTGTAGTGAAAACCTTGCCACAATAGGCACACTTTCTTGTCTTTGGCATACTTGCAATATTTGTTGGTTCAACATTCTTTTTGTTGTACCTCTCCGCAAGTAATCACAAGTAAACTATCGTCAATCGTTGTCAACTTTTTCCACGATGTCGCATTACTCAAAAGCAGACCATAAATCTGTCAACCATTGTAATCTGTCGTCAACTATTGTCAACTTTCTCCACGATGTTGCAAAAATAAAGCCTTGTAAATTCCCTGCGGTAGAAATACGTTGCAAAAATAATGGGAATTTCCGAAGCAACCAAAAACAGCTCTTGAAGTGTTAAAATCTAAAAGTTATTGTGTTACAGTGCTTTATACTTGGTTATTTTGTGTTGTTCATAGTAGTTTATAAGGCTCTAAATACAACCGGAAAATGCACCATCCCCAATGTTTGTAACACTATTGGGGATTGTTATGGAGGTAAGCCCTGAACAATCCTCAAATGCTCCACTTCCGATACTTGTTACACTATTAGGTATGTTTATTGAAGTAAGCCCAGAACAAGCACGAAATGCGCTAATACCAATACTTGTCACACTATTAGGTATGTTTATTGAGGTAAGGCCTGAACACCTCCCAAATGCACTAGTCTCAATACTTGTAACACTATTCGGAATAATTGTGTTCTTGCATCCATAAATAAGAACATTGTCGCTTTTTCTAATTATTGCATTACAATTATTCCTACTATCATAAGATACATTACCAGACTCCACCTTAATAGAGGTAAGACCAGAACAGGCTCCAAATGCATCGGCAGCAATCCAGGTTACACTATTAGGTATGGTTATGGATGTTAGACTTGAACACCCCCAAAATGCGCCATAGTCAATGTTTGTTACGCTATTAGGTATGGTTACGGAGGTTAGATTTTGACAATTCTCAAAAGCCCTACGTTCAATGTTTGTTACGCTATTAGGTATGGTTACAGAGGTTAGATTTGAACAATTCTCAAAAGCTTGGGCACAGATGCTTGTCACACCATTCTTGATTATAACGTTCTTTATACTTTCTCGTTGAGAAGACCAAGGAATCTGAATAGAAGTATAATTCTTCATATTTCCTGTTCCAGAGATAATAAGCGTATTACCTTCTAATTCCCATGAAACATATGCGTTAATCGCATTCAAGCAAAAAACGCTAAGGAATATAAGTGTTAAGATCTTTTTCATAGTATAAAAAATAAAAGGGCGCAGACTTTCCGAAAATCCTCGTCCTCTTATTCTGGTATCGCCAAACACCACGCAACTGACAAGTTTCGGAAAAGCCCATGCCCATAGCAGACATGGAACTTTTCACTTGCTTGTTCTCGTTGCTTGAAACTGGCGATTTCGAATAAGAGAGAACAAGAGCAAATAGCTCATGTATTATTTATGTCGAGAGAATCGGTTGTCGCTCACCCGTAGTTAATGGAATTAGTAAATTAACTTTAGCACATCCGTCAGTATCTGATACTGATTTTGCACAAGGGGAACGGTTACCGTTCGTTTGATTAATTACGAATTGCTTTCTGTTTCTTATTAATTGTTTTTATGGGTTAATATATGTTTGTTAACACTTTCTGCGTGCAAAAATAATCATAAATTCTGATTTCTCCAAATATTTGCATGAAAAATAGCAACCTATATGGTTGAATTTACAATTCAGAAAAAGAGTTTTGAAAAAACTCGTCACTCGTCACCCGTAACGCTGTAAATCGTTGTGACATTGAGGTTTGCAACGCCAATTCACCCTACACCACTCGTCACCCGATTCATCACCCAAATCCGTGTATCTTATTGATAATATGAATATTACATGCATATTTTACCCTCTCACCACTCGTCACCCATTTTTAGGGTGACGAGTGAATCGTCTTTGCAAGTAACTCTATATCAGAATGATATACTACTTAAGGGTGATGAGTGGGTGACGAGTGGATTAAAATGAATCACCTGTGTAATTATCTGATGCTCACTTTATTACGGCGTTATGGATGACGAGTTGCAGAGTGGTGTCAAAATTCTGTTTTTCTTTCTGTAAAGGTGAGCAACTAAACGGTTCGTTATGCCTTCGCTCTTCCTTCGCTCTAAGTCCGTTGTAATACCGTTCCAAAGCCGTTGCAAGTCCGTTCCATAGAATAGGCGAAAAATGGGAGTTGCATCGAGTTTGGTAGGGAGTTGCATAGGACTTGCTTTGGATTCGTATTTACGGATTACAAATGCGAGTTACTTCCCATATGGTCAGAGAGTCTTCGACAAATCTCCATGAATTTTTCATCAAAACAGATTTCTTTATGATTTAACAGTTGAAAAGAATAAGGAAACGGATGTATATGATTTATCTGAAATTGATCGTACAAATAATACTGCGCCAGCCATCAGATAAATCGGATTAATCCGTTTCCCTTTTTCATAGAACTAACGTTAATCAATGTTTCCTCACGAAGTGAAAACATATAATGTAACGTGAGTTCGACGAATTCGCACCTTTGGTGCTTGAACTGACAATAATTACCAATCTTGCCAATCTTCAGCCAATAAAAATGAAAATTTATGGAAAAAGATTGCGCAGATTGGTAATTATTGTCAGTTAAAAAGCAGCTTGCTGCTAGACAATTATAATTGGTCGAATTCGCGTTAATGTACATTAATATCGCATTAATTTTATGAGTGTAACTTGGGTATGAAATAGGCTGTTTTGTGAGGAAAATCATGAAAAATAGGCTGTAAATGCAGGATAATGGTTGAAAAATGTAGAAATAACGAATATTTATTGTATTTTTTCTTGAAAATTGTTGTACGTACACAATTTTATTAGTAACTTTGCACACGGAAATATAAAGTGTGCACTATTTTTAGAGCATAATTACACTTCTTTCCATATAGTTACATTTAAAAGACTAATATATTTTATAAATTCAGATAACAAAAATGTCTTACAATTTACTTAAGGGCAAGCGCGGAATCATCTTCGGCGCACTTAATGACCAGTCTATCGCTTGGAAGGTTGCTGAGCGTGCCGTTGAAGAGGGCGCACAGATCGTTCTCACTAACACTGCTGTTGCATGTCGTATGGGTACTATCGACGAGCTTGCAAAGAAGACCAATGCAGTAATCATTCCAGCAGACGCTACAAGCGTTGAGGATCTTGAGAATCTCTTCGTGGAGGCTCAGAAGGCTCTCGGTGGAAAGATCGATTTCGTTCTTCACTCATGCGCTATGTCTATGAATATGCGAAAGAAACGCACATACGATGATCTTGACTATAGCTTCCTTGACAAGACTCTCGACATCTCTGCTATCTCTTTCCATAAGATGATTCAGGTTGCAAAGAAGCTTGACGCTATTGCAGAATACGGTTCCATCCTTGCTCTCACATACGTTGCTTCTCATCGCACATTCTTCGGTTATAATGATATGGCTGACGCTAAGGCTTTGCTTGAGTCTATTGCACGTTCTTTCGGTTATATCTATGGTCGTGAGAAGGGTGTTCGTGTAAATACAATCTCTCAGTCTCCTACCATGACGACTGCTGGTGGCGGTATCAAGGGCTTCGACGGTATGCTTGACTATGCTGACCGTATGTCTCCTCTAGGCAACGCAAGTGCTGATGAGTGTGCCGACTATTGTGTGGTTATGTTCTCTGACCTTACCCGTAAGGTTACTATGCAGACTCTCTTCCACGATGGTGGTTTCTCTAACATGGGTATGTCTCTCCGTGGCATGACTCAGTATAACAAGAGCTTCATCCCTGAGAATACAGATCAGGAGACGGGAAAGATTATATATGGATAAAAGCCTAACCTGCGGCCCCTCACCCGTCACTACGTGACACCCTCTCCCCAAGGGGCGAGGGGGAAGTTACTACTTCTAATCAATGGGGGCGTTGATAAATATATAAATGCCGCTTATGGTTCCTTAATGGATTTCCATAAGCGGCATTTGGGTTTATATCTTTTTAGCGATAAAAATGTAACTTCTCCCTCGCCCTTAGGGGAGAGGGTGTCCGCAGGACGGGTGAGGGGCGATTGCCATACACTCCGTCTCTATCAGCCAGCCCGGGCGACAGACAGGAGCAAGGACGATGACGTAAGGCTTGTTAGGGAATCGCTCTGCGAACATCTTGCTAACGATATCATAGTCGGCCACATCACGGAGATAGACGGACATCTCGCTCACGTTGTCCCAAGTACATTCAGCCTCGGCAAGAAGAACCTCGATATTCTCAAGCATACGCTCCGTCTGACGGACGATATCACCTACGTGAACAACCATACCCTTGTTGTCGATACTTGCCGTACCACTTATGAATACGTGCCTTCTATCCTCATAGTCAACGTATGTGCCACGCTCGAAGCTGACGCCATAGTCGCTTGTGCGGTTTAGGTGGGTTGGGGCGTAGAGATATTTTATCTGCTCCTTGCTTATTCCGTCAACGGCATAGTTGTCGAGCTGCACAAGGACATTAGGATCAGCCTGACGGCCGCCTATGCCTGTAGAGGCTATGAAATGAGTTTGGTTTGTCAAGCCTTGATGGAAGAACACATGATTACGAGCACGAACCACACCACCATAGTTCAGATCCACGTTAGCCACGAAGAACCAAGTGCGGATGCAGTTCTTTTCGAGAGTACAACCTTCCTTTTCCAGTTGGGAGATGTATTCTTCGAGAAGGTGATGAGTCTGGTACTCGCTACTTGCTGCCATGTTATAGGCACTTCCATTCCATAGGTGGCGGTATTTGCCTTGCTTAACCTCATAGAGACCGCTTTCAGAGACACGAGTCTCCACACCGGTCATCATATATACCCAGATGGCAATCTTTGTGCCGTCGAGAGGTGGCTGTTCAATTACAGATATAGCACATTCCTTTGTTTCACGCTCCAAAACCATTTCTGCTTGGTTGGCAGAATCGCTAAGATAGTAACGCTTGAAAACGGCTACATATCCCTTGAGAAGATCCTCGCGCAAAGAGGCATAGGCATCAAGAACGGCATCAAGTTGCTCCTTGTATGTCATCCCGATGTTATCCGCATGGATCATCGCATGAGCCTCGCGCACCTCAGAGCCATTGTCGAATACATACACCTCGGCACGCGCCTTATTTAGTTTTATTGTCTGTTGATTATATGACATTGTTATTAAATTAAAAATGAAAAATGGGGGAAATGAAAAATACAGGTCACGCTAAACTGTATTTTATAATTTTTCATTTTTCATTATTTTATTTTCATTTGCAAAGTTACTGCATTTTGGTAAGAATACCAAAAAACAATGATAAATTCTTCCTTCTCAAAAAGGAAAATACCTACTAATGATGATTAGTTGCCAGCATAGCTGTGCATGCCTCCTAATAAATAATTAACCCCGAAATAGGTCATTAGGATTGACAGGAACGCCATTATGAGATACCAATCCATCACCTTCGCTTTTTTCATAAAAGGCAACGACTCTGTATGGAATGGAATGCAATAGATTAACATTGATATCAAAGCCCATACTTCCTTAGGATCCCAGCTCCAATATGTTCCCCATGACTGGTTTGCCCATATTGCGCCGAGGAATATTCCTATTGTAAGGAATATCTCTGCAGGATAGAGCATCAGTCGGTTAAGGGCATCAAGTCGGGTGTCTTTCTTCACAAGGTCAACGCCAGCTATTACCGCCATAAAGGCGAATAGCGAGTATGAAATCATTATCAGGGATACGTGGGTGGTAAGCCAAGGCGAATGAAGGACAGGCATCAGGGAGGTTATCTGTGGCGACATTTCTGACAGATGAGCCACAAGTAATGTGAGACCCGCAATCATCAGTCCTCCTATTGTCACAGTATTGCATACGAAAGTCTGTTTCCTGAGCATCCATATTGCCAATAATGTTAGCAAAGAGGTGGATAGGGAGACGAATGCCATTGTCTCATAGCCATTAGAGAGCGGTATGTTGCCTGAGATATACCAACGCAGAATGAAAACGGCAAGCTGAAAGGCAGAGATAATCAGCAGTATGCCTAATTTTACGGCAAACCCTTTCTTTCTTATGATTTCAGCAATCACAATTATAAGGATGCCTATCAAAATCATAAATGCCCCCACAACAGTTAGTGGCAGCTGATTATATAGAATCTCTGCCGAGATGTGGGTTTCACTTGGCGGGTTATTGCCTTTGTAAGGCTCTATGAGCTTGCCTGTTACGGCTGCATTTACAAGGGAAATCTGTTCGTCAACATCATATATTGAGCGTACAAGTTTCTTGTCCTGATCATCTTCAGCCTTGTTCATCTGCTCATTGAGAAGGATATCGAGCTTGTATCTTCCGTCGTTCTCGTAAAAATCTTTGATACAAGCAAGGTCGGTTTTGATGCCAAGTCTTTCCTTCAAAGCCTTGTTCTTTATCTTCAGAAGTGGCTTTTCGCTCCATTCCTCTGGAGCCATAGGCAAAGAAAGAAGAAGTTGTTCGGCAGAAAGTCCTTTGTATGAGGTCTTTCCTGTGATTTTCAGACAGAAATCATGTGCCAGCGTGTTTAGCGGACATACTCTTCCGTTATACACAATCAGCTTTCTCTCTGCCTTTTCTGCATCTTCCCTCGCCATTACGGGAGTTTTGGCAAATGTGATTGCTGTCATCAACACCAAGCATCCAATAGCCAACACCCTACTTCCGTTAAGTTGCCTGTATAGTTGCTTTATTCTTGGCGTTCTAAGAACAAGGAGCAGAATTGCGCTAACAATAAGCAATCCATAGCCGATATATGTTATTCCCGTGCCGTAAGGGTCATACGTTACCGTCAGTATGCTGCCTTTCATGTCCCTGTCGAAAGAAGTCTGATAGAAACGATAGCCTTCCACAACGGCGATATTATTCATGGAAACAGTTTTGTTAGTGCTACCTCCATCCGTGGAAAAAGTGAGATGAGAGGCATAATCGGAATGAGTTGTTGTTCCCTCGTAGTTCTTAATGTTGAAGTCATTAAGCTTTACGGAGAAGGGCAGGGTTGCGGTTCGCATATCGCCGTTGCTGCTTTGCTCTGTATATAGCCTTGCTGTTTCGCCACAACGAAGATGCAGATAGCCTTTCTTCGATGTGAGGTGAGTGGTTAGGGCTCCTGCAAGAATCACGACAAAAGAGATATGAAGCGTCAGTACCGTCAATGTTTTTTGCATTCCACTGGTGATAATTCTTGCTATTGATGCAATGGCAAGGATGCCCCAGATGGCAGAAAACCACCATGTGGAGTATATCTTTGTGCTGACGAAAGTAGTGCCGTGTATCTTTTCAACGATTGTTGCGATGGCCATAACTATGACCACCGCAGCAACTATCATAAATGGTAAAATGCGTAATATTTTATTCTTTTGCACCATTATCTATCCATGACTTGATGATATCTACGAATGAACCGTAATCAGAGAAGAATCCTTTGTGGAAACCATTGTCATCAGTTATTATCTTGTATAGCATACTGTTTCCGGAATCTCCTGCCGTCACACGATTCTGCGTTGCATCCTTGCTGCTCTTCACGCCTACGAGGTTCTTGTAGGCATTTTCGGCAGAGAGGTCAAGTCCGCGTGCCGCTTTCTCTGTGCTATGACATCGTGAACATGTGGTTGCCGTACCTTGAAATATCGTATTGTTTATTGCAGAGAACATACCCACATTCTGCTTCCCGACATCAATTCTTATAGTATCGTCAGCAGATACATTCTCTACGTCATATCTATAAAACGTTGAAACACGCTTCCTTAGTGTGTTGGTAACGGCAATCTCTATTATTTTTGCCCCTGAAGGCACATTGCTAAGTGTAATTGCCGTCTCTTTTCCATCAGTCTGAATGGTTTTCTGGATGCTTGAATACTCATCATCCTCGCTGAATGCCGCCACAACCACGTTATAGTTGTCTGCCCATTGATCCACACCATCGAAAGAGCCTGTTATCTTCACGTTATAGCCAGTCTGCTCGCTCTCATATACAGGATCTGTCACGAATCCGTCATCGCATGAGGCAAGTAATAGAGTGGAAAGTGTAAAGACTAAAGTGTAATGTAATTTCATATTGTACATTGTAAATGGTAGATTGTACATTAGAAAGTGTATTGCAGCATTACCACCGCACTATGTTTTGCTACTCCGAGGTCATCGTTGTCTCTGTCGAGCTGTGTCTCGTGACCTGTTCTACCTATATACTGATACATGGCAGAAACCTTCAGACCGCTGTTCTTGATGAAATAGTTGCAACCTACAGCCGGCATATTCAGAACACCATCCTTGCTACTGCCGTTTCTGTCCATGAAATCATAGCGAGCAGCCAACTGCCATTGTGGTGTTACGAAATATCCTGCCTGAACATATCCGCCTATGAAGTCGTATGTCTCATCAATTTTCTGACGCTTTGTGAATCCCACGTTCATCCAGTATGCCTCGCCAGAGAAATACCAGCGATTGTGAAGGTATGAAACTTCTAAACCCATTCGGGTATCATTCGTACTCTCGCTTTCTGACTCCACGTTCACGCTTCCAGAAAGAGCCACCTCAAGTTTGTTCTCGTTAAGCATCTTCGCATTACCCTGTGTTCTTGGCATTGTGCCAAAAGGAGTCCATGCTATTCTTCCTGCATAAAGCAAAGAAGGGATGTGCCAATCGTCAGAGAATGTCTTTGTTGCAGAGTTTGAACCTGCGCCTGTGCCGTTGAACATACCCAGTTCATATCCCCATTGCTTGCTCATCTTACCATGTATCATAACACCCATATCGAAGCCTGTGCCGATCTTTGGGCATACGGCATTCAAAGAGTATGGCATAATAGTGGTGGCTGTAAGGGATGTTGGAACACATGGCATAAGAGTCTCGCCAAGAGTGGTGAGGTATGCGCTTGAGAAGGGTGTCTTGAATTTACCCACTTTAACAGCAAAGCCATCGCTTACCTTAACATCAAACCAAGCCTGCTGAAGTATGTTTGCTCCGGAAGCTGCTGCATTGATAGAAAGGTTATAGGTGATATTGCTGAAAGCCTTACCAGTGAAACCCAGAACTGCGTATGGCATAGCAAAGCCTGAGTTTGCCACGTTATCCTGATTATACGCCTTGTCGAGACCTTCATCGTCATAGTAATGGAAATTGGCTGTTGACTGTATCATCAGATATGGCTTGAAAGAGAACTTGCCATCCTTGGATTCTATCTGGAACATTCTATCACTTCCGATAGTCACCACACCATTCTCTGCGTCATAGTTCTCCGAAGCCTGAGCCTCGCTTGTGCTGTTTATTTCATTCTCAATATTCTCGGCATTTACTGTAAATGTCATCATCGCTGCACATGCAGCAAGATATATTTTTTTCATAATGTTTTCTTCAAATAAATAGTAAATTGTAAATAGCTAAATAGTAAATGATTATAGGCTTTCAAGGAACTTTATCATCGCATCCCTGTCTGCCTTATCCATCTTCATAAACAGGTTTCGTGAAGCAAGACCTTCACCGCCATGCCAGAGGATTGCTTCCTTGAAGTTACGCGCCCTTCCATCATGCAGGAAGTATGTATGTCCGTTTACCTTCTTCTGCAATCCGATGCCCCAAAGAGGGGTTGTACGCCATTCGTTTCCACGTGCGAGACCGCTTGTGTAGTTATCATTCAAACCTACGTCCATGATTTCTGAACCCATGTCGTGAAGTAGATAGTCGGAATAAGGGTGTATCGTCTGACTTCCAAGCCAAGGCAATTCCGTACCGCAAAGCAATGTTGCACCTCGTGGACGTGTGTGTAGCGTGGTAACGTGGCATAGATGACACTTAGCCTCGAAGAACATCTTCTCGCCTCTTTGAACAGCCTCGCGCTCTGTCATCGTTACCGTAGTGCCATTAGAGCGTGTCAGAGTAACCTTTGTCGTGGTACTGCCAAGTCTTCTTGCGGGAACGCCAAGACTATGCAGATACAGATCCACGTCCTCCATATCCTCTGCTGAAACATCGAGTTTGTCGTATGTAAGTCCCATCATCGAGCCTTCCTTCATCTGACGCTGCCCCTCACATATCTCCTCCGGATAGCGTGAGTTCGTAGCACCCATATCACTTGAGAAACCAAGTTCCACGGTGAGGTCGAGGTGCTGCGCCTTATTGCCTGAAAGTCCTATTCCTTTCACTCCCTTCTCCGTGATATAGTTGCATCTGCCAGAAATGCCATATTCAGGATAGTTGCTTTGAGCAGCAAGTCTTTCTATTTCAGAACGATCGAGTGCCATCATCTGTCCCATACCCACGTGTCTGAGAGGAATACGAACGGTGCAGAACAAATCCTCTGGATTAATCGTAACGGAGTCTTTCTTCACATCGTCCCACATCTTTTTATACCACTTCACAACCTTGAAGTTAGGGTGTGCAAGTTCGTATGGCTCACCATCGGGGAATGTGCCTTTCTCGTAGTTATAGCGTATTTCTACCTTACCCTCCGGTGTTACTCCGTAGATAGTCTGATCATGGAGAACGCGGCCATAGTCCTGGAAGAAAACACCATTCTTTCTTGCAACGTATATCAGCATTGCCGACATACCATTAGTGCCAGAGCCATATACAGGCGTACCATCGGCATCTGTACCTATCTGATTCCATACGCCTGGGTTCGTCCTTCCGGCATTAGCATGGCAGGAAGCACATGAATATCCGGCATATACAGGACCATAGTTATCAGTTACGTTATCGTAAAGTCTGTTGCCATGCTGGAATCGGGAGGCATATTTTCCCGAAAGCCATTCGGCATCAATATCGTATGCCTTTGACGAATCCCAGAAAATAGTAGAAGTACCTGCTGACAATCCCCATTTCGTAAGATCATTGGCATGTACCTCAAGGAATTCGTCCACTCCTTCTGTGTCCTCAGAGCAGGACCACAGGCAAAGTGGCATGAGCATAGCGAGTGTATAGTTCAAAAATGTTTTCATAATGTCTTTATACAGCTAACTATCCCTCGCATCACGCGAGGGATAGTCCCTGTTTTTTTCTTATGTATGCTTAAACTTACTTTACAGTTCTTGCCTTACCGTCCTTGAACAGGAGGTACTCAAGTGTGTGGAAACCACGGAGTGACTGTGCTGCCTCTATAGCTTCGTTCTCCTCATCATACTCGCCAGTCCACTGGAATGAAGACCACTTCTGCTCCTTCATTACCTGTACGATGCCATCCTGATCCAAAGGCCATGAGTCCATGTTAGGGTCAAGACCAAGCTCAGAAACTGGACCGAAGAGGAATGCCTCTGATGTCTCCCAAGGCTGACGTGATGCAAGCCATGCCTCACATGCTGCTTCGAATGTAGCGTTTGAAGGTGACTTCTGCAATGCCTGTACTGCAGCGAGCAATGCTTTGTTCTTTGCTGCGAGGTCCTTGTATGTTGGAAGTGCTACCTTGTCAACAAACTGATCTACGATGGCCTGACAATCTTTTTCTGAGAGGTTGTCTGCAACAAGACCGTTAAGTTCCTCAAGGCTTGTTACAAGCTCAGCACATGCATCCATAGCTGCAGCAGCCTCGTTTGAACCGATGTTGTTACGGAATGGCTGTGGAATAGCATCGATAGCTGACCATGCCTTGCCTACATTCTGCCATACTGTGATTGAAGCTGCACGAAGTTTATCGCTTGACATACACTTCACGATTATAGAGTTCTGTGTCAGCTTTTTGTCTTGCAATGCTGCCTTATAGTCGAACTTTGCAGGAGAACCTGTTATAGGCTGTCCGAGCAACGAATTGGCAATAGATAGGATATTGTTCTTATAGTCATCACGAGAGTGCCATGAATACCATGACTCCACAGCATAGAGGGCCTGTGTCTTTTTGTTTGATGTCCAGTAATCTACAGGTTCACCAATCTTTGCTGTACCAACCTCATTTGCGATGTCGATGCAACCCTCGATAATCTGCTGTACGCAAGCTACTGCTGAAGAATAGCCAGATGCAGCGTCATGGTTTTTGAAACTCTTTGCGAACTTATTGTTCCACTCGTCATAGAGAGCCTGAGAGTCATCATTAAGGAGCTTTGCCACGTTTACGGCATAGTTACCCCATGCTGCAGCATTTTCTGAATTGTACTCAAGATCCTGCGCATTAGCGTATGGATCTACCGGGTCTTTCTTGTCATCATCATCATCGCTACATGATGTAAGACTCACTGTTGCAAGTGCTGCAACTGCAAAAATTGAAGCTTTGAAAATCTTGTTCATTGTTATTTAGTTTATTATTAATTATTCATTATCCATTATTAATTTGAAAAGAACCAACCTGTCCACGCAATTCCTATTGCGAATTCATTCTCGGAGTTATACTTTCCTCCGCCAATCTTTCGGGTGGTATAGTCTGCCTTTACAACGATGTCTGATGTTGCACGCCAGTTTACGCCCATCACCCACATACTCGTCTTCAGACGCTCCTCTGCAGTATAGTTCCCTCTCACATCCTGCTGAGGGTTGTAGTATTCATATCTCATGAATGGGATGATATCTGGACAATTCTCGCTCTGTGTAAGTCCGGCAATTTTCAGACCTACCTCACCGCCATAGCTTACGGCATTGTGTGCCACAGGGGTAAGTCTTGTATAGCCAGATTTGTTAGATAACTTTCCATTCTTTGCAGAGAGAACCTGAGAGTTAGTCAGACTGCCATACAGCATATTTGCCCTTGCCTCCACGAATCTGTTCTTGTATTGTCCATCAAGGTTATAGATACGTACAGGCATCTTGCCCAGTCCGTCGTATGTCTGTGTCTTATCGGCATTGCCACCCACGTTTGCGCAGTAGTATATGCTACCACCTATGCGAAGTCCTGGTACACCCTTATAATCTACGCGAAGCACATAACCCGGATTCGTGAAGTTATCCTGCTCAAACTTACCCTGCTTGGCACCAAGCGCCCATGAATTGCGGTCGAAACCGTTAGCATTGAGACCTGCCACGATCTGAGCCTCATAGTCGAACCTTCCGTAGCCCTTGCCAATGCTTCCGAATATCGCCATACCCGTCTCATGCCATGTGCAAGGAAGGATTGAAGTCTCGCCTTCTGGACGCACAGTACCGAAGAACTGTGTAGGCTCATGATGTGAGTTGGTAAGACCGACAGGCACTATCATATGTCCAACCCTAATGTTGAATGCACGATTTATAAGACGTGTGATATGAAACTGCTCCAGAGCTACCTCACCGCCTTTCTCTATCTCCGTCTCGTATTCACCGTTCTCCGTGTTCTCAAGCTCGTATGCTGTACCTACACCGCCAGCCTCAAACTCCACCTCCAAGCCAAGAATCCACTTGGAGTTGAATTTATAGTCACCTGCTATAACTGCACGTGGAATGGCAATAGTACTACGATTCTCTTTCACGTTACCATTCGAATGACCGAAGAAACGATTTGAACCATAATCCTTAAATGCAGCCACGAGCTCGCCATAGCCGCCTATTCTCCACTTCTCAAATGTATTATAAGGATACACATCCTGAACAACTTCGCTATCCTTGCTCTCCTGAGCATTTGCAGTGGCTATGCATCCCATCACAGCCATTGCTGTAATAATTCTTTTCATATCGGCTGCAAAATTACTATCTTTCCCCCACCTTTACAATACCCAAAAATTATGCTTTTTCATTGTCACTTTCACATCGCTAATACCCATAATTAGGTATCTGCTAATCATTTTTAGGTATTCAAAGTTGTTAAAAATGCAAAACCTGAGGATTAATACCTACTTTTTATTATTGCGTATTTCGCAAAAAGTTCTTAATTTTGCACTCGGAAAAGAATTACGAGTTACGAATTACTAATTACTTGTTTGCTATATGCGATCACATACGCCCTATTAGCGAATAAAGCCAACTAGGTAATTCGTAATTAGTCATTAGTCATTCTGAAAATGAAAAAGATGAAACTTTACGAACCAGAGGATAGCATGATAACCCTGATTCGAGACAACTACAGCGTACTCCAGAGCCTCGGTGCATTTGGCATTAGTCTTGGCTTTGGCGACAAATCCGTGCGTGAGGTATGTGAGATGCAGAATGTAGATACCTATACATTCCTCGCAGTGGTAAACCTTGCGCTCAACGGCTACCACGCGCAGGATGACGAGTCGAAACTATCCGTGCCTACCCTGATGAAATATCTCCGCGCATCCCACGAGTACTACCTCGGGTTCCAGTTGCCTTATATCCGTACAGAACTCGTTGCTGCACTCGATGAGAGCGATAACCTTGCCCCTCTCATCCTGCGCCTCTACGACGACTATGCCAAGTCCATACACCAGCACATGAAGTATGAGGAAAAGGCTCTCTTCCCCTATGTTGAGGCTCTGCTTCGTGGCGAGACTGTCGAGGGCTACAATGCCGACACGTTCTCAAAGCATCATGGCGATATTTCCGAGAAGCTCAAGGAACTGAAGAACATCATCATCAAGTATCTGCCTGCTGATGCGCTGCACAACAACCAGCTTACTGCGTGTCTTTATGACATATATAATAATGAGGAATGGCTACAGCTTCATTCATTGGTAGAGGACGAGATTTTCGTGCCTGCTATCCGGCACCTTGAGATGCGAGCCAAGAACGATGATGTCACAATGAAGATATCAAGGATGATAGGTCATAACCCAGATGCATCCGAGGCATTGTCGGACAGGGAGAAGGATGTAATAGTGGCAATGGTGCAGGGCATGAGCAATAAGGAGATAGCCGACCACCTCTTCATCTCTATCAACACTGTTATAACCCACAGACGCAACATAGCGCGAAAGCTGCAGATTCATTCTCCTGCGGGTCTCACCATCTATGCAATCGTCAATAACCTCATCGACATATCCAACGTAAAACTTTAGCCTTACAATAGGTGCTAAAGTCTTTTAGTAGCAAACAAATTAATAGATTGAAATATTAAACGCAGAGACGCGGAGTTGCAGAGTTTTTCTTTGTGCCTTCGCGTCTTTGCGTTTATTTTTACCAACACCTAACACCCATCACCCAACACCCATAAAGGGTTTATCACGTACCTACCCCCAATTGAGCATACTCAGTTGTGGGTAGTTGCTTGTTCGTAAGCTATACATGCACTAATTTCCTTATTGTTACCTGTTACTTGTTACCGCAGGGTTAGACAACCTTTCAAGCATGATGTCAACGAATGCAGTATAATGACGACTACAAACTGTAAACCAAAATCAGGACATCCCGGAAAACGTGTCGGTAACAGGTAACGGGTAACAATAAGAAAACGAGTGTAGCTGCTGCCTATATTTTATTATTTCTATATATAATAAGGTATATAAACTCCTTAGAAAAAATCAGTAAAATTTTTGGCCATACACTAAAATCCTTATTGTTACCTGTTACTTGTTACTGGTCGTGGCTTGGCTCGCTTGCTCAGACAGTATAAGGTAAAGAGAATGAGGCTGTTAGCGTGAATTAGTGGGTGGGGTATAGGCGGCTGACAGTCTCAATAACATAACAACAAGCATTAATTTGGGGCAGATTCATCTTGTTTTCTCCTGATTTTGGTTTACGGCTTTTTAGTTATTATTATACAGCATTCGTTGACATTATACTTGAAAGGTTGTCGTTTTCCTGGAAAGGGTTACACAATCCTGATTTCGTTGACATCATACTGAATTAGTTTACTCCGCATAGAAAACGATGTAAAGATGCGAAAAATGCTCTGGTACACCCTCCGATGCAGTACCGTTGTACCTCCGTTGTAAATCCGTTGTAAGTCCGTTGATGCTCCATCGATGGGAGCGAACCTGAAGCGAAGCCAGAGCGAAGGCACAACGAAGGCACAACAGCGGTTCTCCCCCATGTGGTAACAAGTAACAGGTAACAATAAGGAAATTAGTGTAAGCGTATATCATTTCAGACATAATACCGCCGTCTGGATATGCTCAGTTGGGTGTCGGGCTTTGGCTTTGTTCTTCGCATAGCTCATCAAGCTAAAGCAAGTTGTCGAACTCACGTTGTTTATTAAATGCCAAGGCGAGAAGGCGCAATCCCATTAGTCCATTGGCATACGATTTTCACGGTTTTATTGAAAAAATGCCATGCATACATAGAAAAACATAGAAAAAATATGGCGGTATGAGAAATAATTACTATCTTTGCATTCGCCAAACCAAGGACGTGCGCCAGCCTTGGGCTGACACGCACTTTTGACTTCATGCGAGGTGCTACGCACGTTGTCATTCGCTCAAATAGGTGATTGGTGTTAACCTCTAACCCCTAACCTCTAAGAGCTCTCTAACCTAAAATATCGGAATTTAAATTATTCGACTAACGTAATGACAGAAGTGATAAAACTGTTTGAACCGATCTCCTTGGAACAGATGTCGGGGGTGAAGCTGATGAACCGTACAGATACGAAGTTCGTTACTACTACCGAGCGTCTGCAACTGCTCTTGCAGATGGCGCAGAATGACTACTATGTGCAGGAGATTGACGGTGAGCGTAACTTGGAATACGACACCACGTATTTCGACACCAAGCAGTTTGATATGTACAACCATCATCAGTGGAATCACGTCAACCGTCAGAAAATCCGTTTCCGTACCTACTGCATCAGCGGACTTCAGTTCATGGAGGTCAAGACAAAGAACAACCACGGACGCACGAAGAAGAAACGCATCGAGGTCAAGGATATGGATGTGTCCGAACAGCAGAAACGCGACTTCCTAAGCCACAACCTCCGCTATAGCATTGACACCCTGCAACCCACACTTAACAACCATTTCACACGTATCACACTGGTAAACAAATCCAAAACCGAACGCCTGACAATAGATACTAACCTCCATTTCCACAACCTTGTAAGCGGTATTGACAAGGATATGGGCAATCTGGTGATTATCGAACTGAAACGTGACGGATTGCAGCCCTCACCTATTATGGAGATGCTGCGACGCCTGCACATCCATCCGCATGGCTTCTCAAAATACTGCATGGGCTCGGCACTCACCAATCCCAAACTGCAAGTACATCGTTTCAAGCCGAAACTGATAGAGATAAGGAAGATAATAAATAATAAAAAACAACCATAATGCAAGAATTTTTTTCAATAGGTTTCTACGACACCCTGATAAGGTTTGCTGTCTGTATCTTAGTTAACTGGAGCATCGTACACTTCCTGTATTTCAGGAAGAGCCACCGACGCGACTTCTATTTCACCTTCGTCATCATCTCCATCGCTATCTTCTTCCTCGTCTATCTCATGATGGGCATGGATCGTGGAAAGGCAACAATGGGCGTGGGACTCGGCCTCTTCGGCATCTTCTCCATCATGCGATACCGCACCGACACAATGCCGGTACGCGAGATGACATATCTTTTCGTCGTGGTATGTCTCTCCGTAGTGCATGCCATGGCTGTATCCCTTGGCGTTGACAGCGAAGGACAGATGCTCGGCACCCCTCTGCCCGAACTCATCGCCATCGATGTTATTGTCTTCATCGGCATCGTCATCTTCGAGATGGTGCTTAAAAACGAGACATCCAAGATTGTGCAGTACGACCGCATCGAGTATGTCAAGCCTGAGAACCGCGACAAACTCATTGCCGACCTTGAGGAACGTCTCGGACTGAAGGTCATCGACGTGAAGGTTGGCGCTGTTGACTTCCTCCGCGACATGGCGGTGCTGCGCGTGTATTACGAGGGTGCCGACGACAGGGAGATAAACAACAAGATAAGAATCAAGGACTCTGACTATGCGAATGTGTAAAGCGCTACTTATACTGGCTATGACGGCATCATGCCTGACATCGCTGGCGCAGAGTGAGTCGGGACTTCTTCTTGAAGCTGAGGCTGAGAAGAAACTCTCGAAGAAGTTCAGCGTCGGACTTGAGGCTGATATGCGCACACGCAACGACTTCAAGACCATGGATCGTTGGAGCATCGGCATCGGCGGCGAGTATAAGCCCGTCAAGTACCTCAAACTGGGGGCTGGCTACACTCTGCTCAACACCAACTTCCGCGAAGGCATCAGCTATAAGGCCGATGGCAACTACAATAACTGGCGTCCGTCATATTGGGGTGTGCGCCATCGTTTCAATGTATCAGCAACAGGAACGTATAAGTTCAGCAATAACCTGCGCATCTCCCTGCGCGAGCGCTGGCAATACACCTACCGTCCCGAGAAATCCGTGCAGCGATGGGACTTCGACAACTCATGGTGGGAAGACAAGGTACGCTCATCCAAGGGCAAGAACCAACTGCGCTCACGCCTGCAAGTGGAATACGATAAGAAACGCGCCCTCATGACACCATTCGCAAGCATAGAGCTCTACAACTCGTTGGCAATAGAGAAGGTACGCTACACCCTTGGCACCGACCTCAACATCTCGAAGCACCACACCTTCTCAGTGTTCTACCGCTTCCAGGACATGCATAACACCTCTCCCGACGACTACGAACCCGATATGCACTATATCGGAGCAGGGTATAAGTTTAATTTCTAAGGACCGGTTAACAGACCACAGATTAAAGGGATACCACAGATGCAAATCACGAGCGTAAGCGAGATAAACCGTTTCATCCGTGCAATCTGTGTTCGTTAAAATAATAGCTAATTAGTAAATATCATCAATGAAAAAGATAATATTATGTGTGATGGCAGTAGTGATGATGGTTGCTTGCCAATCCGACGACACCGATTTCAGCGCCTATACAGAGGAAAAGCCCGCTCAGTCTACTGACTGCACCATCTACATAGCGTATAATGGAAACAGCGTCACCGTCACAGGCGATGACAAGGGACTCGTAACCGCCAATGGGGCACACGTCACGGTGAATGCCACCAACCATGCAGACTCCCTCCTTCTCGTGCTCAGCGGAAATAGCGACAACGGATCACTGCTCGTCTATAGGCAAAAGAAATTCGGCATACAGCTCAATGGCGTGACGCTGAACAATACCACAGGGCCAGCCATCAACAACCAGTGCAAGAAGACGTTATACCTCTATGCAAATAGCGGAACTGCAAATACGCTTACCGATGGCACGTCATATACAGACATCACCAATGCCGGTGGTCAGACCATATCCCAGAAAGGTACCCTCTTCAGTGAGGGGCAGATGCTCCTCATGGGCTCTGGCACACTCAACGTAACGGGAAACTGTCGCCATGCCATAGCCTGCGATGACTATATCACTATTGACGACAATCTCACACTCAACGTCAAGTCCTCCACAGGCAGCGGGATAAAGGTCAATGACGGACTGTGGATCAATAACGGAAACATCGACATCGAAGTAACAGCCGATGCTGCACGCGGCATCAAGTCCGACTCCGTGGTAGTCATCAATGGCGGTAATACCACCATCACCACAAGCGGTGACTGCGTTTACGACAAGGAAGAGGACGATTTCAGCAGCGCAGCATGTATCAAGTGCGACCGTGATTTCACTATGACCAACGGCACCCTCACCATGACAAGTAGTGGCGATGGCGGCAAGGGCATCAACAGCGAGACTAAGGTTGTGTTCAGCGGAGGCACCCTCACAGCCATAACCACAGGCGACAACGAAGACGGCAAGCCGAAGGCAATAAAGGCAATGACAGGAATCTTCGTTAGCGGAGGCAGCTTCTCTGCCAAGGTCAGCAAGAGCTGGGCATGCGACAGCGGCTACGGCGATGACACAACCTCCGATGCCGAACGTCTCGATCATTGCGTCACTGTTGAGGGCAACCCAAAGGAGAGCAGCATAGCCAAGAAAAGCGTTGTAGTCAATTACTGATTTACTATTTGACAATTTACTAATTACTATTTATCTACTATTTGATTGATGTAATATTTTCGTCAATCAATAGTTTTAAATAGGAGATTAGAGAAATTGAAATAGTAAATATTAAAAGGAACTTGCGTAGCTTTATGGGCATGCGAGTAAATAGTAAATATTATGGAATAGTAAATAAATAGTAATTAGTAAATAGTTAAATAGTAAAATATATGAGCAAGACTTTTGCAATAAATACTATCAAACATCCTTCCATTTGGGAAGGTTTGGTTAGGCTTCCTCTTCTTTTGTTGTTGCTGTCATTTAGTGTCACCCTCTCTGCCCAGAACGCAGACAAACTCTACAAGGAGGCAAAGGCACTCTATGATGCAAAGGACTACACTCAGGCATTCCCAAAGCTAAAGACGGCAGCAGAGAAAGGCCACAAGAAAGCGCAGTACCGTCTGGGACGATGCTACGAGAAAGGGCGCGGAGTAACCAAGAACGAGATTGCAGCCTTCCAGTGGTACGGCAAATCCGCTGCCCAAGATTATGCCAAGGCACAGTATGCCGTAGGCAACTGCTACAAGGAAGGCATCGGAACGGCAAAAGACCACAAGAAAGCCGTGGAATACTTCACCAAGGCAGCGCAGAACGATAATGCCGATGCCCAGTATCAGTTAGGCAAGTGCTATCTGAAAGGCAAAGGCATCACGGCCGATGCAAAGAAAGCCGCCTCATGGTTCAAGAAAGCCGTGAACAACGAGAAAGACGGCAAGGACATCATCGCCAAGCTACGCAGGAAAGTCGCCGAGGGCGATGAAGACGCCAAGACCATCATGAAGCTCGCAGGAGTAAAACCGTAAAACGGCAGTCATACGACTGCATATTAACGTGAGTTCGACGACTTTCTTCTGCATGTTGAGCCTTAGCGAAAAATAAAGCCAAAGTCCGATATCAGACATGAAACAAGATAAAGGTGTTGCTACCAACGAATTATTTTGTTATTGGTGACGACTGCTTTTCCCCAGAAATACAATAATAGCGGACAGCCGACGAACTGTAAAAAAGGGCTTTGAAATATCCAAGAACAAGATAAAAGGGAATCAAGAATGTTTTAGCATACGGAAATAGTTGTTTTTATACTCTGTTTGCCAACTCTCTGTTGCAAAAATAAGTGAAAAGATGTATGTGCACATATTTTTTTGCAGAAAAATTTGTAATTCTGCCCTGAAATGATTAACTTTGTCCTTTGATTTTGTATATTCGTTGACTTAATTTATTAACCACAGAATAATTTAATATTAACTATTAACCGGATTAACTATGAAATGGAATGCTTCTTTCATGAGTCCTGATGACGCTCAGGGCATCTCTTCTTTCCTGCGTCTTACAATGCGTCTTTCTATGCGTCTTTCAATGGGGTTTGCCGTGCTTGTCGCTGCTGTGTTGTCGTGTTCCCTGCTTTCTTCGTGCGAGAAGGCTATTATGAATGATGACGACACGGTGGTTACGGATAAGGAGATGGGTGAACTGTATGTGGCTTGCTCTTTCTCTCAGTCTCAGAGTGAGATGACGCGCGCTGCTTCCGTGCCTCTGGCTGAGTGTGCGAGTAGGGTGCAGTATGTTATTATGAAGGAGGGGAGTATTGTGTATAGCTCAGAGCAGGTGAATGGGGGCGGTAACTCGTTCGGCACGCTTTCGGTTAATCTGGAGCCGGGCACTTACCGTCTGATGGTATTGGCTCATAACGAACGTAATGGTAATGCAGTGTCAGTTGGATCGGATGCTTTTTTTCAGGGGTATAACGGTCGTGCTACGGAGAGTTTCAGCTATAGTGATGAGGTTGTGGTGGTGAAGAATAAGCGTAAGGCGGTGAACTGTAAGCTGTCGCGTTGCGTAGCGCTTGTTTCATTCTCTTCTGATGATGTGATTCCTGCGGAGGTGTCAAAGTTCAGGTTGTCGCTGACGGGTGTCAGCTCGAAGTATGATATGCGTAATCAGATTGGCGTGGATGCTGCGACTTATTCTACGGCGATGGTGAATATGAACAATTGGAAATCTTCAGCTGGATTGATGACGAACGTGGAGAGCTTTGTATTCCTTCCTGCTGTGGAGTCGGTTGTCAATGCGAAGTTTGAGTTCTTCAACTCTGCCGATGAGCTTGTCTTGATGAGGAATATTGAGAATATCAGGATGCGTATCAATTCCAAGACTTCTGTTTCTGGCTCTTTCTTCCAGGCTGATGGCATGGAGGCTTCCATGATCGTGGATACGGATTGGGGAGAGGAAATTAGCATTAATGCCAATGATTAAGTGATTTGTTCAAGTGTGGAATTGCCTGAAAGGCAATTCCATTAGTAACCGAGGTGCATACTCGACGAAGGAGAGGATGCCCTCGGATATACCTCCATCAACTAATTAGTCTGGCAGGCTGTACGTTACTGGCGATGTACTGTCCTACAGGCAGTAATGGGGATTGGCACTATATCCCCGCACATCTTCGTTTCACCCATATGTACGGAGGGACGGATAGTACTGTCTTTCAGACATACAGTTTCGGACTAAGGGATTAAAATGATAAATGAAAAAATGGGGGAGGGGAGAAAGAAGAAATTAAGAGATTGACAATTAAAAATTGATAATTTAACGTGAGTTCGACGAATTGACGAGGACAAGTCGCAAGCTGCTTTTTACTGATAATAATTACCAATCTTACCAATCTTTTACCAATAAATTTATTTTGATAAGATTATAACTGGTGGATTAAGATTGTGAAGATTTGTAATTGTTGTCAGTTTAGCACCAGAGGTGCGTTTATATAGAAATTATTCGCTGAAGCTCATCAAGCTGAAGCAAGTCGTCGAACTGAGGTTTATTTATAATAAATGCCGCTTACGGATTATTCCATAAGCGGCATTTGTTTTTTCTGTATGCTTGATCCTGTCTCCTTATATCTTTATTCCATATCCGAAGGTGAGCATGATGGTGCGGTTCTTTGAGGTGATACCATCCAGATCCATGACATTGGTCATACCAAGGTTGTAACGGAGGTCGAGACAGAGGTTCCTGTACTTGTAAGCGACTCCGAGGGGTAGGGAGAGGTTTACCTTTCTTGCCTTGAAGTCGGGATTGTTGATGACAAACTCTGGTTGGAGTCCGCATTTGACGGAAAGTCCGATGCGCGTTTTGAAGACTGCGAGCAACGGTATGTTGATGTTGTCATATTTCACCTTGTCATATTCTTTGGAATCGCTCGGCAGGTCGTATCGCTCGCCTTGCTGACTGTATAGCACACCTCCGCTAATGGCGAATAGGTCGCTGAGTTGATATTCACCTTCTACGCCTAAGACAAGTCCGGGCTTGAACTTGCTTTCTGTGTATGCTATGGACAGCCCATCAAAGTAACCGATTCCGCTATCTGCGAATTTTGAGAAATTCACGCCTACACGTGGGTAGATGGTTAGTGTACCAGGTTCATTCTGTGCGAATGTCGCCATACTTACGATGGCGAGCATGATAGTGATGATTGTTTTCTTCATGTTAAATCTGAGTTTTTGTTCGGTTATAGAACGAAGATTTTAAAAGATATTGTGCAGTATAAGGTTTATTTTTTGCGAAGTTAAAATATCGTGATTGCGATGCAATAAAAAAGAAAAATGTAGCGTTATACAAAAATATCTGGCATAGCCGAAACTCTTATGTTTCTCCATCATTAGTCCGTCAATTCTCCATAGATACTCCATCGAAACTATGGAGTATGTATGGAGTATCTTCGAAGGAAGAACAGACTAAAGGATAGAAAAATCCCCTTCTCTCAGCACAAAAGACAAAGTGTCTAAAGGTTGAGAGAAGGGAATTTAGAGAGAATGTAATTCCCACACCGCCAAAGGATTCACGAGGCAGTGTGGGAATGAGAGAATAGACTGACTATCAGGTCAGCTTTAATGCATTTACCAAATAATTTTACGAGTTACGTTATTTAAGGATTCTCTTCTATTTCGTAAAAATAAATTCCTTTGTCCAACTCTATCCAATATGGAACAAATACAGCCATATTTCCATCTTTCCGAGATATTTTTAAATATCCTCCACCAGTGTCTTCGGAGTGATATATGGTATCAACATTATCACATCCTTCAGGAAGAGTGTATAATGAATCTATTGTTATCATTCCATCTTCAAGAGACCAGTGAGACTGCGCATCATAAAAGAGGCTTCCATCTCTGTTATATGCTTTCTGTCTAAAATTTCCATCAGGTAGAATCCATATTGTGTCTTTATAAAATTTATGATTCTCTGCATATATTCCCAATATGTCTTTTTCCGTGACATGATTACAACTGGTCATAACAAAAATGGTTGAAAGAATCATCAATAGAATAATTTTCTTCATATCATTTGTGACTAATATTTGATATAACAAAAAAGAAATCCTTACATTATAGATGTTATTTGTTCTGTTCTAAATTACGTTGGGCATAAATATTAATCAAACGTTTTTTAGATAGAGTCCAAATATATGTTTGATATGTGTTACCATGACCAGGGCAAGGATTGAAAATAGACGTTGCTTCACCTCTTTCCCTATTCTGTACTGGTAAGTGATACAATAAAGATGTGTTAGATTTGGAGTCTGTAAGCATGAATAAAGTTCTATCCCCAAGGTCATACCATGATATGTTCGCTTCTCCTATCATCTGTTCCCACATATCCGTACCTGCAGAAATCGGATTCGCGTCACTTGTAGTAACTTTAATGAGATTTTTTTCAGCATTATTCTCCATGATATCATCGATTGCCTTCCCTAAATATGTAGAACTACTTGATTCCAGAGATTTAAATGGACCTTCTTCACTTCCTGAGAAATCACTAAACAAACTCTTTGTGGGGCCATATTCACTTATAAATTCATGTGTTATTTGAAACCACGAAGTACTATTTGATCTATGGGTATAACCACTTATCATGTCATCTTTCATCGTATTTGTTATACCGTTTGCTCTATTCTTTATTATTATACTATTATCCTTTTGATGATAAAAGTCTATTGAATTTCCGCCTAAATTGCTTATTTTTTTACCATTCACATCGTATTCATCCCATCTTCTTCCATCAGGATCTACAAACTTCACAGGATTATTCGCACAATACGCATATGGACTTGTGCTATAGAACTTCTCGCATAGCGGATCAATCCTATCCCAATGTGCGAGGATAGGGTCATGCTGACGAGCACCATAGTCATAGGTGTTTAGGCAATGCATATTGTCAAACTCCTTGCCGTTGTACTTGTATGGCTGTATTGAGGAAGAGCTTTCTTCACTAGTCAAACCAAACGCATAGTAATTAGTCCTCTGAAGGATTCTTCCTTTTGCATCCACCACCTCACTGTTGTTGTCGAGATGATAGTTGTTTGTGGTTGAATGCAATGGAACAGAAATCATCTGCATTGTTTGATTAGCCCTGTATGTTCGGATATTGCTCATATCGTGGGCAAAAGTAAACAAAAAAAACTAATACGACAAAGAAAATCTGGGAAAAGTTTGGGAGTGGTTTTATAAAAAGGAAAATCCATTACATTCTGGTTTAATTTAAGTCCGTTTTACCTCCGTTATAAAACCGTTGTAAGTCCGTTCTTGCTCCATCGAGGGGAGCGAACCTAATGCGGAGGCACAACGGAGAGAGAACGAAGGCAAGTAAATGAAAAGTGAAAAATGAAAAATACGAGTTCAGAAAAAACTTTTTCGCACTAACCCTACACCCCTACACCGGCACCCTATATATACATCGAAGTATCAGTAACTTGCAGCGTTTTTAAATATCACCAAACCCTACACTCACCCTACACCAACCCTACACTAATCATGCCTGTCAAGGCATGAAATTAATAATTTATAATGAGTAATGAATAATTTGAATAGTATCATAAGCGTTCGAGCTTATCACTTGCTTTAGCTTGATGAGCTTGGCGAATAATTATACATTATTAATTATCAATTAACCTGAATTTCTGAAAAATTCAGGTTTTAGTGTAGGGTGAGTGTAGGGTTGGTGTAGGGTTTGCGTATATTTGAAATCCTTGTAACGAACTAACATTGTGGATGTTAGATAGGGTATTGGTGTAGGGGTGTAGGGTTTTCGCGAAAAAGTTTTTTCTGAGAATATTTGACCTATACGCCTAATTTTAACGTGAGTTCGACTAATTCAAAATAGCGAGGGCTGAACGTCGAAGAGGTCGGCGGCCGAAGGGAAAGCCAAAGTGTGACATCTAAAATATAGATAAATACAATAGGTGTCGCTCTTTTAGAGTTCTTTCAACTGTGTGATATTCAATAATATACGAATAGAAGAATTCTTCGAACTTACGTTAATATACGAGCGGAGAAATTTGCCGAGCTGATGTTGGAATAATTATTTGGGACGATTTTTGATGTGTTTTATTATAATAACTACAAATGCCGCTTATGGAATGATCCATAAGCGGCATTTTACATCCTTCCCTTTGGGGAGATTTGTCGTAAGCCCCTTCGACCCAAAGGAGAAAAGGCTTGGTTGTTTTTTTATCGAATGTCAATCACAGGAATATTATCCTTGTCGTTATAGTAGAGGTTCTCGCCTGCCATGCCCCAGATGAAGGTGTAGTAGTAGGTGCCGGCTGCTGCGTGCATTGACCACTCAGGACTCATGATTGCCTGTTCGTTGTGGAGCCATACGGCACGGCTCTCCTGTGGCTCGCCCATCACGTGTGAGATGGTCTGTCCGTCAGGGAGGTTGAAGTAATAGTATGCCTCGATGCGGCGGCCGTGGGTGTGTGGCGGCATGGTGTTCCATACTGCGCCCGGATTGAGCTGTGTGAGACCGAGCTGCAACTGGCATGGGCCTTCTTCGAGTACATCGTTGACGATGAGCTTATACACGGTGCGTGAGTTGGCTTCCTCTACTGAGCCTACTGGTCCCCATACGGCTGCCTTGAGTGAGCCTTTGCGACCATCGAGGGTGATCCACTGTGTCTTGTAGTGCTGATGTGCGGTGGCTGAGTTGAGATAGAACTTAGCAGGCTTCTTTGGGTCTGTTGAACGGAACTCAACGGATTTGTTCTCGTCGATGGAGTTGCCTTTCTTGTCCTTGCCGATGTGTCCGCGTCCGATATACAGAGCCTCTTTTGGCTGTAGTGGGTACTCCTTGCCATCGACGATGACAACGCCTTCGCCGAGTCCGCAGTTTACCACGCCTAGCTCACGGTTATACATGAAATATTTCTCAGGGATGGTCTTGTCAACATCGAGACCGAGTTCCCAGAAGTTTTCGAGCTTCAGAGTCTTTGTTACTGGCATTGCGCCTCCGAAGATGAAGCGGTCGTAGTGTGAGTAGGTGAGTAGGATGGAGTCAGCTTCCATTACCTTCTCCATGACGAAACGCTCACGGAGTGTCTTTGTGTCGTAGGTCTTGACATCCTTTGGATGACAAGCGGTTTGGAACTTAACGTGCTGATAGCCTACGTAGCGGTCAGCTTCCTGTGCGTTACAGCCTAACCAAGCATTCCCAAAGGGAAGGATGTTTGATAGTAGGGCTAACAATAAGATTTTTTTAGTCATAGTCTGTATGTGATTTAAATTATGTTTTCCTAAACGCAAAGTCGCGAAGACGCAAAGATTTGAGATATTAATAAATTTGTGTTTCGCTCTGTCTTTCGCCCTCCGGCTCCCTCCCTATGGGGGAGGGCGGGGGGAGAGGCCATTTCTTATTTCTTGTTTATCAGAATCCTATTCCACACGAGCATTATCACGGTGAGGGCGGTGAGGATGGCTGCGCCTATCCATGTGAAGATGTACTTCATGCAGGCATAGATGAGGAACGCGATTGGGGATGAGGCGAAGTCGAGTGCTCCGGCGCTGAAGCCTTCTGGCACCTGTACTGCCTTGTCGTCAGGATGCGCTGCTGATACCATCTGTGCGGCGGATGTGAAGTTCTCGGACATGAGGGTGACGAAATAGAGTCCGGCTGCGATGACGACGAGTCCCACGATGAATGACTTTACCACGTTGCCGTTGGTGTATGGGAGTACCATGACGAAGACGTAGAACATTCCGGCGAGTGATGCCAATGGCAGGAACTGATTGCCTGGGAGTGCTACGGCGAGGACAAGGGTAACGGGGATGAGCAGCAGGGACACGATGAGGGTTGTTGGGTGTCCGATGACGAGGGCAGGGGACATGCCGATATAGAATTCCTTATCAGCTCCGAACTTCTTGGCGATGAGTTCGCGTGTGGATTCGGATATTGGCTTGAGACCTTCGATGAAGAGGCCTGTGATGCGTGGGATGAGTTCCATGACTGCACCCATCTTGATACCGAGTCCGAGGGTGGCAGGGATGTTGTCGATGAGTTCCTGTGTGTCCTTGCATGCGAGGCATCCGATGATGACACCGATGATGACACCGAGGAAGAGAGGTTCGCCGAAGAGTCCGAAGCGCTTCTTCATTCCCTCTGCATCGATGTTGAGCTTATCGAAGCCCGGAATACGGTCGAGCACCTTACCTATGCCGATGGCGATAGGTGTGAAGCCCTGACAGAAAGGCTGTGGGATGGATATGCCTTCCATGCCGGGATAGAATTTCTGGAACTTCTTTGCGGTCATGTCGGCAAGGACGAGGGTGATGATATAGCAGATGATGGCGGCGAAGAAGCCCCACATGATGCTGTCGGTGAGGAAATAGATGACGGCACCGATGAATGCGAAGTGCCAGTAGTTCCATAGGTCGATGTTTACCGTGCGTGTGAAGCCTGTGAGGAGCAGCAGGAGGTTGACGCCGAGGCAGACGGGGATGATGAATGCGCCCACGGTGGTGTTGTAGGCCACGGATGCGGCTGCCGGCCATCCCATGTCGAAGACGTTTAGTTCGAGGTGGTATATCTCAACCACTTGTCCGAGTGCAGGTCCGAGGCTTGATGTCAGCAGACCGGTGATGACACCGAGTCCGACGAAGCCGACACCTACGTACAGTCCGCTTTTCAGGGCTTTTGAGAACTTGATGCCGATGCACACTCCGAGGATGGTGAAGATGACTGGCATCATTACTGCGGCTCCTAGGCCGATGATGTAAGAGAATATTGATTCCATAGTAGAATATAAACGGCCTCTCCCCCCGCCCTCCCCCGTAGGGAGGGAGCCGGAGCGCGAAAGGCATGTTAGTTATTTAATTTTTCATTATTCCTTATTGATTAGTTTTGGGTCTTCCGGCTCCCTCCCTACGGGGGAGGGCGGGGGGAGAGGCTGTTATTGTATTAGAATTGGCTTTTCCAATTCTTCCTTCCATTCTCTCAGCCATTGAAACCATGCGTCCTTGTTGCTGAATCCGAAGGTCTCGATATGGGAGGTGGCGGTGAACCAGTAGTGGAGGGAGTCGGTTTTCGTGCCTACTACCTGAACGTATGCCTGATTAGGGAGGCGTGGCTTGCCGTCGGTGTAGTGGGAGTCGCTCTTGTAATAGACAGGTGGGATGTAGATGCCGAGGCCTACGGTGATGGTGTCATACACCTTTGGGTTGTTTCCTGCACATGCTCTTCCCCAATCGCCTCGAAGTCCTGCCTTGTCGCTGAACTCCTCGCTGCCTTCCACTATATCAACGATGCCGGTGGAGAGCTGGAGGTCGGGTACGGGGCGCGAGAACTTCACCTGTACTTCTACGTCACGATGTCCGTAGTATAGGATGTAGCGTGTCACGATATCCACTGGCTTGCAGTTGGGAGTTGGGCGCCACGCTTTGTTCGTGATATCCACGATGGTGCGCACGGGACCTTCGCATACTATTGTCTGTGTGGTGTTGCGGACGTTCTCGAACATGATGGCGTTCTTGCCGTCCCATCCGTGCAGGGCTCCGCATCCGTAGGTGCTGCCTGTATAGAGAACATCCTCGCCGTAGCCTTGTAGGCGTTGGATTGGGGTGGTGTAGAAACCAGTCTCGGCAATATCCATCTTACGGTGGCGGTGTCCGTAGAGGTCGATGGACTGACGGTGGTCGCAATATACGCGGAAGCCTATCATGTCATTCTCCATCACAGCGCCGTGAGGGTAAATGTAATTGTATGGATTGGTGTCCTTCGGGAAGGTCACGGAATTTATTCTCTGATGTTTCTGTTTCTTCTCACTTCTGTCACGGATACCGATATATCCGTATGTGCGGTTGTAGTAGGTTCTTGGAACACCGTCAGAAGAAAGGGTGACGGAGAACTCCTGTGTCTCATTGGCAGCCATATCGGTTACGAATGATAGTTCATCGTTGATACCGTCGTCGTTGAGGTCGTCAAGTTGGCATGGAATTTCATAGTCGCCTCTCTTGACAACAGCCTGAGAGGTTTCGCTATCGAGCTTTATGACTATGGGGACGGCTGATCGAGCCTTGGGCGAAGGATTTGTGGCCTTCACCTTGATCGTTTTTTCTGCTGCGCTTAGGGTTGTAGCTAACCCGAGCATAGCCAGAAGTGCAGTTAGTTTCTTCATATAGTTTAAGGTCTTATGTTTTATAGTTTTGAGTTTAGGGTTTAGAGTTTAGTGATTAGTGATTAGAGTTTAGTGATTAGAGTTTAGGTTGTTGCGTTGTTAGCGCATCATCCATGTGCCGTTAACCCTGACCATAGGCACTACAACTTGTTCACTTGTGTTATCACCGTAATTGAATATAAGGAATGCGTTTGCTGTGATGTGTGCTGTGTCCTTTGGCTGTCCTTCTGCATCAGTAGGACAGGTGAGGGTTCCTTTTACTTTCTTCACAGACTTGATGCCCTTGTGGTCACGTTCCTGTTGTCCGAGGAACATCTTCATATTTGTTTCGAGTTGCTCACGATATGTGGGAACAACATCAACGTGCATCGCCGTGCCGTCAACGAAGGCTGTGATGTCGCCGTTCAGCAACTGCTCGTAATATACCTTTGCTGTCTCTGCTGCTAGGTCGGCATGATCCAGATTCTCTTCGCTTGAGCAAGAGAAGAGAAAAAACAAGAGACCCACCTCCAAACCCCTCCCATAAAGGGAGGGGAGTAGTTTGTATCTATCCCTGAGAGAGTTCGCTATATTACGTAATGTTTTCATTTCGTTGCTATGTTATGATAATTTCCAATGATTAGAAATACTATCTACTCCCCTCCCTTTATGGGAGGGGCAGGGGGAGGGTCTTCTTATTTCTGCCTGATAAATATATTAATAGGTGTACCTGTCAGAGTCCAGTTCTCGCGAATCTTGTTCTCGAGGAATCGGCGATAGTTCTCGCGGATATACTGAGGAAGGTTAGCGTAGAACACGAAGCTTGGAATCTGGGTGTCAGGAATCTGGTTGCAGTACTTTATCTTGATGTACTTACCTTTAACTGACTGTGGAGGGAATGCCTCGATGAGAGGAAGCATAACCTCATTGAGCTTCGATGTACCAATCTTTGCCTTACGGTTGAGATATACCTGCTTGGCGGTCTCGAGAACCTTGAAGATTCGCTGCTTTGTTAGTGCAGAAGCGAAGATGATAGGGAAATCTGTGAATGGAGCCATACGGTTGCGGATGGCATTCTCGAAGGTATCGATAACCTTCTGTGACTTCTCCTGCACCAGATCCCACTTGTTTACAACAACAACGAGCGACTTGTTGTTCTTCTGAATCAACTGGAAGATGTTCATATCCTGTGCCTCGATACCGCGTGTGGCATCTATCATAAGGATACATACATCTGAGTTCTCGATTGCGCGGATAGAGCGCATAACGCTATAGAACTCAAGGTCTTCTGTCACCTTGTTCTTACGACGGATACCAGCCGTATCAACGAGATAGAAGTCGAAACCGAACTTATCATAGCGTGTATAGATAGAGTCGCGTGTAGTACCTGCGATATCAGTTACGATGTTACGCTCCTCACCAATGAAGGCATTTATGAGACTTGACTTTCCTGCATTTGGACGACCAACGACAGCGAAACGTGGAATGTTCGTATCAATATCATCAGGAGTTGCATCAGGAAGTTTCTTCAGAACCTCATCGAGAAGGTCACCTGTTCCGCTACCTGTTGCTGCGCTTATGCAGAAAGGATCGCCGAGACCGAGGGCATAGAACTCAGCGGCATAGTACTGCTGATTGGTGTTGTCGGTCTTGTTGCTTACGAGGATGACAGGCAGCTTTGTGCGACGAAGAATCTCTGCTACGTCAGTATCGAGATCGGTAACGCCTGTCTGGACATCCACGAGGAAGAGTACGAGGTCGGCCTCCTCTGTTGCGATGAGCACCTGCTGACGGATAGCATCTTCGAAGATATCGTCAGAGTTTACTACCCAACCGCCTGTATCGACGATTGAGAACTCCTTGCCGCACCATTCACACTTGCCATATTGGCGGTCACGTGTAGTGCCTGCTACATCACTTACTATAGCCTGACGACTCTGTGTCAGTCTGTTGAAAAGAGTTGACTTACCCACATTAGGGCGTCCAACTATTGCTACGAGATTTCCCATTTTATATGCTTATTACCAGCCCCTCACCTGTCACTTCGTGACACCCTCTCCCCTAAGGGCGAGGGGGGAAGTTAGTATTGCGGTCTGTATGCCTTTCGTATAAATTCTAAGCCCTGAACCTTAAACACTAAACTTTAAACGGTAGGTCTATATTGTTATTTATAGTTGTAATAACTGACTCGATGTCATGGAAAATGTCTTCATTTGTGAAGCGCAAGACCTTGTAGCCCATACTTTCCAGCCAGTTCTGTCTTGTTTTATCTTCTGTCTGTTGGGTGGTTTCTTGATGATAACCACCGTCGATTTCTATAATCAGCTTCTGCTTGAGACAAATAAAATCGACTATATAGTCGCCTATTATATGTTGTCTTCTAAATCTCGCCCCAAGTTTCTCTTGTCGTAAATGATACCACAAAAGTATTTCTGCATCGGTCACCTGCGAACGATTCTCTTTCGCATACTGCTTTGTAGTCGAATATGAATCTGGATATGCAGTTTTGAAATCCATAGCGGTATTACATTTATGCGGCATTTACTAACTTCTCCCTCGCCCCTTGGGGAGAGGGTGCCCGTAGGGCGGGTGAGGGGCTATTCTGGATTATACCCGAAGCTATCCAGTTCCTTTTGGTTGCTTCTCCAGTCCTTATCTACTTTCACGAAGGTCTCGAGGAATACGTGCTTGTCGAAGAATTTTTCGAGTGCCTTGCGAGCCTCGGTGTTTACTTTCTTGATTGCAACGCCCTGATGCCCGATAATGATTCCTTTCTGGGAATCTCTTTCCACATATATTACGGCGCTGATGTGGATTTGCTTAGCTGTTTCCTTGAATGCCTCGCATCTCACCTCTACGGAATACGGAATTTCCTTGTCGTAGTAGAGAAGAATCTTCTCGCGGATGATTTCTGATACGAAGAAACGTGCTGGTTTGTCGGTAAGCTGATCCTTGTCGAAGAATGCAGGCGACTCTGGAAGAAGTTCGTGGATGCGCTTGAGAAGCATATCAACACCGAACTTGTTCTTTGCCGATATTGGAAGGATTTCTGCCTTTGGAAGCAAACCATGCCAACGCTCCACTATCTCGCCTAATTTCTCTGTTGGATTCTTGCCATCTTTTGCTAGTTCTGCCAAAGCATCCATCTTATTGATGAGTAAGATGACAGGGATCGACATCTTTGCCACTTTGTCGAGGAAATCCTTATTCTTCTCCGGATCTTCGATGACATCGGTAACATAGAGAAGAACGTCTGCATCAGTAAGTGCTGACTCAGAGAAAGCGAGCATAGACTCCTGTAGTTTGTAGTTAGGCTTGAGTACGCCTGGAGTATCAGAGAATACAATCTGCATATCCTCTGTGTTCACGATACCCATTATGCGATGGCGAGTTGTCTGCGCCTTGAAGGTAGCGATACTAAGTCTTTCACCCACCAACTGATTCATCAGAGTGGATTTACCTACGTTTGGGTTGCCTACTATGTTTACAAATCCTGCTTTGTGCATTATTAAAAAGCTGAAAAACGCATCCATCAGCCTTGTGGTAAGAATAATGGATGCGTCTTGTATTTTTTAGTGAAGAGTTAAGAGTTAAAAGTGAAGAATCTGATTTTGTATGAATTCGCTAAGAATACGAACTTGAATTCTTCACTATTCACTATTCACTTTTCGTTTTATTGTGGATCGTAGCCCCACTTCAAGAATGAAGCTCCGTGAACGAAGCCTGCGCCGAATGCTGTAAGGATGATGTTGTCGCCCTTCTTCAGCTTCTTCTCGAAGTCCCAGAGAGCCAGCGCGATACTTGCAGCACTTGTGTTACCATAGCGCTCAATGTTAATCATCACCTTGTCCATAGGAATATCGAGACGCTTTGTCACAGCCTCAATGATACGCAGATTTGCCTCGTGAGGGATAACCCAGTTTACGTCAGCCTCAGTAAGGTTGTTGCGCTGCATTATCTCCTTCACGTCGTTTGACATGCTTGTCACAGCATACTTATACACAGTTCTACCTTCCTGATAGATGTAGTGCATACGATGATCTACTGTATAGTGAGATGCTGGGCATACTGAGCCGCCTGCCTTCATGTGGAGGAATGGAAGTCCCTGACCGTCTGTACGGAGGAATGAATCCTGGAAGCCAACACCTTCCTCTGTTGTTGCCTCAATCATCACAGCGGCAGCACCATCACCGAAGAGTACGCAGGTCTGACGGTCCTGATAGTCAACCATTGATGACATCTTCTCGCTGGCAATAACCATTACTCTCTTGTAACGGCCTGACTGTACGAAAGCGCAAGCCATATCAACGGTGTAAAGGAAACCGCAGCAAGCACAACTTACGTCGAAACCGTGAGCGTTCTTGATGCCGAGCTTACCGATTACGATAGAGGCGTTTGAAGGGAAACGGTAGTCAGGAGTCGTTGTAGCAACGATGACGCAGTCAATAGTGTCAACGTCAACGCCTGTCTTCTGTATCAACTGCTTGGCTGCCTTACGAGCCAGATAGCTTGAACCGAGACCTTCCTCTGTGAGGATGCGACGCTCCTTGATGCCTACACGGGTTGTAATCCACTCATCATTGGTATCAACCATACGGGACAACTCCTCGTTGTTGAGGATATAGTCAGGTACGTATCCGCCAATACCTGTGATTACAGCATTGATTTTTTCCATTATATATTATGAAAGTTACTCAGCAACTTCTTCTTCCTTAACGATAGCAACCTTACCACGATACATACCGCAAGTTGGGCAAACAGTGTGGTAAACATAGTATGCGCCACAGTTAGGGCAAACTGCCAATGTAGGTGCTACTGCTCCGTCGTGAGTTCTACGCTTGAGTGTACGAGTCTTTGACTGTCTTCTTTTTGGATGTGCCATTTTGTTTTAAAAAGTTTTAATAAATTTGATGTTTTTTGTTTTGATGGTTGCAAAACTACTGATAATTATTCATTATCAATTATCATTTGCCGAGTTTCAACTCAGCCAGTTTTGCCCAGCGTGGATCAACGGCTTTACTTTCGGTCTCATCACCACTTCGGGTGGCTGACAGCTCATTGAGCTTTTCTGTCATCGCAGCATTGCATTTACCAGGTGCATGTACGTGCTTAATGGGTACCGCCAGCGCTATTGATTCATAGATGATCCATGACAGGTCGAGTATTCCTTCGTTCTCGTCCACGACAATGACCTCATCATCTTCGCTGTCTTCAATGCCAAGTTTTACCATGAACTGTGACTCCTGAGCAATAGGCTGCTCCATGTCGTCAAGACATCTGTCACAGGTCACAATGACGAAACCTTCAGCCTTGATACTAAGTGCAAAACTGTCTGCTGCCTTCTGTAAAGACACACAAACAGAAACCTTACCACTCCTAATCTCTGCATCTTCTAGTGCTTCGAAATAGTCGTCGCAAAGTTCCCAATTACGCTCTAATGAGCTGTCTTTGAGCGACTTTAAGTCAATCTTTAAGGTCTCTAAACTAAACATTTGGGTGCAAAGTTACTAATATTTCCTGAATTGGCAAAGAAAATTTCGCAAAAACTTATCCTCTCTCCCATATTTTCCTTGGTTTTATCTTTTTTAAGGTTTTAATTTTTCTCCTTATTATATAAATATGTAATTTTGCAGCAGAAATGAAATACTCAGTTCTCAACGAATCACAGGTCATCGCGTCTCGTAAGGAGCACGGTGTCAATTTGCTTACGCCTCCAGAGAAGGAATCTCTCTGGAAACAATTTGTTCAGACTCTTACTGGTCCTTTAGGTCATCTCATCCCAGGGTGGGAGAATGGCGATAGCCTTGTCTTCATCCTCGAGATTGCCGCCCTTCTGTCTGGTTCTATCTCTTTTTCTGAATATTACGGCTGGCTCGGACTCGAGGCTTCGTATGATGCGAAGGTGTTCTTTGAGCCTGTCGGTATTATTATGGCGATTGTTCTCGCCACAGGTATCTCTTTTTATTTTGAGGTAAAGGCTAACCGTGAGTTTGAAATTCTCAATCAGGTGAATGATGATGAGCCTGTCAAAGTTATCCGTTCCATAGATGGTAAGGAAAAGGTTGTGGCTATTCCTCGTCGTGATATTGTTGTAGGCGATGTCCTTATGCTCTCAACTGGTGAGGAAGTACCTGCTGATTGTGAACTGCTTGAGGCTACTTCGCTAAGTGTTGATGAATCAACGCTTACGGGTGAGCCTATATGTCATAAGACTGTAAATGAGGCTGAGTTTGATACTAATGCAACTTTTCCTTCAAATCATGTGATGCGTGGTACAAAGGTTATGGAAGGCCATTGTGTGTGTCGTGTCTTTGCCGTTGGCGATAAGACGGAGAACGGAAAGGTATTTACGGCTGCCCAGATAACGGATAATGTCAAGACTCCCCTTGATGAACAGTTCGACCGTTTGGGATTCGTTATTTCTGTGGCAAGCTATATTATTGGCATCCTTGTCTTTGTGGGGCGTATTATTGCATATTTGCATACAGGTAATGCCTCTATCTCTGATCCGCAGTTCCTTCCTTATGCTCTCCAGTCGTTGATGATTGCCGTAACGCTCGTGGTATGTGCCGTTCCTGAAGGATTGCCGATGGCGGTTAGTCTTTCTCTCGCTCTTTCCATGCGTAGAATGCTCAAAACTAACAACTTGGTTCGTAAGATTCATGCTTGTGAAACAATGGGGGCAACCACCGTTATCTGTACCGATAAGACAGGCACCCTTACCCAAAATAAAATGCAGGTTTCAGAAATCTTCCCGGAGTTTGGGGAAGATATGAAACTCAACATGGCAATTAATTCAACCGCTATCATAGGTGTGGATTCTGAAGGAAACGAGACTATTCTTGGTAATCCTACCGAAGGGGCTCTTCTGTTGTATCTGCGTGACAATGGCGTGGATTATGCCAAACTTCGTTCTGATGCAAAAGTGATAGATGAGGTGCCATTCTCTACGGAGAGGAAATATATGGCTACCACAATCTCTAATCCATCATGCGTTAGCGGCTCCCTCCCTACGGAGGGAAGTTCGATGTTGATAACATCGGAGTATGTGCAAAGCGGGGGGAGAGGCCTCGTCTTAATAAAGGGTGCTCCTGAGATTGTCATGGATATGTGCGATTCGTTCTCTGTGCCTCGTGCTGAGATAGAAACGAAACTCCTTGAGTATCAGTCGAAAGGAATGCGCACTCTTGGCTTCGCCATTTCTGAATCCCCCCTTTCGCCTTCCGGCTCCCTCCCTACGGGGGAGGGCGGGGGGAGAGGCCACTTCCTCGGCATCGTCGCTATCTCCGATCCTGTTCGTTCTGATGTGCCTGCTGCTATTGAAGAATGTATTCGTGCAGGAATCCGTATCAATATCGTTACAGGCGATACTCCTGCAACTGCTAAGGAGATTGCCCGTCAGATAGGTTTGGAGAATCCATCTGTCATAACAGGACCAGAATTTGCAGCTCTTTCTAACGAAGAAGTAAGGGATTTTTGTGCGCGTTCCGGTACTCCCCCTCGGGGGAGCGGAGAGGGGGGCCTCATCATCTCCCGCGCCCGTCCTATGGACAAGAAACGCCTTGTGGAAACTCTCCAGAGTCTTGGCGATGTTGTGGCTGTTACTGGTGATGGAACTAATGATGCTCCTGCCCTCAAGGCTGCCCATGTGGGACTTTCTATGGGTGATGGAACATCTGTGGCAAAAGAGGCATCCGATATTACCATTATTGATAACTCTTTCTCTTCTATTGGAAGAGCTGTGATGTGGGGACGCTCGTTGTATCAGAATATTCAGCGATTCATCCTTTTCCAGCTCACAGTCAATGTGGTAGCTTGTCTTATCGTACTTGCGGGCGCCTTTATGGGTACAGAGTCTCCGCTTACTGTTACTCAGATGTTGTGGGTTAATCTCATAATGGATACTTTTGCGGCTATGGCACTCGCCTCATTACCTCCTTCAAAAAGCGTGATGTATGATAAACCACGTAATCGTCGTTCGTTTATCATAACCCGAAAAATGATGGCATCTATCTTACTCACAGGCGGTTTCATGTTCGCCATCCTCTTCTGCTATCTTAGAATGGGAACTCCTTCTTTGGTAGGTCTGTTGTTCCCTTCCGGCTCCCTCCCTACGGAGGGAAGTCCGATGTTGAGTACATCGGAGTATGTGAAAAGCGGGGGGAGAGGCCGCATCTTCACCCTCTTCGTTATGTTCCAGTTCTGGAATCTCTTTAATGCTCGTGCTTTCTCCACAGGGCACTCAGCCTTCCGACTAAAAGGATGCAAGGGATTCCTTGGAATTGCAGCAATTATATTCTTTGGTCAGATAGCCATCATGAATCTTTTGCCCGATTTCTTCAACGTAGAGCCTATCGGCATAATTGATTGGCTAATCATAATCGTCGGGACCTCAGTTGTTTTGGTAGCAGGAGAAATTGTCCGTCTGTTCTCAAAGTGAGATCGGCGTGATTCCTGTTTGCCTTCGTTATAGTTCCGTCGTAACTCCGCTCTTCCTCCGTACCAAAGTCGGTGCAAAGTCGGTGCAAAGTCGGTGAAGATACCATTCGGGATAAGAGCTTCATCGAGTTTGGTTCGGAGGAACAAAGGAGGAATAACGGAAGAAGAAAGGAAAAACATAGGTATTTGGGAGGTGAAAAATGCGGATTACTGTTGTTGCGATTGTTCAATTTTTCTGTTTTTATAAGCAAAATTGCCTATTCTTCCTTTTTGTGAAAAAAATTAAATGTTAAAATCCTGATAATTGCATTGTTTATCGGAAAAAAATGTTAACTTTGCCAACGAGAAAATACCATCTCCCTATAAGGGAGTAGGAAATACACAATAAAAATTACACTTAAATATTAACCCCTCAGTACTTATTTCTCCATAGAAACGGACTGAAAAATTTGGAATAGAATATGAGAAACAATTGCAACAAAATCAGATCTGTTGCCCTTGTGGTGCTAATGCTATTAGGCACTATTAGTGTATGGGCAGAAGGCATAGGCTTTATTGGCAATTCACGTTCGTCTGTGATTAAGTTCCACGGATGGAGTGATGTTGGCAATACCTCTGTCGTTACAGAAGAAAATCCAGAAATCAATGCTTACCCTCCAAGGTCTTACAATGAGGGTGGAACTATCCTTGGTACTGGTGATGTGAAAAGATTGGTCTATGCCGATTTGTTCGGATATAGCGGAATCCGCGTTGTGGGTACTCCAGAAAAGCAAATCAGATTCCTCTTCAATAGGCAGACTGATAATGAAAATATGACTGCCAATGGTATTGTTGAGGTTGTTGAGAAGATTCCTGCTAATGGTATTCTAGAATTGATATTCAGCGCAAACGAAACGTTGAGAAATCTTGAATACTATCATCTCAATGCTATCAAGATTTTCTGGGGATCAACTAATAACGACACTTTTATTTCTTCTGTTAAGGCAATAGAAGAACCGATGTTTTATGTATATAATGGTGTAGGTAATGGTTCTGCTATTACAAATTCTTATCCTTCAATTAGTGAGTTTACACCACAGTCTTATGCCGCTGGGGCAACGGTACTTGGTACTGGTGATGTGAATAGATTGTGTTATGCTGATTTGACGAATTGTAATGGTATTAGAATCAAGGGAACTCCTAATAGAAATGTGAGACTTCTCTTTAACAGGCAGACTAATGCTAATGATAATACAAATGGTATGGTAGAGGTAAATCTTCCTATCAACGAGCATGGTGTTCTTGAACTTGATTTCAAGGATAATGCTTTGTTGAAAGATTTACCATATTATCACCTTAATGCTATCAAGATTCCATACGGTCAGGCAAGTACGCAAATCTCTGAGATTAAGGTATTCAACCGCAGCTATTATTTCAAAGGTAAGGATGTACAGGCTCGTCAGGTATATTCTATGAGCTATCGTGTGCCTCTCAACAGCCAGCGTGAGTTCACTTTCAGGCTGTCAAGAAAGTGGAGTGATGGTGCTGTCCGCAAATATAACTGGGCAATGTCAATATTCGACCATATACTTGAAGGTGGTGGATGTAGAGAGTTGCTTTATATGGATTGTAGTCCTACGGCTTATGGTCGTGATGGGCATGATGAGCAGGATATTTCTGGTAATGTGGATGTAACTGATATATATAAGGTTGGCGCAAAGAATGACGATGGCATTAATGTGCTTACTCCTCTCACGGAAGAATATTGGAATGAGTTCCTTATTGATATGTTCAATGATGCAGAGGTAAGTCTTAAGGTGTCAAACTATGACGGTATTGTGCGCGTATATGCCGTTATGAAGAGGACATTTACAGAAAATGGGCAGACCGTTACAAGAACCTACGTCTATCCTTATCAATACAACAAGTACCAAGGTGCTGCCGATGATATCTATGTATGTCTGACAGAGGATCATACTTGGATTTGGGATCTCGTAGCTCATCCTGCCGTACAGGTTACAAAGCTGGACTATGCTCCTGAGTATAGCGGAACATCTACGCATGAGAAGAACTGCTATGTTACTTTGTACACAGATGAGGGTTATGTTCTTCCTCGTTATACAAAGACTGGTATTGGCGACAATATTACATATCTTGCCACTCCTTCATGGGGATGGGAATTTGAGAAATGGGGCTCTAATGGTAGCGAAAACCCAAGAGTTATCACTATTGGTTCACACAAAAGCCATTATGGAGATAATGGTGCATGCACCCCTACTGCAACATTCAAAGCTAACTCAAATATGGACTTGAATCTTGCATCGAATCGTATATTCTTCCTCGACTTTGAGGGTATGAGTGACAATGATTTGCTGAGTGGTGAAGGCGCTCCTGTTAATGAGCCTACTGCTGATGAGCAGGGTAAGTTCTATAATTATGGTGGCAAGGGCAGAATCTTGAAAGATGATAAATTCGGTAACTATTACCAGAACCTTGCGGTAGAACCTGACGAATATACTGAGAGTAAGGCTGAGAACTTCCTCCGTCGTATTCTTACGAATGAGGAGCAGGCTCAGTTTGGTAAGATCAACGATGCTCCTGAAGGTCAGAGAGCTGCAACTATTGGCTTCTGGGTCAATGGTAGTGTGGCTGTTGACTATGAGCTTCCTCTTGAGCGTGGATCTATGTTCTGTATCTTTAGTAATGAGCGTTTCAGAAAGGCTGATGCTGGAAATATAGAGCCAGGACAGGAGCCTCGATTCATGTTCGATATTTCATGTAATGGATGGGCGTACTCATACATGCCTAACTCTTATTACAAGACAGACTCTGAGGGTAACTATATCTTAGACGAGTATGACAATAAGATAAAGGTGGATTATGTAAACAAGTTCTTCTATGGTGAGACTCAGAACCTTGTGGACAATCCTAAGCAAAGTCTCTTTGGCGTAAACAACTATGTCCATACTCAGGACCAGCGTCAGCATAAGTTCTATGATGACAAGCGTTGGCACTATGTTACATACGTTGCTACTGAGGATTTGAAGAAGATAACTATGTATCTTGATGGTGAGAAGACTGGCGAGGTTGATACTCGTACCCTTGGTGAGGATATGCAGTTCTTCCATCCTGATGGAAACTATCCAGGTCGTGCATGGTATCTTCGTAATATCGTGCTTGGTGGCTTTACCCCTCATGGTCTCTTCTTCGAGAAACAGTACTATTCAGATGCAGCTCTTGCTTACGATGATATTTCTATCTATTCTGTTGCTCTTTCACAGGCACAGATCAAGGATATCATCAAGGCAAAGGGATATTCTACAACTCCTACGGAATGGCATTTCACTGAGGCTATTAAGGCTTATGCAGCTTCGGACGTAAAGCTTGATGCAAAATGGGTGTCTCAAGGTAATGGAGTTTATAAGTTAAATAAAAAAATCACAAGGGAAAACCTCACATCTAACAATCAGACAATATTCTCTACTGAAGGTTTGACATTTACCACAGGAACAGGTAATATCTATATTGATTTAAAGAAAGGTCGTATAGGAATGACGAGAGGGGCTGGTGTTCGTGTGCCAAATGTAAAAAATACAGAGCATTTGTATTTCGTAGCAAAGCCTGAAGACGATGTGACTTATCCTCTTGATCATTATGATATTTATCCTTTTGATGGCGCTTTAGCCAACTTCTATACAAGAGGCGTTAGCCGGTATGGTGGCATTGGCAGGGAAGATTGTAGTGTGTTAGAGGCTTACAAGCATACAAATCTTGATATAAGTGGATTCAGTATGTACACTCATCGTAATAAGGATGTAAATGGCAATAATCATAATGTTGATTCCAATAATAATATTGTATGGTTGTCAGACATCATGATTTCTCCTTATGGATTAATTTATACATACGATAAGACGCATCTTTTCAGTACAACAGATCGCGTGAGCGTAAACTATGTTGATGTTAAGATTGGTGAAAACAACACGATACCAAGTGTAACTTTGCCACAGCTTCTTATAACAAAAAACAATTCGTCTGCACAGAACATTTCTGACTATGCATCATACAACACAAATGGAAATCCATACGTTCGTTTCAGCAGTTCTGCTCCTCATGTTGCCACGGTTGACCAGAATGGAAATGTGACAATTAAAGGTATTGCTGGTTATGCAACCATCAAGGCTGAACTCGTCTTTGATAATATTCATGATGGAAGTCTCTCTACTGCATATCAGATTCGCGTAACTAAGGCTCCTAAGACAAGACACACAGAAGAGAATTCCACTTATGATATAGCATACAAACAAACTGTCAAGGCAAATGATGGATCTGACGCTATTACGATGTCACTTGGTGGTTGGGCTTATACAGATAACACATATGCTGGTACAGAGGGTGATGAATTGTCTGGTGATAATACAGCTACTGACGCTTGGGATACTGGTCGTGCGTTTACAGAGTATAATGACCTGACTCCTGTTGATGGATTCACCACATACTCACAGGGTAGGCAGAACTCAAAGAGTGAGTCTTATAGTAGTGATGCGGATGGTAGATACATCCCAACTACACAGGCTGTTAGAAATGTAACTCCTTGGACTCTCCCATGTCGTGGCTCATACCTGAAGTTTGAGCCAGAGAAGGCTGGTCTTCTTACGGTCTATGTGCTTCAGAATGGTAATCTCGAAAAGTCAAATCAGAGTCAAGACTATTCTGATCAGGTACATTGGCGTCCTGTCTATATTACTAATGAAAGAGGTGCATGCCTGTCATTAGTGCAGACCAGTACTAATAGTAAGATTTCTGAGAATGACAACTTCTTCAAGGAAGGTCGTCGTCGTGCTCAGTTCATTGAGACTGAGGAAGGTACTTACAATCAGCGTCTGAAGAAATCACTCCTTGCTATGAAGGCTGAAAACTACGACCATTTCAAGCTCCTCATTAAAAACTGGGAGAATCAGGGCTGGAGGCAGAAGGTCATTAAGACTCCTGATAACGGGTATATGGTAATGTCAAAGGGTATTGTTCGTTACTCATTCAATGTTAACGCAGGACAGACATATTACGTATTCTCAAATGATACTAAGCTTGGTTATGCGGGCTTCAACTTTGAGGAGGGTAAGCGTCTGCGTGATGAGGCTAATGAGAATTACGAGACAATCCCATTGGAGAATACTTCTGTTGTCACGACTCCTATTGTATATAAAGACAAACTTCAGTCTGAGTACACAGCAACAATACCTAGCAATATAACGTCTAAGCATTGTGTGCCTATAAAGTATGAGCGTAAATTTACTGCTAATACGTGGAGTTCTATCTGTTTGCCATTCAGCATGAACCATAAGCAGTTAGAAGAGAACTTTGGTGAAGGAACTGCTGTTGTGATACTAAAGAAGATCCATGATAGTGGAGAACTTAAAGGTAAGATAGAGCTTATCTGGCATGTTAACCAAGACATTATAGCTGGTTATCCTTATTTCATTCTTCCTAAAAAGGATGTATCGGAAATCAATGCAAATGTCAGATTCATTGAGAATACACCTTCATTGGTTGTAAGCGAAAATGGAAACTCTTATTCTTATAGGAGTGATTACGGATATGATTCTGACTATCCATACGTCTTTGAGGGTAACTTCGATGATGTTGAACTTCCAACAGGCTCTTATGTTATGAGCAATAGTGGCGCTCTCACTAAGCTGAAGAAGAATGTTAAGGCAAAGCCATTCCGCGCTTATCTGAGATGTCTAGATGCTGCTAATGCAAAGCCTCTCACATCTTTGAGCTTTGGTGACTCTGAGCCTGAGGGCGTAACAACATCTATTGAGGAAATCTTGCAGGACAATGGCATCATCCTTGAAAGTTCTGATGTATATGGAGTAAATGGAGTAAAGGTACGTAGCAATACACATAGCCTTGAGGGACTCTCAAAGGGCGTATATGTAGTAAATGGAAAGAAGTACGTAGTAAAATAAAAAGAAGAAGGAGGTTGTTAAAAACAGGAAATGAAGAAAAAATATTTTAGTCCGATCTGTGAGCAGTTCCTCGTTGAAGAGGAACTGCTACAGACACTATCAAACCATAATTCCGCAATAGTAACACCAGGAGCCGGAGATTTGGAAGGCAATGATGTGGTTCCGCCAGGTCCGATAATTGATGATGGACCTATCAACGGCTCGGATGATTTCTCTAAAGGTGGGTTGGTATTTGAATAAAGATTGACCATTAAGGTCAAAGTACGAGTGATGCAGATTTTGTATCACTCGTATTGGTTATGTTAGGTAGAAAAAACAAAGTCTTTTCTTCTCTTTTTCATAAAGTAAAAATATTTCTTGAATTTTCTTCGTGTTTTCTTGCACATTTGGAAAATTTCCACTATCTTTGCAATCGAAACGTGTGCGTGCACAGAAGAAAAGGAAAGTGTCGTAACGTTTCTGACATACATAAGTGAAGGAAATAGACATAAAACATGAATACTTAATATGATGATTATCTCAAACAAAATCCTAACGGCATCTATGCTGGCTATTGCAGCTATTGTTCCAATCTCACTAAAAGCACAATCAGATTTCGCTCATTCTGAGTATGATCAATTACAGGCATTCGGTTTCGCGACGTGCGATTCTCGTATAGATTCCAACCCGTCTTTGGAAAAGATTACGGGTGGTGGCGTCTGTACCTATGAAGATGCTATGGCTCTTCTTGATAATCCTGAGAGTGGTAAGAAGGTCAAGGTTCTTACTGCGGAAAATGTTAGTAAGGACGATGACATTAAGAATGCTATCAAGAATAATGATATCGTGATTCTTGACGGTTCCAAGGGTGATTTCGTAATCAAGAAGTTCATTACGATTCAGAATCAGGGATCAGGTACAGGTTGTAATGACAAGACTATCCTCGGTATCAATAATGCCCGTCTCGTTACAGAGTGGTTTGTAACTCCTGATGTTATTGAAATTCTTAAGGATGCTGGTGTTGAGGGCGCTTCAACCTCAAAGGGAACAGGAGGCAAACTTCCAAATGGAATTGATGTGGATGAAGAGGCCGAATATCTTACTCGAAAGGCTCTTTATGAAAAGTATGGAAATGAGAACTATCGTGATGCCGGGGTGTTCTCTGTGAAACGATGCAAGAACCTTATCTTCCGTAATATTTGTTTTGTAGGTCCAGGTTCTATTGATTGTAGCGGAAATGACCTGCTGTCAATTCAATACTCAAGTAATGTGTGGGTAGATCATTGTGAATTCATAGATGGTATTGACGGAAATTTTGATATCTCTAATGAATCGGATATGATTACTGTAAGTTGGAATGAGTTCTTTTATACCGACCGTTCTCTTATGCATCAGAATACCACTCTTATAGGAAGTTCCGACAGTAAGGTTAGTGATGATGATAAGTTGTCGGTTACTTTAGCTTATAATTCATGGGGAGCCAAGTGTCGTGCTCGTATGCCAATGGCACGTTTTGGCCGATTCCACATGCTGAACAACTACTTCAATTGCAAGGGAAATTTAACGGCTTGTATCAATCCGCGAAAGAACTCGGAGTTCCTTATTGAAGGAAACTATTTCGAAGTGGGAGTAAAGAAGATTTTTTCTCAGCAAGATGCCACTTCTGTTATTTGGGCAGATGATAACGTAACGAACGAATCATTCTCAAAACCAGCAAGCTTTGGAGAGTGCTATATTCCATACAGTTACACAAAAATCGCGACAGATATTGTCAAGGAGGATGTGAAGACTTATGCAGGTTCTACTCTTTGGGGCTCTACCAAATCTTCTGAGATTTCAGAAGATGAAGTTACCGGTATAAATTCTGTTGCCGACAATCGTATCTCGTCAGAAGCTACATTTAATCTTTTTGGTCAGAAGGTAAATTCTAACAAAAAGGGAATTGTAGTCAGGGGTGGTAGGAAATATATCGTAAGATAATTCGCTCTTCCTCCGTTCATCCTCCGTACCAAACTCGATGAACCTCTTATCTTATATAAGAGAAAAAACGGAGGTTCATCGAGTTTGGTTCGGAAGCATGTAGGAGTCATAACAGATTCACGTAAAGATATACTTGGGAACAATCCATATAGGTTGGAAAAAGTTGATCGGCATTCGTCAAAATGACGGATGTCGGTTTCTTTTGTATGTAAAGTATTATGATTTCTGATTTTTTTTACTGATTGCTTGAATTATTTATCCGTAAATTTGGAAATTTGTTTTTTTTTTCTTAATTTTGCAATCACAATTTTATGGTTACCAGAACAAGTTCAAATACATACGAATACTAAAACGAGAATGTGATTATATGCATAAACGTTAATGATGACGTATTTTGTGTAGGTGTTTGTTTGCTGGAGTACCATGAGTACCTATAACTAAAAAAATGCACTCCAATGCCTATTGACCAATTCTATAACAGCTCGAATACACTTATGTCCGACGAACTGCAATTTGAGGAAATGAAACGCATCATGACTGGTGCTGGATTTGGCATATGGTCTGTTGAAAATATTGAGGGACAACCCCTTTGGATGCGTGCTAATGCCAAAATGGCTGAGCTATTGGGAATCTGCAATGTCTCAGTCATGTCTCCTGAGGAGATGTACGACTTCTGGTTTAACAGAATTAAACCGGAGGCCAAAGAATCTGTAATGGCATCTATTGACAGAATGAAATCTGGCAAGGTAGAGGAGGTTACCTATTTGTGGGAACATCCGGCTATTGGCGACCGTTATATGCGTTTTACAGGCTCAGGAAAGGCTGTTGATGGGAAAGGATATGTTCTTAATGGCTATTGCTCTGATGTGACAGGCTTGGTTAACAAGGAAAAGGAACAGCAGAAGGCTATGGCACGAATGGGGGCTGAGATTCAAAGGGCTTATGAGGTCGTTAAGTTTGTCTCACGCTCATGTACTTCCATATACCGCATAAACATGCAGGATGGCAGGCTTATGCATGTCAGTACCGTGAATGAGAAAGTCCATAATGCGCTCGGAAATGAGGGCGATGCGCGTGAGAGATTCTTGGAGTTTTGTGAGAAACTGGTAAAGCCTGAGTGGAGGGAAGAGATGCTTGCGTTTACTAACCTCGATTGGGTGCGTGAGCAACTGAAGACTCAGTCGATAATCAAACATGAGTTTGAGTGTAGCGCCTGTGGTTGGGTTATAGGCTCTTTTGTTGCAGGTAAACGTGGTGATGACGGCTATTGTACAGAAGTGGTATGGACAACTGTTGATGTCAATGAGCAGAAGAAAAAGGAATTGAGTCAGCTTAATGCCTTGGAAGATGCAAAGCGTGCTGCTGTGGAAGCAAATCGTGCCAAGAGTTCCTTCCTCTTGAATATGAGTCATGACATCCGTACCCCTATGAATGCGATTATTGGTTTTACTGGCTTGCTTGAGAAGCATCAGGAAGAGCCAGAACGTCGTCAGGACTATCTGAACAAACTGAAGGAATCGAGCGCCTTGTTGTTAGGCCTTATCAATAATGTGCTGGAAATGTCACGTATAGAGAAAGGACATCTGGATCTTGATATTCAGGCGTGTGGCGTGGAACAGATGTATGATATGTTCTGCTCAGTATTCCTTGATATGATGATACAGAAGGGAATAACCTTCTGTCATTCTATGGATGTGGAGCATGAGTTCCTATTCTGTGACCCTATAAAGGTGCGTGATGTGGTGCTTAACCTTCTAAGTAATGCCTATAAATATACCCCTTCTGGGGGTAAGGTAGAACTATATATCAGGGAAGTTCCATGTGAGGAGGAAGGCTTTGCAATAATTGAAACTGTCGTGAAGGATAATGGCCTGGGAATGTCTGCCGAGTTCATCCCTCATATGTTTGAGGAATTCTCGCGTGAGCATAACACCACGGATGTTAAGGTGGAAGGAACAGGACTTGGTATGCCTATTGTCAAGAATCTTCTTGACCTCATGGGAGGAACCATTGAGGTGGAGAGCGAACTTGGCAAGGGAACTACATTCAAAGTATATATCAAGCATCGCATAGCGAAGAAATCTGATGTCATAAATGTAGATATGCCTGATGTTTCCGACGTGGATTTCAGGGGTAGGCGTATTCTTCTTGCTGAGGATAATGACCTGAATGCGGAGATTACAATGGAGGTTCTGAAGGATATAGATCTCGTTGTAGAGCGTGCGGAGGATGGACAGAGATGTGTTGAGATGATAGATGCAGCTCCTGCTGGCTATTATGATCTTATTCTCATGGATATTCAGATGCCGAGGATGAACGGCTATGAGGCTACCCGCATTATCCGTCAGATGAAAGATAAGGAGAAGGCAAACATCACGATATTGGCAATGACCGCCAATGCCTTTGAGGAAGATAAGCGTGAGGCCATTGAATCCGGAATGAATGCACATCTCTCAAAACCAATTGAGGTTGAGAAACTTATAAAGGCACTCAAGAGAAGTCTGAATTCTCGTAAATGATAAATGTAGCATTCCATATTGCATACTTGTTACACTGGAGGGTGGCCTTTGGTGTAGTTTTTCTTGCCATATTATCATGTGTCGCAATCTATACGTTGTACAAGACGTATAAGCGTATAGTTGAACACAATAAGATGGCCAGGAAACTACGTGAAGTTGCTGCCCATAGTATCCGAATAAAGGCTCTCACACAGATGTTGCTGGATAAGACGCAGACACACGTGTGGGAACTGAATGAAGGGAAGTTTTCTATTCTTCAGTTTGATTCAAGGTCGCTTGATAGTATTGTCAGTATTGACGATATGAAGAATCTGGTATCAGCCAGCGCATTCTATAAGCATAAGGTGGAAGAGTTCTTTCAAACTGAAGAGCCTGGAAACCATGTTATACAGATGTATGGCTCGTTTGAAAACCGTGATCCTCATTGGTATGAGCTTAGTATGATGGTTGAGCAGACGGAGAATGGTATTGTCCGTAGGGGAACTACTGTGATGATAGACCAGCTGAAGAAGCGTGAGGCCATGGAACTTGACACCAACCGTATGCTTGCCAATGCTAAGGAAAAGGAGGATTTCATTTCTTGTATGAGCCATGAGATTCGAACTCCGCTTAATGCAATTGTCGGTATTTCGGAATTGCTTGCGAATATGAGAAATTCTCTTACGCAGGATGAAATTGCATATTTTGAGCGCGAGATTATCAAGAATAACGCTCTGCTGATGAAGATGATCGAGGATATGCTGACTGTAACCTTGATTGACAATAGCGGTATTACAGTACAGTTTGAGGAACTTCGATATTCTGATTGTACTTCTGAAGTGTCGGCAATGAGGGATGAAAATAGTCTTAATTTATTTGGCTTGAAGATTGAGGTTGTGGAAAATGGAGAAGACGTACCTATTCGTGCAGACAGAAATCTGCTGCGAAGAATAATGATAAATCTATTTGATAATGCAGCAAAGTTCTCGCCAATGGGCTCTACGGTTACTGTTACCCGTACTGTAACTGATAGTGAGTTGATTCTCTCGGTAAAGGATCAGGGAATTGGTATTGATCCTCAGTATCATAATCTGATTTTTACCCGATTCTATAAGATAGATCATTTCTCTCAAGGTGCGGGTCTCGGACTTGCCTTATGTAAGGAACTTGCCGAATGTATGGGCGCAAAGATTACTGTTGAGAGCGAACTCGGTAAGGGAAGTACGTTCAACTTGATATTCAAGAGGCCGGGTGCGTAAGAAAGTATGCCACTTCTCAATCTATAGGGTTGGTGGGAATTGTTCATAGTGAATTGTCAAATAACAAATGACTCGATGAATGAATATTACAACATAGGAATTATCTACCTGATACTATTGACGGTGGTGCTGACGTTATGGAGGTTGATTGATGACAACTTCCAGAAAATGCAGTATCTCGAAAATGGTCGTGAGGCAGATAGATATATGGAGAATGTTCACGAGATTCTTTTTTCTACGCAGGCGTATCTGTGGTATATATATAAAGGGAAAGTGATGCTTGACCATCGTTTCTTTGAAAAGAATAACCTGCGTGAGCGTGGAATATCTGTTGATACCATACTGAAGTGTGTATCGCGACAAAGTCGTATTGAATTGACTCATGCCATTGAGAATGCTGACGAAACGGGTATCTATGTAGATTTCAATATAACGCTACCTATGTCACATGAGACTCACTCGTTAAGTGTTCTTGTGTGTAGGGAGGAAGAACAGAAATCACATAGCCGGAAGGATGCTGCAAACACAAGCGACGGCGTGATGGGAATTCTTACTATTATAGACGGAGCACGCCAAAAGGAGAAAGAACGAAAGATGGCGTTCGATCTTGAGGAGGAAAGTAAACTGAAAGCCAGTTTCCTTGCTGCTATGGGACATGAAATCCGTACTCCGGTTAATATCATCACAGGATTCTCGCAGATTCTTGCACAGGCAGGAAACGAGACGTCGGAGGAGGAGTTGAAGAGCTATTCACAGATTATTGCAGATAATACCGAACAGTTGCTCCGATTGCTAAATGACGTGCTGAAGTCCAATCCTGAAAGTGAAGAGATGCACATGGCATTGAAAACTTGGAAAGTGAAGGATTTCGTAGAAGAATTATATGCAACATATAATGTTGTAATACCAGATCATCTGGAATACAACATGGTACGAGGTCCCGAGGATGTAAATGTGAATGTGAATCGTAGCAGTATGATGCAGGTAATGTCTAATCTTGTCAATAATGCTGTTAAGTTCACCAAAGAAGGTGGTATAACTATGGGTTGGGAATGTACTGAAGAGAATGTGGTGATTTTCCTTGAGGATACAGGAATTGGTATTCCAAAGGAGAAGCAGGAACTGATCTTCGACAGATACTACAAGGAAAGTAGTAGTACCGCAGGAGCTGGAATAGGACTTTCGCTTTGCCGTCGTCTTGTTGAGAATATGAATGGCAAAATCATAGTAAAGAGTGAGCCTGGAAAAGGCTCGAGGTTTGAACTAATATTCAAAAAAGCTTATAATGGCTAATATGATACAAGTAGAAGAAGAGTATCTTAACCATTTGATTTATATCTCAGAGCATGATGTGCTTACGGGAGTGTTGAATCGTTATGGTTTGAAGAGAAAAATAGGTGAATTGTTTAATCCCGAAGGTGAGGGCTTCCTCTGTGTAGCGGATATTGACGATTTCAAAACTATCAATGATGCTTGTGGGCACATGATCGGTGATTTGGTGCTAAGGGCGTTTGGTCAGTGTCTTAATGGCATTAGGCATTCTTCTGTTGCCCGTTTGGGAGGCGATGAATTTTTCGTCTTCATAGGTGGTATTAAAACAGAAGAAGAGGTGATGAAAGAGTTTGAGGCTCTGAAAGACAGGGTGAATGCCATCTCTATTCCAGAACTTGGTAATCTTAAGATTACTTTCAGTTTAGGAGCACATTACTTCAAAGGAAATATTGACGAGGTAAAGGCAATAGCTTATACCAAGGCCGACAAGCTCTGTTATGAGAGTAAGAAGAAGGAAGGAAATAGTGTGACAATATGCTGATAAGTCTATAATTGTGAATAAGTTGTATATTATCAGCAAAACTCACCAAGCTGCGCAAGTGTAAAATAGTAAAGGAATTAAATGGACAATACACGAGTAAATAGCATGCTAACAATGCCGATAGGTAAGCTTTTGAGAAAGTTTACTCCACCGGCTATGATTGCGATGTCGTCTAATGCTGTTTTTAATATATTCGAAATAATTATTCTCGGTATAGGGGTGGGAATTGATGCTTTTGCCGCCTTGGCGTGTACTTTCCCTATCATAATTCTCATTTCAGCCTTTGCTTCACTTGTCAATACCGGCACAGCTTCGAAAATTACAATGCTTTATGCCGAGAACAATCAGGAACAGGCATTGAAGACTTTCGGCAATTCCTTCATAATGCTGGTAAGTTTTGGGGCATTGTTAACGGCTGTGCTTGAAATATTCCTTGAAGATATTCTTCGACTTTGTGGCGCTTCGGACGTGACACTTCCGTATGCCCTTGTGTATATGCGGATTATGCTTGTTTCTACTGTTGTGTTGTTCTCGATGCAGAGCATGGGACGACTTCTTCATATACAGGGTAGGCCGAAGGTGCAGATGATGCTGCAGATAGGAGGTATTATTGGTAACGTCATTCTGTCTGTAATCTTTGTGTTCGTTTTCAAATGGGGAATGAAGGGAGTTGCCTTGGCATCAATCATGTGCGAGAGCGTCTCTTGGATATTATACATAAAGGTATTTTCTAATAAGAAAGCTTTCTTGCATTTCACAAAACGAGGGTTCTGCGTTGATTTCAGCCTTATCAAAGAGATATTGTCGATTGGAGTGTCACCTTTTGCCATTAATGCGTGTGGATGTGTGGTGGCTCTTATGATTAACCTCTCGCTTATTGAAGTTGCAGGTGAACAAAGAGATATGTATCTTGGTTCCTATGCCATCGTACAGCGAATAACCCAGGTGCTGATATCGCTTATTTCAGGTCTTGGACTTGCAATGCAGATAATAACAAGCATAAATATAGCAAAACAGAATTACATTCGAGTACGAGGCGTCCTAATGCAATCCATCTTTAATGCTTTTATTATCATGTGCATTGGCTATGGATTTATTTCCATCTTTGCAGATGGGTTGATGTCTATTTTTACTACAGACAAGCAGATGATAGAAATAGGTGCTACGGCATTAGTTATCGGACTTTGTACCTTCCCGTTTGTGGGTAGCCAGATGATTGCTGTGTCTTTCTTTCAGACGATAAGACGCTCTCGTACCTCAATGATAATATCCTTGACACGACAGTTATTGTTCCTCATACCGATGCTGATAATCCTACCTCATCTTATAGGTGTTACGGGAGTATGGTGGAGCATGGCACTTGCTGATGTCGCAAGCGTGACTATATCATGGATAATGCTCTATACGGAGACAAAGAAGTTGAGTTTATGAATATAGAGAAATTATATTGCAATTTACATGGAGACTATGCAGAAGCTAAGGCAAGATTGATGAGTGACGGTCTTATCGAGAAATTCGTGCTAAAGTTTCTGGCTGATCCCTCAATGCAACAACTTCGTGATGCAATCGCTTCTGGCGACCTTGCAACGGCTTTTCGTGCTGTGCATACGTTAAAGGGAGTGGCTGCCAACCTTTCTTTTTCTGAACTGCGGGAAACTGCCTCCGCTCTTACTGAGCAGTTGCGCCGAGGCGACGGAACCGTAGATGATGTGCTTCTGATGAAAGTGGAGAATGCATATAAGCTTGTGACTGATAGCATTCAGAAAGAGAGTGGAAAATAAGGAATAAATTTAGGAGGACCGTTTATGTCAAATGAATCAGGATGCCGTTCAATCCTCGTCGTAGAGGATAACGAATTGAATCGTGAGATGCTCTGCGCTATGTTGGAAGACAGATATCATGTGTTCCAGGCAGAGAATGGTAAGGAGGGCCTTGAGGTCCTTCAGGAGCATTATCGCAATATTTCTATTATCGTTCTTGACGTGCAGATGCCTGTGATGAACGGATATGAATTCCTAAAAGCTGTCAGGGATGATGACCTCCTAAAGGAAATTCCTGTAATTGTCGCTACCGGTAGTAACGACATTGAAGAGGAAGAGAGATGTCTTGAGTTAGGGGCTTCGGATTTCGTCATCAAGCCTTATAAGAGGAATATCGTGTTGAAGCGTATAAGCAACATCATCCGATTGAAGGAATCCGCTTCCACTCTGAGGGAGGTGGAGTATGACGACCTTACTGGAATATACACTCGGCAGGCTTTCTTCCATCATGCGCAGGAAATCCTTCATGCGAATCCTGATGTGGACTTCACACTCGCAATCTCTGATATTCAGGATTTTTCGCTTGTCAAGGAACGTTATGGAACAAAGATTGCCAACGAACTCCTATTACAGAATGTGGCTCTGCTGCGTAAGGCACAAGTAGAGAATTATATCTATGGACGCTATGATGACAATCAGTTTGTGGTCTTGGCACCAACTTCCGAACGGTATAAGGAGGTAAGGAAGAAAAACAAGGGAACGCTTACACTTCCGTTGCCTGAAGAAGGTGTTGCCGTACTTAAGTTTGGCGTGAAACGTAATATCAGGCACGACATCCCCGTGAGGGAGCATTGCCGTCATGCCCTCATGGCTCTCGATACAGTAAAGCATGTATATGGTGTGAACTATGCATGGTTCGATGACAATATGCAGAAATACTACAATCGTCGTATTGCCATAGAGAGGTCGATGGTGAATGCTTTGAAACGTGAAGAATTCCAGATTTACTATCAGCCTAAGCACGATGCCCGTACTGGCAGAATTGTCGGCGCAGAGGCTCTTGTGCGCTGGACTCATCCGGAGTTCGGCTTCCTCTCTCCTGCGGAGTTCATCCCTGTTTTTGAACAGACTGGTTTTATTTCCGAGGTGGATTTCTACGCATGGAAACGCACCTGCCTGAATCAGCGTAAATGGCAGGAAAGAGGGCTTCATATCGTACCTATATCCGTTAACTGTTCACGTTCAGAGCTCTTGCAGAGCGATTTCCTGCGTAAGTGGTTCAAACCTATCAAGGACAATATGATTACGCCTCAGAGTATGCACCTCGAGGTTACGGAAAGCCTGTTCAGCGAGCAGTTGGACAGACTTGCCAAGGTCTTGCGCGAATGTCAGAAGAGAGGTGTAAAAATAGAACTCGATGATTTCGGCACTGGCTATTCCTCTCTCAGCATGTTCCAGCTCCTGCCGTTGGATCTTGTGAAGTTTGATATGGCATTCGTCAGAGGACTGGATAATCCCCGACAGGCGGAGGTAATGGCTGCCTGTGTGCGACTCGTTCATAGTCTTGGCATGGAAGTAACTGCCGAGGGAGTGGAGACCTCGGAGCAGCTATACAAGGTAAGGAGAATGGGAATTGATACGGTTCAGGGATATTACTACTCACATCCGTTGCCGAAGGAGGAATTCGAGAAGTATTTGGCCTAACCAAGCCTGTCGCAAGCTCCACTTGAAAGGAGTTCGAGGAGTTCAAGACTGCGAGGGCTGAACGTCGAAGAGGTCGGCGGCCGAAGGGACTTGCGCAGCTTGATGAGCATTGCGACTTGCTTCAGCTTGTTGAGCCTTAGCGAAAAATAAAGCCAAAGCCCGACACCTAATAGGGCAGTCCGTAAGGGCTGTTATTCTATAGATGCGTGATTAAAGGAGCGCTGTAAGTGCGACACCTGAAGACTTT
>CADBXL010000013.1:0-171377 GCA_902798615.1 uncultured Bacteroidales bacterium | reverse complement strand
ATGATAGTCAACAATATACAACTGAATAAATTATTCGCAAGGCTCATCAAGCTAAAGCAAGTGTTCGCAAAGGCTCACCAAGCTAAAGCAAGTCGTCGAACTCACGTTAAATTATATTATATAAAGAATGAAGTCACACCTTTTCAGCCATAAGATGTATGTCGCATCCCTCCCCTTTGGAGGGACTGGGTGGGCTTCTATTAGTAGGATAAAGATTGTGCTTGTCTTGGCCGCTGTGATAATCGCAGCGGTTTCGCTCGTCGTATCACATATCCTTGTGCGTGACCTTGCCATAGAGGAACGTAACCGCATGGAAGTATGGGCTGAGGCTATGCGTTCGCTCAGCACCGCCGAGGAGAATACCGACCTCAACCTTGTGCTGAAGGTTATCAACGAGAACAACACCATCCCTGTCATAGTGACCGATGAACAGGGAAACGTGCAGACCTTCCGCAACGTGGAAATAGTTGCCGACAACCATGACGACAGTATGGCCGTTGCTGCACGTAAGGCTGCTGATATGCGTGCTTCCGGTCGTGACATTAGGATTTCCCTCGGCACGGATGCAGGCTCTATTCATGTTAGCTATGATGAGTCGGTTATGATCACCCGACTGTCATTCTATCCATACGTGCAGTTAGGCATCGTCCTCATCTTTGTCGTGATTGCCATCTTTGCCCTCCTTACCTCAAAGAAAGCCGAGCAGAACAAGGTGTGGGTGGGATTGTCTAAAGAGACTGCCCACCAGTTGGGCACCCCTATATCCTCATTGATGGCTTGGACGGAAATCCTGCGCGAGACATATCCTAATGACGAGCTTATCCCTGAAATGGACAAGGATGTGAAGCGTCTGCAACTTATCGCCGAGCGTTTCTCAAAAATTGGCTCTATACCCGAACCTGTCGATACTCCATTGGCGGAGATGCTCCGTCATGTGGTGGATTATATGGACAGGCGAACATCGCAGAAAGTCAGGATAATAGACGAGTTCTCTGCTTGCGATGCTCATGTCATGGTCAATCCCTCCCTCTTTGAATGGGTGCTTGAAAACCTCTGCAAGAATGCCGTTGATGCTATGGAGGGTGGCGGCACTATCACTATCAAGGCATTTGCCTCTCAGCGTGTCATCATCGACGTTACTGACACAGGCAAGGGAATAGAGAAGAAGAACATAAAGAATGTATTCCGTCCGGGCTTCACCACAAAGACGCGTGGCTGGGGACTCGGTCTCTCGCTTGCCAAGCGCATCGTAGAGGAATACCATCACGGAAAAATCTATGTCCTGAAATCAGAAGTTGGAAAGGGCACTACGTTCAGGATTGAGGTGTAAAGAATATATCTTTTTGTCGTTCGGTCAACCTCATTCTTTGGTGGGCATCCCTTGATTTTTCAAGTGTAGTTTTGTAGTTTTGTAGTTTTTACCCCTATTTGAAGGCTAAAGGCTAATGGCTTTTGACTTTCGCCTTTTACCTTTCGCCTTTTACCTTTCGTCTTTTGCCTTTTGCCTTTATGTGAAATTGATACTTACGTTTTTCATGGCTTCCTTTTAAGGAAGTTTTCTGGCACATTGCTTGGCAAAGTGCCGTGTTTTTCTTGGTAAGGAGAGGAAGAGAAGAGCAGCAGAAGAGCAGCACTGGACCACCTCACGCATGCAAAGATAGGCATTTTCACGCAAACCGCCAAATATTTTGCACTATTTTAACACGCTTTAACGCAAAAACTACAAAACTACAAAACTACACTTGTTTTTTCACCCCCACCGAGAAAAATTTCTCCTTATTAATTTACGCGCGAACCTTATTATATAAGAAATAGAATTGATACCTTGTTGCATAGAGTGTAGTTTTGTAGTTTTGTAATTTTTTGCGCTATAATTCTGTATTTAGAATTATAGCACACCCGAAATGTTTACAATCTTAGCCTTATGCTGTTTTTAATATAATTTAACGCAAGCTTTGCATAAAAATAGAAAAGTAGAATAAAAAGAAAAAATTGACATGACAAAAAATTACATAAAAATGCAAGTTGGGAATTTTTGCCTTCATGCAAGAAAATTCAGACTGGCAGGTTTTTTTGTCAACAGAAAGACTGTTCACAAAAAAAAGCGGTTCGTTGTGAAACGAGCCGTTTTTTTAGTGCCGAAAACTACAAAACTACAAAACTACACTTGAAAAATCAAGGGATAGGAAGCGGATTTATCTGATTTATCTGAAAAATCGCGAATAATTACTGCGCCTGCTGTCAGATAAATCAGATAAATCCGTTTTCCTTGTTATTTTTTTCCGGAAAGGCGAAAAGGCAAAAGGCAAAAGACGAAAGTCAAAAGACGAAAGACAAAAGCCTTTAGCCTTTAGCCTTCAAATAGGGGGCGAAACAAACACTTGAGAAATCAAGGGATTACTCCTGTGGATGTGCTCTTTCATACTCTATGGCTGCGAGGATGAAAGCGCCGAGAGCCTTGCCTTCGGTTTGCATATCACGCTCCTTCACCACGCTCACGTCGGGACCGAGAAGATAGTAGGGGGCTGAGCCGTCGCGCTTGTCTTTTCCGCCAAGACCGGCTGAACGGCAACTGCCAATGATGTCGATACCACCAAATGGGGAATGGTCATCGACGACGAATGTCTCGATAAATCCGCGATATGCCTTTTCGCACATGGCGCTATAGTCGTCGTCGAGAAGAGCGAGGCGCATACCCTTATAGTAGGCTGCTATGAAGAGTGCCGATGCCGATGATTCGAGATAGTTGTGCTTTGTTGCCATGTCAACGCCTTTGTATGAGGAGGCATTATAGCCGGCACCCTTGTCGATGAGCTGATACCAGCAGCCTGTTCTCTGCTCCTGGTATTGCGCAATGCCCTTGGCAAGTTCGTTGAGGTGCTGACGAAGGATGGTGTAGTTTCCCGATTCCGTTACTTTGGCTTTCTGCATCTCTTCAAGGACATCGACGAGGGCGAGGAAATACCATCCCTCAGCTCTTGCCCAGAACTCCTGACTGCGACCCGTCACAGGGTCAGCCCAGCATGAGGACAGCGAGTCGGTGGGAGTGGCTGAGAATGCATGATAGAGAAGGCGCTTGTCCTTGTCCCAGAGATGGTTCCACGTTATGTTGAACTGATTGGTGATAAAGTCCCAGTCGCTTTTTGCGCTTCCCGTTACGTTGCGTCCGTAGTTGATGAGTTGTGCCATGAGGACAGGTCCCATATACTGACCGTCGAGCCACATCTGATTCGGATAGCTCTTCTTGTGCCACATGCCGCCGCGAGCATCCTCGAACTGAGAATCCTTGATGGAATACTTCTTGATGTGGGCTTGAAGACCTCTCACGGCAGCATCGATTGCAATCTTTGCCTTGATGAGAGTGGAGTCGTTACAGAAATGGGCATAGAGTCCTCCCTCCTTTGTAAGCTCGTAGATAGGGAAGTATATCTTTGCCGAGTTGAGGTCGTCAAGGCTTCCGCCCTTGTCGGGCACCTTGTTATAATACAGGTTGGCATACCACTCCACGCTATAGAAAATACTGCGTGCCCAAGCCTCCTCCTTGTAGAGGTCGACAGCCTCCATGGTGGCTCTTGCTACGAGTCCTGGCACATAGTCGAAGGTGGTCTTGTTCTTGTTGGAAAGAGGCGTGTCCATATCCATCGTGCCATCCATGACGAAGACAGGAAAGCCCATAGGCTTCATGTTGCCGTAGAAATCGTGTGTCCTTGATTCCAGGGCAAGACGTGAATATCTTGTTCCCTCGTTGAATTTTAGCTTTTTGGCAGAAGTGCCTGACGGGAATGAAAAAACTACGATAATAGTTGCTAATATGATAGACAGCTTCATCTTTTTATACATGTGCATTTTTGTGATTTGAGCGCACGGGCGCTTGTTTTCGGGTGCAAAGTTAGGAAAAAAAACGGTATTGAAGATTAAATATTAGGTTAAAATTTCATTATTTCGGGAAAAGTTAGTATTTTTGCAGTAAAATAGCAATCCACAGTGTATAATAAGGAAATAAAACAACAACAATATATGGCAGAAGAAATAAAGAATGAGGAAGAGAAGAAGAGCCTCAATTTCATAGAGCAGAAAGTGGAGAACGACCTTGCAGAAGGTAAGAATGGCGGTCGGTTGCAGACCCGTTTCCCACCAGAGCCTAACGGCTATCTGCATATCGGTCATGCCAAGGCTATTGCACTTGATTTCGGCATAGCACAGAAATATGGTGGCGTTTGTAACCTTCGTATGGATGATACCAATCCTCAGAAAGAGGACACGGAGTATGTAGAGGCTATCAAGCGCGATATTGAGTGGCTCGGCTTCAAGTGGGGCAATATCCTCTACGCTTCTGACTATTTCCAGAAGCTCTGGGACCTCGCCGTAGAGCTTATCAAGCGTGGCAGGGCATACGTTGACGAGCAGACCGCTGAGCAGATTGCCGCACAGAAGGGAACCCCTACTCAGCCAGGTCAGAACTCACCATATCGTGACCGTCCGGTAGAGGAGAGTCTTGCTCTCTTCGAGGAGATGAACTCAGGCAATATGGAGCCGGGAAAGATGGTTCTCCGTGCCAAGATTGATATGGCAAGTCCTAATATGCATTTCCGCGATCCAATCATGTATCGTGTGCTCAATATGCCTCATTGGAGAACAGGCAATAAGTGGAATGCCTATCCTATGTATGACTATACCCACGGACAGTGTGACTACTGGGAGGGCGTGACACACTCACTCTGCACATTGGAATTCGTTAGCCATCGTCCGCTCTATGACCTGTTTGTTGACTGGGCAAAGGAAGTGGCTGGCGATGATAAGCCTTTGGATGATAACCGTCCACGTCAGACAGAGTTCAATAAGCTCAACCTCACTCATATCCTTCTCTCAAAGCGTAACCTTCTTATGCTCGTGAAGGAAGGTGTTGTTGCAGGCTGGGATGATCCTCGTATGCCAACAATATGCGGTTTCCGTCGCAGAGGCTATTCTCCAGAGGGAATTCTGAAGTTTATTGACAAGATTGGCTATACAACATTCGATGCTCTCAACGAGATGGCTCTTATGGAAAGCGCTATCCGTGAGGACCTTAATACACGCGCAACTCGCGTAAGTGCTGTTATTGATCCTGTGAAGCTCGTCATTACCAACTATCCGGAAGGCAAGACAGAGGAACTTACGGCTATCAATAACCCAGAGGACGAGAATAGCGGTACGCACGAGATAACATTCTCTCGTAACCTTTGGATTGAGCGCGACGACTTCATGGAGGATGCTCCGAAGAAGTTCTTCCGTCTTGGTCCTGGCAAGGAGGTTCGTTTGAAGAATGCCTATATCATCAAGTGCTCAGAGAATCCGGAGGAGTGTATCGTTAAGGATGCAGAGGGCAATATCGTTGAGATTCATGCAGAGTTTATTCCTGAAACAAAGACAGGAGAGGCAAATGCTAATATGAAGATCAAGGGTAAGACAATCCACTGGGTAAGCGTTGACCATTGCGTAGAGGCAGAGGTAAGGAACTATGACCGCTTGTGGATGGTAGAGAACCCACGCGATGAGGTTGCCAACTACTCAAAGAGTCTTGGTAAGGAGCGTATAGACATAGAGGATATGCGTCATTTCATCAACCCTAACTCTCTTGAAATCAAGACAGCCTACGTTGAGAAATGGCTCACTAACGCCAAGCCTCTCGACTATCTCCAGTTCCAGCGTATCGGCTACTATAATGTTGATACCGATTCAACAGCCGAGCATCTTGTTTTCAATAAGACGGTGGGGTTGAAGAGTAGCAAGTAAAAAGCCTAACCAAGCCTTCCCAAAGGGAAGGATGTTTTATAGATTTTCTAATCGTATAGGTTCTATATGGCTTATGACTACGATACCTCAGATCCATCCTATTATGGATTGCTTAAGGTATATGCCTCTGAAAATAAGAAATACCAAACGGAGGCAGAAAAAATGTTGTGGTTACATCTTCGTGGTAATAAGTTGGGGCTTCATTTCCGAAGGCAGCATATTATTGGTTGCTATATAGCCGATTTTGTTTGTCTGAAGAAAAAAATAATAATAGAGGTTGATGGTGGGTATCATTCTCAGTATGCTCAAGCCATAAAAGACTATTATAGAACTGAAAAATTGGAAAGTCTTGGTTTTAAGATGTTAAGGTTTAGGAACGAGGATATATATTCAAATGTTGTCTTTGTTTTAGATCAGATTTTTAATGCAATAGCCAGGCCTTCTTGAGTGAAAGGCGCGTTATATCCAGACTATATCGCATCCCTCCCTTTGGGAGGGCCTGGGTGGGCTTATGATCCCTTCCGATTTTCAACGTTACATAAGATCTAATGAGTTCAAGACTCTCCTTGCGAAGGTACAGGAGGCTATTGAACATGGCGCCGGAGAATACTTCGACGCTGATGATCTTGTGGACGTTGCCGAGTACTTCCACGTGAAGGGTGACGAGCCGATGGCGGGAAAGGTGGTTGACTACCTCCTCTCGCTATTCCCTGACAATGAGAAAGGATTGGTGTTCAAAGCCCGTACGGCTATCATGAGTGATAGGATAGAAGAGGCAGAGAATATCTCAAGACTGCTTGTAGATGCTGAAATTGTGGATGCTATCTATCTAAGGGCAGAGATCATGCTTTTCCGTGAAAAGGCGGAGGATGCTCAGAAATTGCTCGTGGAAAAATGTCCAGAACTTCCTGATGAATCTATTGAGGATGCAGAAACTGAAGACCTCGGACCCGCATTTGCAGATGATGACGATGAGGAGGAAGAGGAGAGTTCTCCTTCTGATATCTTTAACGACTATGTGCTTGATGTCGCGCTTCTTATGTGCGATTATCGTCAATGGGAATATGCTGACTACTGGCTCTCAAGGGTGTCAGACGAGGCTTATTATGAGGAAGGTGACTATCTGGAGGCAAAGGCAAGGATTCTGACAGCCAGAGAACAGTATTCTGAGGCAATAGAATATTGGAATAAGAGCATCGATGTGGATGCCTATTCGCTAATGGCTTGGCTTCAGTTGGCACAATGTCAGTATCATCTCGGGCTAACGTATGATGCTCTTCAAAGTGCGGAATATGCAGAGGCTATACAACCTAACCTCTCGGAGGTCTATCTCAGCAAAGGAAACTGTCTTTTTGCACTTGGCGATAATGAAGGGGCTATGGAGGCTTTCAAGTACTATCTCACTCTTGTTCCTTTTGATGTGCAGGGAGAAGTGCTTCTCGCCTCTGTACTTTTCGCTATGGAAGACTATGCGAATGCAGAATCACATATTCAGGAGGCAATCTTTGCACTAGAGAATGAACGTGACGATCTTGACGGTTCTGTTCCCGAAGTAGTGAGGATGGAGATATATCGTCAAGCTGCATATATAGCTGCTGCACAAGGGAAAGATGGTGATGCAATGTTCTATGCTGACAGACTTGAAATGTGCGGAATAGCAGAGTATAAGGTCTTGCTTCTTCGCGGTGGAATAAAGCTTGAACAGCACGATATGCAAGGGGCATATGATTATTTCAATCAGGCTCTTGCGAAAACGGATAATGATCCTCAGACATATATTAAGATTGGTTGTATGTTTGTTGACGCCAGCGCTTTTGAGGTAGGATATCAAGTGTTGTCTGAGACCAGGAGAATCCTAACGGAATGCGGCGTTGAAATGGAGTCAGGTTACGAGCGTCTTGCCTATGCCGCAATGAAGACAAATCATCGTGAGGAATATCTCGAAGCCTTGGCAAAGGCGATAGATACGAATCCTACAGACACAATGACAATTTTCTCTACACTTTTCCCAAAGGAACTACCCATGAAAGAGTGGGTTGAGTGGGAGAAAAATCGTAAATAGTTAATAATTAAATCGTAAATAACAAAGGTGTTCTCATCACTTCTATCAAATCTGAATTACACAACAATCTTCTTTTTGATGTTGTTGGAGAGTACCGTGATACCGGTACCGTCAGAACTCGTAGTATCACCTGCTGCATATCATGCTGCTGGTGGAAGTATTAATGTATGGCTCGTGATATTGTTTGCCACTATCGGTGCAGATTGTGGTGCTACAATCAACTATCTTGCGGGCAAGTATCTCGGTCGTCCTGTGATCTATCGCTTTGCGAATAGCAAGTGGGGCAAGATGTGTCTTCTTAATCAGGAGAAGGTGGAGAAAAGCGAGAAGTATTTCGATGATCACGGTAAGGTTGCTACAATAACAGGCCGTCTTATCCCTGGCATCCGACATCTTATTAGTATTCCTGCAGGACTTGCAAGAATGAACTTTGGTAGTTTCCTCCTCTTCACCACCATTGGTGCTGGAGTATGGAACTGTATTCTTGCCGGTCTCGGATGGTATCTCTATAGCGTAGTACCAGAGGATCAGCTTGAAGATAAGATTCTTGAGTATGGTGAGTATATCAAATATGGCATCATCGCGCTTGTTCTCATAGCAATCGTCTATTTTGTCATAAAGCATAAGATGAAGAAGTAAATCCGTTTTAGGTCCGTTGTAAGTCCGTAGATGGTCCATCACTTGTCCATCGCTTGTCCATCGATACTCCATCGAAACGATGGACCATCGATGGAGTATCGATGGAGTATCTACGGAGGAATGACGGAGAAGGAAGGGGAGAAATGCTATGTTGTTGTGTCGAAACAGAATGGTGCATTGAGTGTTGTGTAACGCGTGACTGTTAGGGACTTATATGCTATTTACTGTGGAGAAACTTTGAATTAAGTGTATTGGGCGAAAAAATACAATTGTAATATCGAAAAGGTGTTATTTCTGTTCATTTTTGTACTTTTTTTATGTAAAAATGTATTTTTTTTGTCATATTTATGTAAAAATGCCTAGAAAATTTGCATTTGTTGATATTTTTTCCTACTTTTGCTCTCAATATCCCGATAAGTGTAAGAAATGATTCTGTCAGGATTGCATAGGTGCGGGAAAAGCAAATGGAAGAATAACTAAAAACAATAAAGAAAATGAAACATTTAAAAACACTTATTACCTTGTTCCTGTTAGTGATTGGAACAAGTGTTTTGTGGGCTCAAAATGAGGAAACTTCAGTTCCTAAGCGTACTGCAGTCTGGAATTGGAAGACTGGATCGCCAAGTGGCATTTATGATGAGACCAATTTCGATAACAATAAAGGCTTTGTACATTCTGAAGATGATCTTACAAGCCTTAAGCTTGAAGTTGATGCAACTGGTGGCACATTCCAAGTCATAGGGTCTGGTAAAGTGAAATATGCCAAGCTTACGAGCGGTTGTAAGATTAAGGTGCCAGTTCGTCGAGCAAAAGACGTAGTTACTGTTACATGTCAGACCAAGTATAATTATACAATAGGTAATGTCGCTGTTAATACTCAGGAGAAAGTATATCAAGCAACCGCAGCAGATGCTGCGCAAGGTTATGTAATAATCAAGGCTACGGGTGATGTTCATTTCTACCAAATAGAGGTTGTACAGAATGCGTTCAGCTCTATTCTTCCAATGATACAGCTTAATTGTAAGGGTTGGGCTTCGTTCACATCCCTCATTCAGGGTTATGTTGTAAAGTTGCCATCAACAGCAACTGCATATGTGGCTACTGCTGTTTATCCTGACGAAGGAGAATATGGTAAAGTAGTACTTACTAAGGTTGATAGATTCGGTTACGGAGAGGGTGTGTTCATTCATGGTAGTGATTACGATGGAGTATATGCTACTATTGTTAATGGTACGTCTGATGTTCCTAAAGAAAATAACCTCACTGTGGGTTGTGATAAGGATGCTGACCTTACTTATGAAAGTTGTGCTTATGTTATAGCTACCAAAGGTGAGAATGAAGATGCTGGTTTCTACTACGTGAACGATGATATCACGGTTCCTGCAGGTAAGGCGTACCTCTATAATCCACAAGCACAGGCAAAGTCACGTCGTGCAAAGGCTTTGAAGATAACATTCGCTGATGGCTCTGAGGCTACAGGTATTGAGAGTCTTTTTGCTGGTGCTGAGACAGAGACTCCTACAGTATTCTATAACCTCTCTGGTCAGAAGGTTGATAAGAACTACAAGGGTGTTGTTATCGGCAACGATGGCAAGAAGTATGTGAAGTAAACTTGAAAGTAAATTCTCTATATAATACAAATATGAATAAGAAATATATCAAGCCTTCAATCGTTGTTGAGGCAACTCTCCTCAAGACTCTTATGGAAACTGTTTCTGTTAAGGGTGAAATTGATGATGCTTCTGACTATACTGTCAATGCTAAGGATGGTAACATCTGGGATGATGAGGAAGAGTAATAAATACTTGAGTTATTTAGACACAGACAATAGAAACGGCGCTCGTAAGGGGGCCGTTTTTTTTTTGAATGTAGAGGTGAATTTTTCTTGTGGAATATTTTTACGATTAAATCGCAATAAAAATTTGGAGAAAAGAAAAAAGATTTGTATCTTTGCAACTGATAAAATTTCGTAATTAGGAATATATATCAACCTTAATCTTAGATAATATTAAAAAAAACAAAATAATATGGTGAAAAGAATAAGAACATTATTGACGTTGTTCCTGTTGGTTATGGGAACTACAATGTCGTGGGCTCAGTTCAATGATATCGCTTTGGACTTTACTCAGCCTTGGGCAGATGGAAATAAAATCAATCAAAGTGATTTGTACGTTACTGGTTTTGATGGCGGTAGTCCTACAACAACAAGTGTTAAGCTTACAAACTATATGGCATGTATTAACATGAAATATCATGGTAATCAATATGGTGTGTATGGTGGTAGTGTGAAAGTGCCTGTAAAAGCTGGAAAATATAGAATAGGACTAGGAACTACCGATTATGGTGGTGAGGTCAATATTTCTGATGGTACAAAAGTTATTGCGACAATAAACAATAAAGGCGATAAGTTTTTTTATGATAAAACCAATATTGCCACTGGTGTTGTTGAGGTAACGTCTGATTGCGAATTGGAAATTTATGCAACAACTGCAAATAACACATATTTCCCATATATTTCAGTTTCAGAGGTAAAAGAAACGAAGTTCCAGGATTTTTCTATTAGTTTTATCAAGCCTTGGGCGGCTGCAAATATTAATCAAAATGCTGTTGCAAGTAGTTATTATGTTACTTCTGTAGATGATGACGTTCCAACATTGTCTGTAGATCTACCGTCTAGTTATATTGCTCATTTCTTGGGTTATTATAAGGATGCGACATATGGTCTTTATTATAATGCAAAGATAAAGGTTCCTGTTACTGCCGGTAAGTATCAGATCGGTATTGGTATGAGTGGTTATGGTGGTGATGTCAATATATCAGATGCTTCAAAAGTGCTGACCATTATTAATAGTAATGGCAGTGAGAAGTTTGCTGATAATTCAGAAAATATTGCAAAAGGTGAAGTAAATGTCACGTCTGATTGTATTCTTGAGATTAGTGCTCCTGATAATCCAAATGTGTGTTATCCATACATTCAAGTAAAGAGACTAGGTGATGCAGATGAGGCGCTTGAAACTTATTATGTTTCATATTACGACACAAACGGAAAATTTATAGGAGAAGAGGAGGTTGAAGAGTTCTCGCAACTTACTTATAAGTATGGTGCACGCGATGTGACAGTTCCTTCGGGTAAGAAGTTCCGTGGATGGTATGATGGGAATACAGCTTCGGCAAAGTTGGTTCCAGAAGGTACTTTAATTCAAAAAAACACTAAGCTTTATGCCAAGGCTACTGATATTGAGGTTGCAACAACAACTTCATTTCATGTATATGATTTGACAAATGCAAACTGGTATCAGAATGAGCATGATCTTATAAAGATTACCAACGGTAAATATTATAATAATCATGCATGGGATATAGCTGCTGGTGGAACAATCAAACTTAAGATTGCAGGAGATGCCGTGGTGACATTGAATAGGTGTCAGTATGGTAGTGGTACTTCTATTGTTGTGACAGATGCTTCGAACAGGGAAATCGCAACTTTGGATGCTAAGGCTGCAGTCGATGGAGGTTCTGCAAGTTTTAAGTATGTAGGAAAAGCTACGACTTTGACTCTGACGTTTGCTTCGCAGACATATTTTCATGGCCTTTCTGTTCAGCATGTAAAGAATGTGCCATTTGAGCCGTTCAAGATAGATTTCCGCTCTAATATATATACAGTTCTTCTTCCTAAAAAATTACCGGAAAATGTGACAGTTGTCAGTGGTAGTTTTGATGACAATGGATCTGGAGATTACAATCAGCATGGATACAAAAATGCTGTGTTGAAGGTAAGTGTAGATCGTCCTGTCAAGTTTACTATAGGCACTTGTAAATATACAGATAAGGCTACTGTAAGTGTTGATGGTGAGCCGGCAATAGAAATTAACACCAAAGCAGGTTGTGATAACGTAGGTGTTGGTTCTGGTTATAACGAAAATGTTACCTATATATATAAGGGAACTGAACCTGCTATGCTTTTGTTTAATCTAGGTGCTTACTGCCCTTATTTCTTTGCAGAGGAATGGAGTGGAGTAGAGTATGATGAGGCAACAAAGACGTATAATGTTGCTGCAGGAAATGTAGCTCAGTTAAAGGATGCTATTAATGGGGCTAATGGCACTGGTGATGTGACAATATATCTTCCAAATGGTACATACGACCTTGGTTCTGATTTTAACACAGAGGTCAGGGCTAATAACATTGCTATCATTGGTGAGTCAAGAGATGGCGTTATTATTAAGAATGCTCCGCTTCATGAGGGACTTTGGACAACTGCAACTTTGAAGAATACAAGTACAGGTCTTTATCTACAGGATCTGACTTTGGAATGTAATGCCACTTATGGTAGTGGTACTGACGGAATCTATGCAGAGCGCAGTGTGGCTCTATGGGATTGTGGAACGAAGACTATCTGCAAGAATGTATATCTGAAGGGTAAGCAGGATACATATTACAGCAATGGTGCTGAGGGTATGATTGCTTACTTTGAGGGTGGTAAGATTGAAGGCGCTGTTGATTTCGTCTGCGGTTCAGGTAATGTTCTTTTCAATAGCGTTACATTGAATGTTATTGCAACTGAGCATACCCAAAGTGGCGGATGCATAGCCGCTCCTACTACTTACAACTCAGAAAATGGTTATGTATTTGCTAATTGCCTGATTACTGCAGATGGATTCCAGCAGGGTACATATTATCTTGCTCGTGGTTGGCAAAATTCTCCAGCGGCTATTTTCGTTCTTACTAAATTTGCTGCAAATCCAAGTTCTAAATATTGGGGGGATAATATAAATGCTTTGACGTCTCGTCGATTCGCTGCTTATAGTACAGGTGCGCAAAATGATCCTGGCGCGACTTCAATCTCTAAGGCTTCTCTCACGGCATTTGCTGTTGGTTGGGATCCTGCTGAAATTATCTCTCAGCATAGTCCAATCAAGACAAATGCAGCAGGTTGGGCTTCATACACGGCATTCACGGATGTGTATATCAAGGGTAGCGATGTAAAGGCTTATACTGCAATACAGATAAATAAGAATTCGGTTTTGCTCAAGACAATTGATGATAAAGTGATTCCTGCTGGTACAGCGGTATTCGTAAAAGGTGCAGAGAAAACTGCGTATTATGTAAACGGAGCTCTTGTTAGTTCTCTTATTGAAAAGAATTATCTCAAGCCTGTACTTTTCGACACTCCTCTTGCTTCTGGCAAGAAAGCCTTTGTTCTAGGAACGAGAAATGGTGTGTGTGGTCTGTATTTGGTAAATTCTAATATTGTAGTTCCTGCAGGCAAGTGCTATCTTGATGCTAGTGATGCGTCTTTGACGCTTGCTAAGGGTGAACTTGAGATGGTTATTTATGAGCCTGAGACTACAGGCATCAATAATATTGCTGCTGATTCTGATGCAGACGCAGTTAGGTATAACCTTTCAGGTCAGAAAGTTGGTAATGGCTATAAGGGTATCGTTGTTCGCAAGGATGGCAAGAAGTATATGGCTAAGTAATAACTAAAGAAAGGAAAAAAGATATGAAGAAGAAATATGTTATCCCGTCCATTGTTGTGGAAAAGGCTGTTCTGCCAGCGGTTATGGATGTCTTGTCTGCTGGAAAAATTGAATTCGGCGGCGGGAATGGTGGAACTGGCGATGGTGGAAAATTTTCAGTTGATGCAAAGTATGATGCCTTCGGTACTTTTGACGATGAATATGACGATGAATAAATAGGATAAAGGCGGTGCTCATTTGGGCACCGCTTTTTTTATGTGTTTCTTGTTTTTTGGGGGAGGGAAGGGCTAGGATATCTATGATTTTAGATGAAAAAGATTTTTTTATCAGTGGTAAGGTATGAAAAGAATTACCGACAAGCCTTCGTCTTTATCTTTGTCCTTTTTAATATTGCTCAATACGATGGCTTCCGTGTCATTTGAAAGTGTTCTGCAGCAATATAAAGGAGTAGTTACGATTTTATGTTAAGAGAGTTAAAAAAATAGGGATTTGTTACTAAAAACGGATTTTTTTTACTATCTTTGCATGCTAATTGTATAAATAATATTACCTAAAACAAAATAATGAGTAAGAAATTGTTGCTCGGCGACGAGGCTATTGCCTTGGGAGCTATCCATGCCGGACTTAGTGGTGTGTATGCTTATCCTGGTACTCCAAGTACTGAGATCACGGAATTTATCCAGGGCAATGACATCGCGAAGCAGCGTGGTGTGCATAGCCGTTGGTGTACTAATGAGAAGACAGCTATGGAGGCTGCTCTCGGAATGTCTTATGCTGGTAAGCGTGCTCTTGTGTGCATGAAACATGTTGGTATGAATGTTTGTGCCGATGCATTCGTTAATTCTGCTATCACAGGTGTTAATGGCGGTCTTATCGTGCTTGCTGCCGACGACCCTTCAATGCATTCAAGTCAGAATGAGCAGGATTCACGTTTCTATGCAAAGTTTGCTATGATTCCTGCTTTCGAGCCTTCTAATCAGCAGGAGGCATACGATATGATGAAGACAGCCTTTGAGTATTCTGAGGCTATCAAGGAACCAGTTGTTCTGCGTATCGTTACCCGTCTGGCTCATAGTCGTGCAGGTGTTGAGACTGGTGAGCTTCTCAATGAGAACAAGATGAACGCATCTACTGACCAGTGGGTTCTTCTTCCTGGTATTGCAAAGAAAAAGTATGCTGCTCTTATCGACAAGCAGCCTGCTATGATAGAGGCTTCTGAGAAGTCTATTTATAATAAGGTAGAAACAGTCGCTGACAAGAAACTTGGTGTTATTGCCTGCGGTATCGGTTATAACTATGTAAAGGAAGCTGTTGGTGACAATGCCAATATCCTCAAGATTTCACAGTATCCATTGCCAGCAGAGAAGGTTATGCAGCTTGCAAAGGAGTGTGACGAAATCCTCGTTGTTGAGGATGGTCAGCCTGTTGTAGAGGAAGAGGCACGTCGTATCATCGGTGATGTTGCTCCTATAAAGGGACGCTATACTGGTGACCTTCCTCGCTATGGTGAACTTACTCCTGATAGCGTAGCAAAGGCACTTGGTGTAGAACTTCCAGAGGGCTTTGCTCCTGCAAAGAATCTTGCTGCACGTCCTCCACAGCTTTGTCAGGGTTGCGGCCATAGAGATGTTTATGCTGCATTGCGTCAGATTATTGATGAGTTTGAGGATGCCCGCGTATTCGGTGATATCGGTTGCTATACTCTCGGTGCTTTGCCTCCATTCAAGGCTCTCGCTTCTTGTGTGGATATGGGTGCTTCTATCACTATGGCTAAGGGTGCAGCCGATGCAGGTCTTCGTCCTTCAATCGCTATCATTGGTGACTCGACATTCACCCACTCTGGTATGACGGGTTTGCTTGATGCCATAAACGATAATTCTCCTATCACGGTAATCATTTCTGATAACCTCACCACTGGTATGACTGGTGGTCAGGATAGTGCTGGTACCAATAAGTTCGAGGCTATCTGTCTCGGTCTTGGTATGGATCCAGAGCATCTTCACGTTGTAACTCCTCTCCCAAAGAATATTCCTGCCATAGCAGATTTGATTCGCAAAGAACTTGCGTACGAAGGTGTTAGTGTAATCATACCACGTCGTGAGTGCATTCAGACAGCAAGTCGTAAGGCAAGGCAGAAGGCAAAAGAAAAAGCCCCCCAGCCCCCCAAGGGGGAGTGATTTTTATAGTAAGATAAACGTTTGAAACGAGTCTTATGGGAGATAACAACGTAAATCGCCATTGGAATACTGCAAATCCTTTGTATTATGATTTGTTGAAACGATATGCCTATAAGAATCGGTATAATCAGACGGAAGCTGAAAAGAATCTCTGGTATCATTTATCGGGAAATCACTTAGGGCTTCACTTCCGACGACAGCATATCATAGGATGTTATATCGCGGATTTCATCTGTGTCAAGCGTAATCTTATTATTGAGATCGATGGTGGCTACCATTCGCAAGAGGAACAGAAAATCAAGGATTATCTCAGAACCGAGGATCTTGAAAAGATGGGGTTTGAGGTTATGAGGCTTTCCAATGATGAAATATTCCGAAACTTGCCTGAAGTATTAGACAAAATATTCAATAAAATCGCTAAACCAGCCTCCTATAAGCGATAATACTATATAAAAAATTCCCCCTTGGGGGGATAGGGGGCTTAATTTATGAAAAAAGACATTATTCTCTGCGGTGTGGGAGGACAAGGTATCCTCTCTATCGCTACAATCATAGGTGAGGCTGCAACTAAGGCAGGCTTGTATCTGAAGCAGGCAGAGGTTCACGGAATGAGTCAGAGAGGTGGTGACGTGCAGTCAAATCTGCGTCTCAGCACCGAGCCAATCTACTCGGACCTTATCTCACTCGGAGGTGCAGATGTTGTCATCTCTATGGAACCAATGGAGGCTCTCCGTTATATGCCTTATCTCTCAAAGAAGGGCACGGTTGTGACCGCAAGTAAGCCATTCGTCAATATCCCAAACTATCCTGACGAGGATGCTCTTCAGGCAGAACTTAATAGCCTTCCTTCTGTGGCCAAGCTCGATATTGATACTGTGGCAAAGGAAGCAGGCAACCCTCGTGGCGCTAATATGGTGCTTCTCGGTATGGCTGCTCCTTATATTGAAATCCTTACCGTCGAGCAGCTTCGTGCGGCTATTGCTGTTGTCTTTGCCCGTAAGGGGGAGGCTGTGATAGAGGCTAACCTCAAGGCGTTTGATGAAGGAGTAAGAAATAAGTAAAGCCTAACCAAGCCTTCCCAAAGGGAAGGATGTTAGATGGTCTTGCAAATTAAAAGAAACATTATACTAATAAATTTATTTAGCCAAGCCTTCCTGAAGGTTTTATGTGTATAAAACATCCTTCCATTTGGGAAGGCTTGGTTAGGCATTTTATGATTTTAAACCCTGCAATGGAGTGCATGGACCGTGAGTCCATGACAAAGCTACAGTCAGAGCGACTCGTGGCTACAGTGAAGAGATGTTATGAGAACGTACCGTTCTATCGTAGGAAGATGGATAAGATGGGTGTCAAGCCTGAGGACATCAAGGGCGTGCAGGATATCCACAAACTTCCTTTCACAACCAAACACGACCTTCGTGACGAGTATCCTTTCGGATTGAATGCTGTTCCTATGGAGCAGATTACTCGCGTTCATGCTTCAAGCGGTACGACAGGTAAGCCTGTTGTCGGCACTTACACCAAGGGCGACCTTGAGCGTTGGGCAGAAGGCGCAGCTCGTGTGTTTGCTGCTGGTGGCGTTACAAAGGGTGATATCGTGCAGGTAAGCTACGGTTACGGACTCTTCACAGGCGGTCTTGGTGCTCACGATGCAGCCGGTCATCTCGGTGCTGTGCAGTTGCCTACATCTGCCGGAAACTCAAGCAAGCAGATCATGCTCATGAAGGACCTTGGCTCTTCTGTTCTCTGCTGTACACCTTCATACGCCCTTCACCTTGCTGAGGTACTTGAGAATACCGACGGCGTTTCTATCGACGACATGAAGCTCCGTGTAGGTTTCTTCGGAGCAGAGCCTTGGACAGAGGGTATGCGCAAGGAACTTGAGGATAAACTTCACATCAAGGCTATGGATATCTATGGTCTCACAGAGATGAGCGGTCCTGGCGTTGGTGGTGAGTGTGAGTATCAGAATGGTACACACCTATGGGAAGACCTTTATTACCCGGAAATCATCAATCCTGACACTCTTGAGCCATGTGAGCCGGGCGAGTTCGGTGAGCTTGTCTTCACATCACTCACAAAGGAGGCTATGCCAATCCTTCGCTATCGTACCCGTGACCTTACCCGTCTCATCTACGAGCCATGTAAGTGCGGACGTACCGCTGTTCGTATGGATCGCATCCTTGGCCGTTCTGACGATATGATGATCATCCGTGGCGTGAACGTATTTCCAAGTCAGATTGAGACTTGTCTCACAGAGTTCCCAGCCTTCACTCCTCAGTATTTCATCACCGTTGACCGTAAGAACAACGAGGATACCTTCGATCTCGACGTTGAGCTTCGCACGGAATACTTCTCTCCAAACCCTTCAAAGCAGATGCCATTCATCAAGCCTCTCTACGATCGTATCGTGTCAATGGTAGGCATCAAGCCAAACATCCACATCAAGGAGCCGGGAAGCATCCAGCGTTCAATTGGTAAGGCTAAGCACGTGAACGATAAGAGAGTGTTTAAGAATTAGAAGACAGCCTCCTAGCCACTCACAAAGGAAGACCCCTCCCCAGCCCTCCCCATAAAGGGGAGGGAGTAGATAGTGTGATAAACGCAAATAGGGAAGGGAAAAGGCTATTCTTGTAAAGTTCTTAAATACAATAAATGAACAAAAACAGTTTCACCCCGCTGACAAAGGTGGTAACTACTCCCCTCCCTTTATGGGAGGGGTAAGGGGGTGGGTCTTTATATGTTAAATAGAACTATCGTCACCGAGGCTATGGAGAGCATGGCGCTCGGTGATTTTTCGCAAGCGACCATTCGCGATATTCAGGCGCTGTCAAGGCTTCTTGAGGAGAAGACCGGACAGCAGGTTATTCATCTTGAGATGGGCGTGCCGGGTCTCAAGCCTTCTGATATTGCCCTGAAGGCTGAGCAGGAGGCATTGGCTAACGGATGCGCTACCCAGTACCCTCCTAACGGTGGTATTCCTCGCATCAAGAAGGCGGCATCTGAGTTCTGCAAGGCTTTCATCGGACTTGATATCGACCCTCTCTGTTGCATCCCTACAACTGGTAGTATGCAGGGCACATTCGCAACATTCCTCGCCATTCGTCACGCTATGGCTGACACTAAGAAGGACACCGTGCTGCTCATTCAGCCGGGCTTCCCTGTGCAGACAACCCAGTGTGATGTAATCGGCTTGAAGCACGTAGGTCTCGATATCCACGGCTATCGTGGTGAGGCTCTTATCAAGAAGCTCGATGAGATAATGTCTGAGGGCAATATCAACAGCATCGTGTATTCTAATCCTAACAATCCGTCTTGGGTTTGCTTCACCGAAGAGGAACTGAAGGGCATTGGCGAACTGGCAGACAAGCATGACGTCATTGTGCTTGAGGACTTGGCTTACTTCGCTATGGACTTCCGTCGCGACCTCTCTCATCCTTATCAGGCTCCTTATCAGGCAACCGTTGGCAAATATACCGACAACTACGTGCTGTGGGTTTCAGGCTCAAAGGCATTCTCTTATGCCGGTCAGCGTATCGGTGTTACCTGTATCAGCAATAAGCTCTATCACAGGGTTTATGAGCCTTTGCAGAAGAACTTCGGAGTGGGTGAGTTTGGTAACTTCCTATGCAACCGACTGATGTACACGCTCTCAAGTGGCACTACTCACAGCGTTCAGCATGCTATGGCTGCGCTTATGGAGGCTGCTTGCAACGGTAGCTATAACTTCCTCGACGATGTCAAGGAGTATGGTCGCAGGGCTAAGTTCATGAAGGACGTGCTTCTTGCAAACGGCTTCTATCTTGTTTATGACAACGATATGGGTGCTCCTCTTGCCGATGGCTTCTACTTCACCGTGCAGTATCCTGGAATGACCGACCTTGCTCTTACCAAGGAACTCATGTACTATGGCATCGCGGTTTATCCTCTCGACACTATGGGCTCTACCCAGCAGGGTGTTCGTGTCTGCACTTCTTTCTTCAAAAAGGAGCAGGAAGGCATGTTCAAGGAGCGAATCGAGGAATTTGCAAAGGCGCAGAAGTAAATTAAAAATGAAAAGTGAAAAATGAAAAATGCAAGTTGGCATTTTAGTGAATAGTGAATAACGAATAGATAATAATACTTAATACAGGCTAATGCCATTGTGTAGATCTCGTTCTGGTGGCTACCAGTATTAGATATTATTCACTTTTCACTATTAACTATTCACTTACAAGTCTAATCTGTATTTTTAATTTTTCATTTTATAATTTTTCATTTAAAGTTTATGACATTATTAGAGCGTCTTAACACCTCTGACCGCTTTGCAAGTGGTATTGGGGCGCAGCTTGTTGAGGTTCGTGAAGGTTATGCCCGTGCCGAACTCACGGTTGAGGATCGTCATCTCAATGCGGCTGGTGTGTGTCAGGGTGGTGTGATTTACACATTGGCTGACCTTGCCTTTGCAGGAGTTTGTAACTCTCATGGCACCCTCACCCTTGGAGTGAACACAAGCATCTCTTTCATGAAGTCAGCTCAGCTTGGCGAGAAGATAATTGCTGAGGCTAACGAGGTTCTTGACCATCACAAACTGCCTTACTGCGACATCAGGGTGAGGAATGAGCAAGGCGAGGTACTTGCCGGGATGACCGGACTTGGCTATCGCACGAGGAAGGACTATGAGTTTGATGCTTTGATGTAGATTTTGTTTCATACAACATAATTGATTTCGGATTTTAAGATTGGAAGGCTCACATTCGTGTGGGCCTTTTTTCTTGTCTGCCCGTTTCACCCCTTCATCGCCCTTTCCGGATTAGGGCTTGGAACGGATTTACAACGGACTTATAACGGTATTACAACGGACCTACTACTTGGATACCGCTACACCTATCACCCAATTCCCGAGTGACAACGTGCGTAGCACCTCGCACGTCCTTCGGCTTGACGAGTGCAAAGTTACAACAAATTTCTTTGGAACGGAAAGAAATGCGTGAGAAAAACATTTTAGATTCAAAAAAAGTTTGTTGCGCGCTTGTAATGTGTTGATATACAGATTGATATTTTCGGAAGGAGATTGGGGGCGCCCTCAATCTAACATTTAACTGTTAGATAAAACAGGGACAGGGGGTATGGTATCTATATCCAAAATAATAATATAATATATTATATTATTATTATTTTGAGGTTAAGAACAGGGTGTGTGTCTGTCTCTGTTTTTTCTCACGGTTATATGTTAGGTGCCATTCTGAGCCTCCTGTTGAGGGGTGATATCTAACATGCCTTGAAAAATGATGGTTTCATGATTCACTAGTTGACGCTGTGTTTTCAACCCACATCGTCTCTTTCTTGTGTGTTGTTGATGAATCTAACATATAATTGTTAGGAAAAACAGGGAGAGGGGATAAGGTAACCATACAAAGAACAAGGTCAACATCAACTAGCGCTGACATTGACCTTGTACTTTTGTCCCCTAATTTAATCAACCAATTCTTAGTTTTCTTACCGTCTTTTGTTATACCCGTTAATACAATCTTTTGATTACCTTATGCTTATTACCTATGAGTCCCCCTAATTCAAATGTTGTTTACACAATGTTGTGACTTCTGTCACATTCAAAATATAGATCTTACACTTATTTCCAATTTTTCTTAATGCTTTTTCTGAGTGCAAAGTTAGTGCGTTTTTTCAGAATGAGCAAGAAAAAATATTTCATAAACTTTGTTGTTTGTATCACGCAACACTTTTTACATTTGTGCAATAGAGCAATGCTGCATTGCGATATGGAGCAGTTTATGTTGCATATTTGCAAATATGCTTATTTTCAGGAGGTTATAATCCTTAGCACTACTATGTAATTTTTACACCCATAGTGTTTTTCCTACCGTATATTAGGGAAAAAACTCGTCAGATTAGGGAAAGAACCTTTGAAAATCAAATATTTCGCAGTAATTTTGCCCTCAGAAATCAGAGATAGTTCTGATGACGACATTAAAAGAATACAGTTATGAAAAAGAATATATTTAGCTTGATAGCAATCGCAGTTATTGGAACAAGCGCATGTATGGCAAAGGCAACTCCAAAGTCAGTTTACAACCCGAAGCCTCGTATGGAGCGTAAGGTAAGTCGGCCTACTACGACAACGGTAACAACCACTACGATGAAGCCGAATGGTACTAAGGTTGTCACGACCACTACCACCAAGACCGTTAAGGTTGCTACTCCAAAGCCAAAGATGGTAAAGCCGCATAAACCTGCTGGTCACATGCATCATAAGCATCACATGGATCATAAGCATCATATGCATCACAAGCATCATCGCGGCACCTGTAAGGCTTGCAAGAAGCATGTAAGACATTGCCCAAAGAAATAGTTGCAACGATCTATATATTCATCCTCTCCCCACCAAGTCAAGACGTTGGCATACGGTGGGGAGATTTTTTTGTGCTTAAAACTTGCATAGCTGACGGATTATTGCTATTTTTGCAGTCGGAAATATCATAACCCGAATCTATGAAGAAATTCATCCTATACATAATGCTTGTGCTGAGTATTGCTCAGCTCAACTATTCGTGTACTCCAGATAGTAAGATTCCGTTCCTCGCCAATATGAGGATTGTAGCAGATTCATTGCTTGATGTGCCATTTCCTGATTCTCTGAATTATGAGAATAGGGGCTTGGAATTAACAAAGGAACAATACTATGCTTTGACTTCAGATTCAATTGAGGGGCAAAAGATTGTGTCTATCAAGAAATATAAGGATAACTACCTTATGTTCTTCTGCCGAAAGTATGATGGATGGATAGAGGCTGTTCTTTTGGATAAATATGGTAAACGACTTGACCAAAGTGGCTTCTTTGGATTAGCTTCTCGAAATTGTCGTATTGCAGAAAATGGACGACAAACTATGTTTATGGGTATGGATACTATTGGGATAAACTCCTCATTATGGAATATTAGGTGTCAAGGTGACGATAAGATTCTATTGGAGGGCGTTTTATTTAAGACTGACACCCTAAAGATGATATTTTCAATCTCCGACAAGATAACAAAGATTGGAAGAACTGCCTCAAAAGAAATTGCAACCCCAACATTGGATATAATAACACTTGCTTTGTCACAGCCAGAAAAAGCTTGCGAGCTGGCAAGTTGTTATAAGCATTTATGTAAAAGCGATTATGGATGTGACTGTTCGTATAAAGCAAAATATGCTTATTGGGAGTTGTATCGTTTTGTAAAATACAATCCGCAGGCCGTTTTGCAATGGATCTATGATCATCGAGAAAACAAGAAAGTCGAGAAAACGTTATTATATTGTTATGAGCATTTTTCATACTACTACGATAAGGGATTGGCCAACTTTCTTCGTGAAAACATCCTTAAACTCAAGGACAAGAAGGCGCAGGAGTATCTGCTAAATATGGAGGTGTTCAAGGAAGAATCAGAATTACAGTCGAAGTAATAATCACGTATTTATGAAGAAGTTTATACAATACATAATTTTTGCTCTGGGGTTTATCCAGCTAAATTCGTCGTGTACATCAAAGATGAAAGAACCCCGGACAGATATTGGAGAAACGTATCTGACGAATTTGGAATATAAGGACTTTGAGAAATGGGTGGATGCAGCTTTGTCTGTTGAATTACCTGCTAATATAGAGGCTTTTTGTTTTAACCTCTATGAAAAAGGTAATAATGTATACGCTGTTGAGATTATAGGTTCTCCATCATTTGATGAAGCTGTTGAAGATTGGGCTTGTGATGAGGTTTTTAACAATCGTGATTATCCATTATTGTGGAAGAATGACAAGTCGTGGGAAGCTGCACTTGAAGAAGCGAAGAGTCTTGTGAAGAGATATTTGAAAGAAGGAAAGTATGCTCCTTTACTCCGCAGTAAGAAAGCTGTTGGTATTGGATTTGTTGATGGGGATATTGAATTACTATAAGATTTTATAGTAGAGCTTCACCTGATAATCCATTTTTCTCGCGTTAAAAAAGTACAAATGTGGGAAAAATCGCATGAAAATGTAGGAGAATCGCAATTTTCTTTATAATTTTGCACTCGAAAATCGAAGACGTGCGCCAGTCTATTGGCTGACTAGCACTATTTTTTTGCAAGCTCAATAAGCAAAAGCTGGTGCCTTCGTGTGAAATATTGCACTCGAAAATGAATGTAAACAGGAAACGACATATTGCTTCATGGTTGCTATTGGCAGTTTTTGTGCCAATGCTTATCCTGTCGTCGCTTCATGTTCACGAACAAGTACAGAATAATATTCTTGACTGCAAGGAATGTGTAGATCATCATTGTCATGGACACTTGACACAGTTGTCTGTGTCTATGGATGATTGTGTGCTCTGCCAGTTCCTTATGCTGACATTTGTGGCAGATGCAGCCCTTGCAGTTGTATTTTATAGAAAATCCTTTGTTTTTCATTTTGCCCAGCCTCAATGTGATGTTCGCCTTGAAGCCTTGGGCATCCCAACACTTCGTGCTCCTCCAACTGTTTGAATTTCATTCTGAGTAAAGGAAAGTTCCGCTTGTGCGGAGGAAATGGAAAGTAAATACTTCTTTTTTTAGAAAGTAAATAGGGAGTAAATTAGAGCCAGTAAATTATTTTAGCAGCATTCGCCGCTTGGAAATAAAAATTTACTGAATATAATTTATTGATAATATACTTTCTAAAGAAAAAGCATGTGAATTTACTATCCGAGAACAATTCAAACAGACAAAAAGCGTATGATAAACATGATGTTGGCTGCTATGTGCCTTACAACGGCACCAGCCGACACTACTATTGCGCTTGATGCCGTCACCGTGACAGGCCAGCATACCCACGACTATCAGATGCGTTCATCTCAGTCGGAGGTGCAAGTCAGTCATGAGTTCCTTCAACAGAATTTTGCGGGAAGTCTGATGCAGACGCTGGAAGCAATTCCGGGCGTCAAGGCTATGGCAATAGGTAGCGGGCAGTCGAAACCCGTTATCCGAGGCATGGGCTTCAACCGTCTCGTGATTTCTGAGGATGGTGTCAAGCATGAAGGGCAGCAATGGGGCGATGACCACGGCTTGGAGATTGACCAGTTCGCAATCGACCGTGCTGAGGTTGTCAAAGGTCCTGCTGCGTTGCTCTATGGTAGTGATGCCATAGGTGGTGTGCTCGGACTTTATACCAATCATGTGCCTACCGCGCCTTTTAGCGGGAGCGTACAGCTCTTCGGTCGCTCAAACAACGAGCAGATAGGCTTGTCGGCGAAGATAGGTGGCAGGAAGGGTAATTGGTTTTATCGCGCACATGCTACATTTATTGACTATGCCGATTACAAGGTGCCGACGGATAGTATTCAGTATTATTCATACTGGATAAAACTGAAGGATAAACGTCTGCGTAATACGGCTGGTTGTGAGCGTGATGGTAGCGTTACATTGGGATATGCCGGCTATAACTTTCATACCGATGTGCGTGTTTCTGACAGCTACTCAAAGAGTGGTTTCTTTGCAAATGCGCATGGATTGGAGGTGCGTCTCTCTGGTATAGACTACGACCATTCACGTCGTGACATAGACCTGCCTTATCAATGGGTGAACCATCTGAAGGTGATGAGCCATACCACATGGAAGAAAGACCTGACATCTCTTGAACTTAACCTTGCGTATCAGAATAATCTGCGCGAGGAATGTTCGGAGCCGGTAAGTCATGGCTATATGCCTGCACCAAAGAGTTCACTTGAGCGTAGGTTCAATAAAAGTACCTATACTGCCGGTGTCGGTTTGCGCCATGCTATCGACAAGCATGAATTGCGTGGTGGTGTGAGCTGCGAATATCAGTACAACCGCCGTAGTGGCTGGGGTTTTATCATACCTGACTTCGAGACGCTTAGCATTGGCGGCTATGTGATGGATCGCTATAGTATCAGCGAAAACCTCATACTCAATGCAGGATTTCGTTATGACTATGCCCGGACGCATATCCACAGCTATCAGGATTGGTTCCTGACACCTGTTGACGGTGATTCTATATATAAGGAGCGCTCGGCAGATTTCCGAGGCAACTTCAATAGCCTCACTTGGTCGGCTGGCGTGAATTACAGCACAGGTCTTTGGCTGTTCAAGGCGAATGTAGGCAAGAGTTTCCGTGTGCCTATTCCAAAGGAACTTGGTGCAGATGGCATCAACTATCATATTTTCCGCTACGAGCGTGGCAATGCGAAGTTAGATCCAGAAGAATCGTATCAGGTTGATGCCACTATCCTCTGGTGCAACGATGCTTTGGAAGTACAGGTAGAACCATATCTGAATTACTTCCCTAACTACATCTATCTTAATCCAACTGCGCAGTATGTCGAAGGTTTGCAGTTGTATCACTATATGCAGGCAGAGGTGTTGCGTTGGGGATTGGAGGCGCAGTTGAACTGGAAGTTTGACAACCATTGGCAGGCTCATGCACAGGGAGAGTATCTCTATGCCCGTCAGCAATCGGGCGAGAAGAAGGGATATACCCTACCATTCAGCACTCCGTGGTCGGTTGATACAGGTTTGAAATATACTTTCGATAGCAAGGGCAAGGATTTCGTAGGCCTTAGTGCCCATATTGTAGGCGCTCAGAATGAGATTGTTCCGCCAGAAAAGCCTACCGACGGGTATTTTACTCTGAACCTTTCGGCAGGAAAAGAGTTTCAGTTGGGAAACTCTAAACTTAACCTGACGTTTCATGCTGACAACCTGCTTGATCGTCGCTATTATGACCATACCAGCTATTATCGCCTGATTGACGTGCCAGAACCGGGACGAAATATCTCGCTGATGGTTGGATGGGAGTTTTAATTAACAATTAACATGCCTTTCGTATTCCGGCTCCCTCCCTACGGGGGAGGGCGGAGGGAGAGGCCGATAATTTTTTTAGCAAAAATGAAAAATCTTAAATATATGAGCCTTATGCTCGCTCTCTTGTGTGTTGTTTCTCTTGGTTTTATCTCTTGCGGTAGTGATGACGATGATGATGAATTGCCTGCAAAGCCAGTCATTACATTGACTGAGATTGGTCACGATAATAGCAAGCATGCTCATCCGGGGCATGATTTGCATCTTGAGGCAGATGTTGTTGCCGAAGGTCTTATCAAGAGTATCAACATCGAGATTCATCAGGAGAATGGTGGTACGGTGAAGATTGAGAAGGCATATACCAATGGCAAATATATCGGTGTTCGCAATACTGAGTTTCATGAGCATATCGACATTCCTGAGAATGCTCCATTAGGCGAGTATCACCTTCACTTCGTTGTGACAGACAATAACGGTCAGCAAACCGTTGCCGAGAGTGACATCGAACTTGTTGAGGATGACGGAGACGATGATGAGGACGAGCACGAGCATCATCATGAGTAGAGTAAAGATGAAAGTGTAAAGTATATGAAATTGAATAAGACATATTTATCTCTTATGCTGCTGTGCGCACTCAGTGCGTGCGGCAGCTCTGACGACGATGACACAAAGGATATGAGCAAGCCTGTCATCAATACCGAGGATATCGTTGCTGTTCCTACGGATTGTGAGGTATATAAAAGAGGTGACGTTATTCCGTTCAACTGTTTGTTTACGGATGATACGGAACTTGGTGCATACAACATCGAGATTCATCAGAACTTCGACCATCACACGCATAGTACATCGCCTGTGGAGTGTCAGATGGACGAGAAGAAGGATCCTGTCAAGCCCTGGACATACAATAAGGATTTTTCCATACCCTCAGGGCAGAAGTCGTTCACGGCGCGTCATGATATCGCCATTCCTGCCGATATAGATCCAGGTGACTATCATTTCATGGTTCGCCTTACTGACCGTGCTGGTTGGCAGGAACTTCATGCTGTAGCAATCAAGATTGCGGAGTAATTAAATCGGCAAACAAAAAGCTGGGGGAACGAATCGTTACCCCAGCTTTTTATTTTCTAATGTATTTGTGAATGCTTACTTGTCGTAGCACTTGAAGATGCTGTCAACGGTGTTGGTGTCCATCTTCTTTGTGAAGAGACTAACGACAGCCACTACGATGAAACCGCCAACCATAGCAACGGCACCGCAGTCGATTGGGTTGAGCAATGAGTTGCTGAGCATCATGTTTACTACGGTGAGACCTACGCCCCATGCAAAACAAGCCCATACGCTGGCTGTTGTAACGCCTCTCCAATACAAACCGAGCATGAATGGTGCAAGGAAAGCTCCTGCAAGTGCGCCCCAAGAGATACCCATGAGCTGGGCAATGAACTGTGGTGGGTTGAGGGCAATCATGAGTGAGAGGGCAATGAAGAACACGATGAGAACTCGCATTATCACAACTTTGCGTCTCTCTATCTTCTCGGCTACCTCATCATCAATCTCGCCACCCTTTACCTCATCATCGGTTGATTTCTTGTCACGATAGATAAGGTCGAGGGTCATTGTAGAAGAGGAGGTGAGAACGAGACTTGCCAATGTTGACATTGATGCAGAGAGCACGAGAAGCACCACGAGGGCGATAAGCACATCAGGCAAAGTCTCAAGCATAGAAGGAACGATTGAGTCGTATGCGTATTTATGCTTCTCTGGAGAGAAAGCAGGTTCAGGATAGAGTCGTCCGAAACTTCCTATGAAATAGCAACCACCAGAAACGATGAGCGCAAAGATTGTGGAGATGATTGTTCCGCGTTTGATTGCACTTTCGTCGGTGATAGAATAGAACTTGCCTACCATCTGTGGTAATCCCCATGTGCCGAGTGAGGTTAGCACCACAACACCAAGCAGACTTAATGGATTAGGACCGAACCAAGAGGCAAAGTCGCCCAACTGGAATGAAGAGAACAATCCGCTCTTGTCTTCGAGGTCGTGTGTGGTTGGCACCTGTGCAGCCATCTTGTTTATAGCCTCAGTTAAACCGCCCTGATTGTCGAGCACCACATAGATAACGGTGGTGATACCGAAGAGCATGATGATGCCCTGAATGAAGTCGTTGATAGCTGTTGCCTTATATCCTCCGAGAATGACATAAACGGCTGTGAGAGTTGCCATTATCATAGCGCAATATGAATATGGTATGCCAAATCCCATCTCAAAGAGCTTTGATATACCCATATACACACCAGCTGTATATGGAATAAGGAATACGAAGGCGATGATAGAAGCCACGATACGCAGTCCTTCGCTTGAGAAGCGTGTACCGAAGAAATCAGGCATTGTGCGGCTCTGGATGTGCTGAGTCATCAGTTTCGTGCGACGGCCAAGAACTATCCATGCTAGAAGTGAACCGATGATAGCGTTGCCGATACCGATCCATGAAGCGGAGAGACCGTACTTCCAGCCGAACTGTCCGGCATAGCCAACGAATACAACGGCAGAGAAATAGCTTGTACCAAAGGCGAAGGCTGTGAGCCAAGGACCTACGGAACGGCCTCCGAGCACAAAGCCGTCAACGCTTTTTGCCTGTTTGCGGGAATAAACTCCCACGCCGATAGTCACCAACAGGAAGATGACGGTAAGAATGATTTTTATTAACATACGACCCACCCCCTTACCCCTCCCATAAAGGGAGGGGAGTAGTTTCTACTTTTGTCAGCGGGGTGAAACTGTTTTTTGTTTTAGTTATTTAATTTGTTGTTTTGTCGACATAATATTATGCCTCCCCATTCTGTTCCTTCCGGCTCCCTCTCTACGGGAGAGGGCGGGGGGAGAGGCCTTTTCTTTAGTTGAATCTAATCTGCATTTGGCACATAAGGGCGTTGTTGCCCTTCTTGATGAACTCACCACCTGCTGTATATGCGCTCTTATATACATACTGCACCTGAAAGCGGCATTTCTTGAAATACCACCACTGGAAGCCGAAGATAGCTTTGTGCTGATCCATGCCAAGTGTCTTGTTGAAATTGAAGTAGTCGTAAGAACCTACAAGATCAAATTTCTTTGGAATCAGAGGTACGCAACCTGTGATGTAGCAACCACGGCTAAGAACATTGCCGTCCTTACCCTCAAGATACTCTCCATGTACGTTGAAAGGCTTTGACTTGTAGTCGAAACCTATGCTGTAACGGTTACGCTTATAGTCCTGTCCGATTTCTATTTCTGGGTTGTAAACAGATTTCGCTATTGCGTGACCTTTTCCTAACTGACCTGTTGCTATAAGGTTGAGACCTTCTACAGGACTTACCTCCAAGCGTCCGATAATATCCTTCGCATTGTTACCGTCCTTCTTGTTGATACCTTGTCCGTTCATCACGTCAACCTCGTATTTCACCTTGCCATTGGCAAACTCGCCAAGAATAGCAGCACCGAGGTCACGACCGTACTGAACACCGAGCAATGGGTCTGAGCCACAACCTGAAAGATATGTCACACCTTCAGAATATACATCAATAGCTTCCATTTCGGTAGGAGACAGTTTGTTCTCGTATGTGCAGCCGTTCTTGAACTGTCCGAAACGCACAGTAAGTGCCTTGTTATTTGTCAGACGATAATCTGTATAGTATTCCTGTACCTGAGAATTGAAGTCGTGCATGAACATGAAGAACCAACGGTCGGTTATAGCTGCATGTGCAAAGAAAAGGGTACGCTTTATATCAAAAGTGTTAGCTTTTTCACCGCCTCTGTCTCTGTCCTGATAGGTATAGCCTGCCTGTGCATATCCATGTACGATGATTCTGTCCATTACATCGGATAGAAATTCCTTTGTCTTGTTCTCTTCCTTCTGTTCCTGTGCATTGGCATAGTTGAAAGGGAAAAGGCATAGCAACACGCCAACTGCCATTTTGTAGAAATGATTCATGATTCTTATACCGTTTTTATTGAAAAATGTAGTTTATGTTTAGATTTTTCGTTTGCAAATATATAAAATAATAATCAGATTGGCAAATTTTTCTAAAAAATATTACATTTATGTCAAATTTTCGATAGGTTTTATTATCTTTGCATTTAGAAATCTAATTTTGTATAAACCTAAATAAATAAAATGTTAGACAAAAGCGAATACTTACATCCTGACAAAGAGTGCCTCTCACGACAGGAGATAGAGGCTTTACAGCTTGAGCGCTTGAAGGCGACGGTTAAGCATTGCTACACAAATGAAGTTTACAAGAAGAAGTTTGCTGAGGCTGGTATAACACCTGATGATATCCAGACACTTGATGATGTTCGTAAACTTCCTTTCACCACAAAGCAGGACTTGCGCGACAATTATCCATTTGGCTTCGCGTGCGTACCTCTTAGTAAATGTACACGACTTCATTCTTCAAGTGGCACAACAGGTAATCCTACGGTTATACTCCATACTCAGAAGGATATTGATGAATGGGCTAATGCTGTTGCCCGTTGTCTGCACATGGTAGGTCTGCGTGAAGACGATGTCTTCCAGAACTCTTCCGGCTATGGTATGTTTACTGGTGGCTTGGGCTTCCAGTTGGGGGCTGAGCGTCTTGGCGCACTTACGGTTCCTGCAGCTGCCGGTAATACTCTCCGTCAGATTAAGTTCATCAAGGATTTCGGAACAACAGCCATTCATGCCGTTCCTTCATACGTTACCCGTATTCATGAGGTGATGGAAGAACAGGGCGTTGATCCAAGTCGTGACACAAAGCTCAAGGTTCTTGTCATTGGTGCAGAGCCTCATTCCGAGGAACAGCGCAAGCGTATTGAGAAAATGATGGGTGTAAAGGCATACAACTCATTCGGAATGTCTGAGATGTGCGGTCCTGGCGTTGCCTTCGAGTGTAAGGAACAGAACGGACTTCACTTCTGGGAAGACTACTATATTGTGGAGATTGTAGATCCAGAGACTCTTGAGCCTGTTCCTGATGGTGAGATTGGCGAGCTTGTGCTTACAACCCTTAACCGTGAGGCTATGCCTCTGTTGCGTTATCGTACTCGTGACCTTACCCGTGTGCTTGGCCGTACATGTCCTTGTGGGCGTAATCACGTTCGTCTTGATCGTATGAAGGGACGTTCTGACGATATGATGGTGCTTCGTGGTGTTAATATTTTCCCAATTCAGATTGAGAAGATTCTTATGCAGTTCAAGGAACTGGCAACAAACTATCTCATCACTCTTACTACTGATGCAGATAACGACAATATGACTGTTGAGGTTGAGCTTGAAGAACTGTTTACTGATGACTACCAGCGTCTGCAGAAGCTTCAGAAGGATGTTACCCGAGCTCTCAAGGATGAGATTCTTCTCACACCTCATGTGAAGCTCGTTCCAAAGGGAACTCTTCCTGTTAGTGATGGCAAGGCTGTCAGAGTTGTGGATAAGAGAACTGTTTATCAATAAATCTAATCTATTATGACTATCAAACAACTTTCAATATTCATAGAGAACAAGAGCGGTACGCTTATCAAGGTTCTCGATATGCTCAGCAAGGCAGGTATTCAGATTATTGCATCTACCGTTGCTGACACTCAGGAATATGGCATCTATCGCGTTATTTGTGATAATCCGGCAAAGGCATACCTACTTCTGAAGGAAGAGGGCATAAACCTGCAGCTAACTGATGTCTTCGCTCTTTATGTTGACGACAAACCGGGTGCCGCAGCAGAGACCTTGAAGACTCTTTCTGATGCTGGTATCGTAATCTCATACATCTACACCTTCCTTCTCAATGGTCAGGGCGTGCTTGTATTCCGCACAAGTGATATGGAGAAGACCAATGAGGTCATATCACTCAATAAACTGAAGAGTGTAGTGACGTTATAAGTGGGTCTTTATTATGATAGTAACTCTATTACAACAGGATATAGCTTGGGCTGATCCTGCTGAAAACCAAAGGCGCAGCGAGGCAGCAATCCTTGCTGCGCCTTTGTCTGATTTGTATGTGCTCCCTGAAATGTGGAGTACGGGTTTCAATGCCGTTGATGAAGATACTACTTCTCTGTTATGGATGAAACAGATGGCTGCAAGGATGAATGCTGCTATTGCGGGTAGTCTTTCGGTAAAGGCTGAGGATGGGACGAAACGTAACAGATTCTATTTCGTTATGCCTCCAACTGAGGAATGTCCGGAAGGCAAGGTCGAGTATTATGACAAGCGACATCTTTTCTCGTACGGCAAGGAACAACTTCACTATTCTGCCGGAGAGGAAAGAAAAATAGTAAAATGGCGTGGAGTGAAATTTCTTTTGCAAGTTTGTTATGACCTCCGCTTCCCAGTTTTTTCTCGTAATGGAATTGATAGGCGAGAAAATGCCTCCGAAGAAGGCTGTTCTGAATACCTTTTCGATTGTGTTATTTATGTTGCTTCATGGCCTTCTTCACGTATCAAACCTTGGCATATTTTACTGCAGGCAAGAGCTGTGGAAAATCAATGTTTTGTAGCTGCTGTAAATAGGGTAGGAGAAGACCCTAAGTGCAAGTATTGCGGAGGTACGGAAATGATAGATGCGTATGGAAGGGTTGCGGCTTCCTGTCCAGATGATAAAATCGCAAGTGCTACTTACGAGATCCGAATGGATGAGCTTACCGCCTTCCGAAAAAAGTTTCCTGTGCTCGAAGATGCAGATTCGTTTCATTTTTGTAGCAAATAATATCGCATTTACAAAAATGCTACTTTTTAATAATATCGTATAAAATAGTGCATATTCGTAAATCTATAATAGTGATACACATAAAAACAAATAATAGTTCGAATTTGTATAAAATAGTGCGATAATTAACCAAAAGTAGTGCAAAGTTGTAAAAATAATGACTTTTCTCGAAAAAAAGTTGTAAAAAATTTGCAAAGTAGATGAAAAACCATTAACTTTGCAAGCGTTATCCTGAATACAATCTTTTTACCTTAAAGAAGCTAATACCTATTGAGATTGGAACGTTCGCACTGTGAAGTGAGGACGTTTCTTGTTTTATATAGATATTTCTTCTTTTCTCTATATTTCACCCTACCCTTTTTATGCGTCAAAAAATATGTGTGTATTCCGTATTTTTAGAGGTCTATAATATTGGTTGGTTTTCCAACTTTTCAGGTGGCTTTCGTGATGGGATGAATAATGGCTTTTGTAGGAAAATTATCCTTGAAAAATATACTGCAAAAGGGTTGTTTCCATATTCTTGTTGTTGTATCTTTTTTGATATGGAAGAAATGCGGGATTCTTACTTCGTTTCTTGTTTGTTTTCGATAGTTTTATGTTGGAAGAAAAAGGCATAAAACTTGAAGTGTTAAAAGATTTTTCGCCTGAAAAAATTCTTAATTCTTAATTTATTGTTGTAACTTTGCACCCCGAACATGTACAAAGTGCCGTAAATACTAAGGATGTTTTTTCCTTTAAGGTTGAATGACACATTATAAATTGTATATGGTAAAAGTAAATTATACATGAAAATGTTTTGGTTTATTTTCTGTCAAGACGACCTTCTGCTCCAGAAGGTAGGTGATGGGAAGTTTACAGTTCCCATGGGGGACGAACCGCCTGTTGTCTTGAAGGCTTGGAATAGTGTTCACAACATTACTCCGATGGATGACGGTACGCTTGTGAAGACTGTAAGGGTTGACAATCCTGTTACTTCCCTTGAGGGCTATGAGATGTGTCCTCTAAGGCAGTCTTACTATAAGCTTCCTCATGATTTGTATTTGAAGGCCGGTAAATGTCACGAAATCCTTTATTGGGATCAGAACACGAAGTTCTGTGGCGTTTGTGGTGCACCTATGAAATTAGAAACGGATATCTCAAAGCGTTGTACTGGTTGTGGAAAGGAGGTTTGGCCACAGCTTGCAACAGCCGTCATAGTCCTTATTCATAAGGGAGAGGATGAGGTACTGTTGGTTCGTGCCAAGAATTTCCGCAGTAATCATTATGGATTGGTTGCCGGATTCGTGGAGACTGGTGAGACTCTTGAAGAGGCAGTATGCCGTGAGGTTTCAGAAGAAGTAGGGCTGAAGATAGCCAACATTCGTTATTTCGGCTCTCAGCCTTGGCCTTATCCTTGCGGACTTATGGTAGGTTTTAATGCCGACTATGTTTCGGGTGATATAAGGATTCAGGAAGAGGAACTCACAAAGGGCGGATGGTTCAGTAGGGATAATCTGCCTGAGATTCCCGAAAAGCTCTCTATTGCCCGAATGTTGATAGATAATTGGTTAAACGAAACATTATGAAAAAGATAAAAACAGCATACCTTACATCTGCAATCGGATGTCTGGTTGTAGTAATAGGCATCGTGTGCTACTTCCTCTTTGCTGGTATTGCAAAGAACGAGGGCACCTCATATCTCTTCATCGACGATGACGATGATATGGATTCTGTTAGTGTAAAACTCTCCGAGATTGCCACCCCGATAGGTGTTACTGCCGTTCGCACTATGGCTCGTCACATGGGATATACGGATAAAATCCGTACAGGTCGCTATCTCCTTGATAGCGACATGAATGCCTTGCAGTTCTTCCGTAATCTGCGAAATGGCCATCAGGAGCCTCTGAAACTCGTCATGCCAAGTGTCCGTACCAAGGCTCGTCTTGCACAGGAACTAGGCAAGGTCATGATGTTCCATGATAGTGATTTCCTCAAGGCTGTAAATGATGAGGCTATTTGCGAGAAATACGGTCTTGACACAGCTAAAATCATATCAATGTTCGTACCTAACACCTACGAGGTGTATTGGGATACTCCTATAGAAAAGTTCCTCGACCGTATGAAGAAGGAGAGTGACCGTTTCTGGAATAGCGAGCGTAAGGCAAAGGCTGATAAGCTTCAGCTCAATCCTGTTGAGGTTATAACTCTTGCAAGTATTATTGATGAAGAGACAGCCAATAATGGCGAGAAACCGATGATTGCCGGTATGTACTACAACCGACTGAAGCAGAATATGCCATTACAGGCAGACCCTACCATCAAGTTCGCTCTCCAGCAGTTTGAGCTTCGTCGTATCTATACCAAGCTCCTGAGCGTGCAGAGTCCATATAATACCTATCGTAATGAGGGACTTCCTCCAGGTCCTATCCGTATTCCAAGCGTAGCAGGTATTGATGCTGTGCTCAATCTTGTGCATCACGATTATCTCTATATGTGTGCCAAGGAGGATTTCTCTGGTACTCACAACTTTGCCAAGACTTACAAAGAGCATCTTGCGAATGCCGCAAAGTATTCTGAGGCTCTTGACAAGAGAGGTGTGAAGTAAAAGAAAGACAGCTTTATCTCCGTAGTAAAACATAACCAAACTCGATGAAGGTCCTATGTAACTCCTATTCAGGAGCGGACTTTCATCGAGTTTGGTTCTTTTTTGTAGCGTAGGTAATAGGGTGTTTCCTCTAATTCTAGGGAACGGACTTACAACGGAGGTAGAACGGACTTAGAGCGATGGCAAGGGCTATGCAAATCCCATATAACTCCCATTTCAAATAAGAGTAGCATAAGAGCAGCATAAGAGTAACATAAGAGCTGCATGAGAGGAAGAAGGGAGTTGCTAAAATATGGTCAAAGTGGTCAAGGTCAAAATTGTGTCATTTGCTCACTATATATAAATATTAAATATTTATATATAGTGGAGGATTTTGACAACTCAGAAATCATTTTGACCAAATGACAAATGACCAAAATGACCGCAAGTGCTACTTCTTCTTGAACAGCAGTTCCCTGTCCCTCTGTATTGCTGGAACTACAAGGTTTTCTGGATTGAATCGCCAGTTGTTACTTTATTTATAGTGTAAGACATGGAATTCTGTTAATAATTGTTGTTTTTGTTTGCAAAAGTTTGCGTTTTTGGGAAAAACATGTAATTTTGGAACCGAAATTAACCAGAATCAAGAGGAATCCGAAAATCTATGATAGAGTAGGAATCAAATTTATATCAATTATGATGAAAAAGCTTATTACAATGATTGCAGTTGCCACGATGACGATTTCGGCTTCTGCACAGTCAGAGGCAGGCTCTTTAACTTGGAAACCTAATGTCGGTATTACTTACACTACAGCTACAGGTGACTATGGTAAGGTTATGGATGGTGCTATTGGTCTTACGGCAGGTGTTGAAACGATGTACATGTTGAATAATCAGTTCGGTCTTGCTTTAGGTTTGAATTATACAGGCTATAATGTTAGCGAGGATGTGTCTTCAAATATGACTTTAATTAAGGAACCTGATGGTTCTACGACTTACTCTGTCGATACTAGTAAAAAAGAAGGGAAAATCCATTGCAATTATTATTTTAACATCCCTGCTACCGTTAACTATTATGTAGCATCAGGGGTTGCCTTAAAGGCTGGTGTTGCTTTAAATATTCTTGCTTCGTCAAAGTTTAAGGATTATGATACTAAGGACGATTTCAATTCAACTTTGATAACTATTCCTGTTGGTGCTTCTTATGAGTTCAATAGTTTCGTTTTGGATGCACGTTATAACTTTGGTCTTGGTGATGTTCCTAAGTATGTAGGTGGAACATATAATTCTCTTACATTTACAGTTGGTTACAAGTTCTAAGATAAGAACGATAATAATATGAAATCGGCTTGCAGACATTACGTTTGCAAGCCGATTCCTTTTGTTCGTGATAAGTGTTTTATTGTTTCTTGAACAGAAGTTCCCTGTCTCTTTGTATTGCTGGAGCTACAAGGTTTTCTGGAATGAATCGCCAGTTGTTGTTTGGCTTTGGATTCACAGAGCCTTGTTTCTGTATCTCTTCTGCGAGATAGTGACGCTGGCCGAGTTCTGAGCGGGAGATGATTCTTGATTTGAGCTCTTCCTTTGGGATTCCGGCACCTTTGGTGAGAAGTTCTCCACCTCCGTTGCCTCTGTATGAGTTGATGGCGACCTTATACATCTTGGTAGTATCAAAAGGCTGGCCGTTACTCATCTTTAGGATGTTTACTTTCTGACCTTCAGGTTTCGTAACATCTACTGTATAGTCAATTCCGCAGGCAGAATCAAAGTTGCCGTAGAAGTTCTTGAATCCGTTGTTGCGCTCGTTGTTCTTGTCGTCAAAGAGCAGGATATGGTCGTCGCTGGATTTCATCTGGTTTGTCCATTGTCCATAACTCATCTCAAGGTAGTTCTTGATTTCTGCTCCTGTCATTTGGATTACGTAGAGCGTGTTCTCGAATTTGTATAGGTTGAACATATCGGCGGTAGTTACAGTACCAGCATTAATTGTGGTATTAATAGCCAACGGACCGGTGAAGGATATATCAGCACCTGTAGTTTTCATCTGGATGTTATGGATGAAATCTATGAATGCAGAAGAGCCGAAGAAAGCATCGCCCATGTTCATAGAGCTCTCGAAAGTGCCGATCTTTTTGGTTGTGTATTCCTGTAGCCTTCTGATATCGTCTGCGAAATAGTTCATGTATTCCTCGTCGATAGGCATAGACTTCATGGAAACAAGCTGACCGGTAATCTTCTTGCTTACCACTTTGTTGTTCTGCATTGTCAGCGTTATGGTTGCCTCGCCTACGTTATAGGCGTTGCTGCCTGGGTTGACGATAAGCACAGAGTCGGTCTTTGAGAGCGATACGGCTGAAGACGGGCCTCCGTCCTTCGTGATAAAGTAGAAAGGGTAGTCGTCGGTCTTTTCTTCATACTGGCGTATGAAACCGAAGTTAGAGAGGTGGTCGTGACCGTAGAAAATGGCATCTAAGCCGTGAACCCTAAGAGCAACGGCAAGAGTGGCATTCTCGTCATATTCGTCGTTTGTTATGCCGCCTTTGAGTCCTGAGTGGAATAGTCCGATGATAAGGTCGGGATTCTCTTTCTCCTTTATTGTCTTTACCCATTTGCGGGTGCATGATACCATTTCCTCAAAACGTATTCCGCTCCATAGACTTTCGCTTAGCCAATTAGGAACGGCAGGAGTTGTCATACCGAGGATAACGATCTTCACACCTTCACGTTCTATTATTTTATATGGATTGGTGTATGGATTGCCAGTCTCCGCATTAATCATGTTGGCGGCAAGGATAGGGCATTTCACCTCACGGTTCCACTTGTCGTAGCAGTTATGTCCGGTTTCTATGTCGTGATTGCCGAATGCCTGTGCGTCATATCCCATATAGTTCACCACGCTTGCCGCTATGTTCTCGTCCTGAGTGTCGATGAAGTTCCAGTAATAGTTTGTTGGCTGTCCCTGAAGGATATCACCGTTGTCGAGAAGTATGAGGTTGTTGCCGTAGGTGGCGCGCTGACTCTTCACGTATGAGCTTACGCGAGCCATAGAACCGCCGACAGCCTTTCCCGTTGTGTAGTTTGTTGGGAAGAACATACCGTGTACATCAGTAGTCTCTATGAATTTCAAAGTTACTGTCTTGGGCTTTTTGGCGTTCGTGCTACATACCGACATTATGAGAGAAATGAATAGGATGGTTAACTTTTTCATACTGTTTAGTTTAGTTTGCTAGTGCAAATTTAGTTTTTTTCTTTGTAAATTCAAATTTTTCCGTCGGATATTTTGTTATGTCATTGATTTTTTGTAATTTTGCACCCGATTTTGCGCTTGGCAGGTCTGTTGAGGAAACCGCTTTGCGTTATTATTCACTTTTTTATTTTTATTAATTAACATGTCAAACTTTAAAAATGTACAGCCACTTGCAGATTTCGACTGGGAGCAGTTCGAGAACGGTGGTAGCACAACAGTATCAAAGGAGGAGCAGACTGCCTCTTATGATTCAACTCTTAACAAGGTGTCTGAGCATCAGGTAGTCGACGGTACAGTAATTTCTGTTGACAAGAAGGAAGTTATTGTTAACATCGGTTACAAGAGCGATGGTATCATCGCAGCAAGCGAATTCCGTTACAACCCAGACCTCAAGGTAGGTGACGTTGTAGAGGTTTACGTAGAGAATCAGGAAGACAAGAAGGGTCAGTTGATCCTTTCTCACAAGAAGGCTCGCCTCAGCAAGTCTTGGGAGCGTGTTAACGCTGCTCTTGATAATGAGGAAGTCGTTCAGGGTTACATCAAGTGCCGCACTAAGGGTGGTATGATCGTTGACGTATTCGGCATCGAGGCATTCCTTCCAGGCAGCCAGATCGACGTACACCCAATACGTGACTACGATGTATTCGTAGGCAAGACAATGGAGTTCAAGATTGTTAAGATCAATCAGGAGTTCCGCAATGTTGTTGTTTCTCACAAGGCACTCATCGAGGCAGAACTCGAGGCTCAGCGCAAGGAGATCATCTCTAAGCTTGAGAAGGGTCAGGTACTCGAGGGTACTGTTAAGAATATCACATCTTACGGTGTATTCGTTGACCTTGGTGGTGTTGACGGACTCATCCACATCACAGACCTCTCTTGGGGCCGCGTAAGCGATCCACACGAGGTCGTTGCTCTCGACGACAAGATCAACGTTGTTATCATCGACTTCGATGAGGAGAAGAAGCGTATCGCTCTTGGTCTCAAGCAGCTCACCCCACACCCATGGGATGCTCTTGACCCTAACATCCAGGTTGGTGACCACATCAAGGGTAAGGTTGTCGTTATCGCTGACTACGGTGCATTCGTTGAGGTTGCTCCTGGCGTAGAGGGTCTGATCCACGTATCAGAGATGTCTTGGAGCCAGCACCTCCGTTCAGCACAGGAGTTCCTTCACGTTGGTGACGAGGTTGAGGCAGTTATCCTCACACTCGACCGCGACGAGCGCAAGATGTCTCTCGGTATCAAGCAGCTCAAGGAGGATCCATGGGAGGCTATCGAGAAGAAGTACCCTGTAGGTTCTAAGCACAACGCTAAGGTTCGTAACTTCACTAACTTCGGTATCTTCGTAGAGCTCGAGGAGGGTGTTGACGGACTTATCCATATCTCTGACCTCTCTTGGACAAAGAAGGTTAAGCATCCTTCAGAGTTCACACACGTAGGTGAGCCTATCGACGTTGTCGTTCTTGACATCGACAAGGAGAACCGTCGTCTCTCTCTCGGTCACAAGCAGCTCGAGGAGAATCCTTGGGATACTTACGAGACAATCTACACGCCTGGTTCTGTTCACACAGGTAAGATTGCTGAGAAGATGGAGCGTGGTTCAGTTATCCTTCTCAATGAGGGTGGTGAAGGCTTCGCTACACCAAAGCACCTCGTTAAGGAAGACGGTACTGAAGCACAGGTTGGTGAGGAGCTCGAGTTCAAGGTAATCGAGTTCGTTAAGGATACAAAGCGTATCATCCTCTCTCACTCTCGTACATTCGAGGCTGAGCGCGAGGAAGAAAAGAAGCCAGCTCGCAAGCCACGTAACGCAGCTAAGAAGGAAGATGCAGCTAACATCCAGAACGTTGCTGCTGCTCAGTCACTCGGTGACTTCGACGCACTTGCTGCTCTCAAGGCTAAGATGGAGAAGGGCGAGTAATCTCCCTTTGAAATAGATAATGCCAATGCCGCTTATGGTTTTTACCGTAAGCGGCATTTTTTTTGTTTTTGTGATAGTATTTTGTTGCAGAAATGAAATACTTTTATTATCTTTGTGCCGAAAATGGTTTTATGTCATGAAGAAATGTAAGCAACATAAGAAGCGCAGACTTTTCTCGTCCCTGTCTTTCCGTATCAATATGGTGTTGATTATCATATTGGTTATCGTTGGATGGCTGTTTATCCGTAGTGTCACGTTTGGTGTGAGTCTTGTGACCAATGGAAACAGGCAGATCAATATGAGTAGGATGATTACGGCCTCTATTGATAATCGTTTGAATCATATAGAGAACGTGATGAAGACAGGTGCGCTCGTGGCTTTGCAGAAACGCATGACTGAGCATAACTCCACCATTTTCAGGGACAGTCTCGGTAAGATGGATCAGATTGATACCGTCTATCTCTCCACGAATAAACTTGCAGAGGTTGAGGCAGTTAAGAAATGTCTGGCTCGGGTAGATTCAAGTGGGGTAGGTAGGTGGAGTGAGCCTTATCTCGTAGAAAAAGATAGCGTTAAGATTCCTGTGGTTAGTTTTATCACGCCATTGAAAAACTCGCGCGGAAACATATATTCTTCACTTTGCGCTAATGTAAGACTCGACTGGCTTGATGAACTTGCCCGTAAGGAGGTTGGGGATGAGAGTGGCGCAAAGGTTTCTGTCATAACGGGTAATGACATATATGTATATTACACCGATAGCGACAGGATAATGAAAAACGCAAAGAATTATCCTGCGGCCTTTGAGGACAATGGCGAGAATACGGCGTTGCAAGTCTATTCTGGCATTCAGGAGTTCATGCTCAGTAATGGAAGTGCATACGTGAAGGCTACTGGCTGGCGTGTGGTGTGCGATGTTCCTTTGCGTGACGATACCATGCTTCTCAAGATGGTGACGGGCATTTCCGTCTTTACGCTTCTTCTGCTCTTCTTTATTATCATACTGGCTATTGTTATAACCGTAAACTGGCAGCTGCGCCCTCTCGGCAAGATAGCTGATGCTACCGATGCTATTGCTCAGGGAAAATTCGATACCCAACTGCCTAAGGTAAAAGGACATTCTGATATCTCGCATTTGCGTGATTCTTTTGTCTCAATGCAGCAGGAACTTGCCAGATATATTGAAGACCTTCGTGCCACTACTGAAAAGAAAGCCAATATGGAGCGTGATCTCCATATCGCAGCAAAGATTCAGCAGGGCATGCTCCTCAAGGTATTCCCTGCCTTCCCGGGACGTGAGGATATAGATATCTACGGAATGCAAAGGGCTGCAAAGGAGGTCGGTGGTGATATCTTCGATTTCCTTATGCGTGACGATAGGCTTTATTTCCTCATAGGCGATGTTTCGGGCAAGGGTGTTCCTGCATCTTTGTTCATGACTGTTGTCGGGCATCTCTTCCGCAATGTTGCCCGTTATAGCACAAGTGCATCTATTATTGTAGAGGCTATCAATAACGGACTTGCCGAGGGTAATGACGAGGATATGTTCTGTACTCTCTTCTGCGGTGTGCTTGATATGCAGACGGGTAGGGTAGAGTTTTGTAATGCTGGTCACAATCCTCCTATCTGGGTACACGAAGGCAATACTTCCTTTATGACTCCAGAGGTAAATCTACCTACTGGTGTGCTTGGCGACTTTGAATATAAATCTGAAGAGATACAGCTCTCTGAAGGTGATGCTTTGTTCCTTTATACCGATGGTGTAACTGAGGCTGAGAATAGTCAGAAGGCTCTCTTTGGTGATGCTTCTACGCTCGCTATGGTAGATTTGCTGAAGGATGTGCCTATGATGGATATGGCTGATGGTGTTGTCGATGCTATCAGACGATTCGTTGATGACTATGAGCAAAGCGATGACCTCACCATGCTTTGCCTGCGTTGGAGAGGTAAGAAGGCTGTTGATTGAAGGTTTGTGGTTAGAGGTTAGTGGTTAGCGTTTAGGGTTGTCTCGTTCATCTCCCGTCATGCTATCTCTGGGCCGGGGCCTTTCCTTCGCTTCAGAATCGAAGCCAGAACGAACAACCATCGAACAAGCCAAAAACTCTATTTGCCAAGATTGTAATAATTTTGAGCAAATATTTGGAGGAATCAGATAATTTGTTTAATTTTGCAAACAGATATTAAAACAAATATATATTAATCCATAAAAACAGTTTATAAGAAACAGAAAGTAAATCGTAATTAAACAGACGAACGGTAACCGTTCCCCTTATGCGGAATCAGTATCAGATACTGGTATCTGCAAGATAGTTAAACATTTATTTTATTAACTTGGGTGAGCAACTACCGATTCTCTCGACATAAAATATAACATTGAGCTATTTGCTCTTGTTCTCTCCTTCTTGAATACGGCCAATTTTCATATCGCGAGAACAAGTAGTGAAGAGTTCCATGTCCGTGTAGGGCATGGACTTTTCCGCATACTTGTCAGCGATAAGGTTGCTTGGCCGTAACCTAAGAAGGAGGACGAGACTATCGGAAAGTCTGCGCCCTTTTTTTATTTTTCCCTACAATGAAGAAAATAATACTTTTATTCCTCTGCGTAATTTCTTTTAATGCAATCCATGCGGATATTACATGGAAATTATCAGATGATGGCACATTGACAATATCAGGAACTGGTGATATGGAAGATTCTCCTTGGCTTTCTCAAAGTTACTACATCAAGAATGTAGTAATTAAAAATGGAGTGACGAGTATTGGAGTTAATGCTTTTAATAATTGCTACTATCTCACCTCAATAACTATCCCTAATTCTGTGACGAGTATTGGAGGTTCTGCTTTCTATGGTTGCTCAGGTCTCACCTCAGTCACCATCCCTAATTCCGTGACGAGTATAGGATATGACGCTTTCTCTGGCTGCTCAAGTCTCACCTCTGTCACTATCGGTAATTCTGTGACGTGGATTGGAGATGATGCTTTCTATGATTGCTCAGGTCTCACCTCTGTACATATAACAGACCTTGTATCGTGGTGTAAAATCGAATTTAATAGTTGGGATTCAAATCCATTAGTCTATGCAAAGCACTTATATATAAATGGGAAAGAAGTTGACAATTTAGTGATACCAAATGGAATAACAAAGATAGAGAATTATGCTTTCTGTAATTGCTCAGGTTTTACCTCCGTCACCTTCCCAAATTCCGTGACGTATATTGGAGAGAGTGCTTTTTATGGAACAAAATGGTGTGACTACCAACCTGATGGATTAATTTATGCAGGTAAAGTTCTATATAAATACAAAGGAACTATGCCTTCAGGGACAAAAATTGAAATAAAGGAAGGAACAACACAAATTGCATATGATGCTTTCCGTGATTGTTCAGGTCTTACCTCCGTCACCATCCCTAATTCTGTGACGAGTATTGGAACTTATGCTTTCCGTGATTGCTCCGGTCTTACCTCCGTCACCATCCCTAATTCTGTGACGAGTATTGGAACTTATGCTTTCTCTGGTTGCTCAGGTCTTACTTCCGTCATTTGCATGGCAAGCACGCCTCCATATATAGAGTGTCCATCAAAGGGGCTTCCACACCCTTTTCCTGAATCCACCGCTTTCTATGTTCCGTCCAGATACGTTGCACAATATAGAGATGCTTATTGGTGGGATAATGGTCCCTACGGAAGAACATCCATTTATGTACAAGCTATTCCAACAACATATACTCTGACGGATGGAGAAACATTCAATAATGGTTTGCAACTTGATGAATGTGAGATTTCCTATACTCGCACTTTCAACAACACCGCTTGGCAGGCTCTTTATATTCCGTTCTCTTTGAAATATGAGGATTGGAAAGATAATTTCGAGATTGCATATATCAATGGTGTTCGTCAGTTGGATAAGAATGATGATGGAATTATTGACGAGACAATAATGGATGTCATCAAAATAAAGAGCGGCTCTACAACTCCAAATATGCCTTATCTAATCAAGGCAAAGAAAACAGGCGAGAAGACTTTCTCTGTTAGCAATGCTACTCTATACCCTGCCGAGGAGAATAGTGTGGATTGCTCTACCACAATCGCTAAATACACATTTACAGGCACTTATAATGCCATTCCTTCTGCAACTATGATTGCAAACGGCTATTACGCTATGGGTGGCGGTGATCTGATTCAGAGTGATGGCTCAAACGACTTGAAGCCTTATCGCTGGTATATGAAGGTAGAGTCTCGTAATCCTTCTTATAATGCAAGTAATGCAGCAAAGACAATCACCATCAATGTCCTTGACGAGGAAAGTGAAACAACTGGAGTTGAAGAGTTGCAAATGGCAAATGACGAGTCTCCTGTTTACGACTTGAACGGCAGAAAGGTTAATGAGAACAATCTGAAGCCGGGCATATACGTAAAGAACGGAAAGAAGTTTGTTGTTAAATAAACAGAAGTATGAGAAAGAAATATACAAAACCGAAACTAATGGTTGAAGCTATGAATCTCCCATTACTTGTAGATACAAGCAATATTCATGTGGGAGGCACAGGCTCGTTTGATGCAAAAGAAACTTCTTCGTGTTTTGACGATGAAGAAGATTATGAATAATGCAATTAGGCTCTAGATAAAGTTTCCATTATCTAAACCAAAAGGGTATCACGCAATGTGATACCCTTCTTTTTTAGTTGGATCGACTTTTAGGCGTATAGCTCATTTTTATTGTAATTGTAATTATTGTAATTCCTTACATTTCGCTATGTCAAGATTATACTTTGAAAAAAAACTGGAAGAATTTAAATAGGGGGGTGCACTTTTGCCTGTTTTTACCCCTTTGCCTATTGATTACCAGTGATTTACGTTGCGTGCACCCCCCTAAATCTTTCTTTCCATAGGTGCACTTTGATGGGGTGGGGTGCACGCTTCGTTATCACTTGACTGTCAGGGTGTTATACCTAAAAATAGGCAAAAGTGCACCCCCCTATCTAAAAACTCTCGCGAAAAAAATATTCTGAACGCGGAAATCACGAAAGAAGGTTAAAAATTTTCACCTCCCTCTCAGGTCCGTTGTAAGTCCGTTCCAGGTCCGTTATAAGTCCGTTTCAAGTCCGTTCCCTATAATGGGAGAAAATGGGACTTACATGGGATTTGCTTGGGAATCACTTGGGAATTGCAAAGGGATTGGTGGCATCAAATTTTCCCAAACAAATTATTGGTGGTTACTTTAGTTTGCTGTTCTCTAATAGTTTCGGACAGATTTCATCAAACGGGCATTTGTCGCATTTAGGTTTGAGGCTTGTGCAGATATATCTGCCATGAAGCAATAGCCAGTGGTGAGCATCGGGGATGTCCTCTTCAGGAATGTGCTTCTTTAGTTCTAACTCTACCTTGTAGGGGGTGTTGTCTGTCTTACGTACTAAGCCCAAGCGATGTGAAACTCTGTAGATATGGGTGTCAACTGCCATAGCTGCTTTACCGAAGGCAACTGCCTGTATCACGTTGGCGGTCTTTCTTCCAACACCGGGGAGTCGGAGCAGTAAATCCATATCCGAAGGAATATCTCCGTTATATTCCTTGACTATTATGCGTGCAGCCTCTATGAGATGACGTGCCTTTGCATTAGGATAGGAGATGCTTTTGATATACTCGAATATCTCCGCCTCGTCGGCATTAGCCATATCCTCTACCGTTGGGTAATCGTGAAAGAGCGAAGGAGTAACCATATTCACGCGCTTGTCGGTACATTGCGCTGAGAGTACCACTGCCACAAGAAGTTGATATGTTGTCTGGAACTCCAATTCTGTGGTAGGGCGTGGCTGTTGACGGAAATAGTCAAGAATATGGTCGTAGCGCTCTTTCTTTGTCATCGCGAGTTGAAAATAAATTAGCTTTTGTTTTTGGAAAGTAAATTGAAAGAAAAATAATTCTGTAAATTCTAATCTGTTTTATTTCTCGGCGACGGATGTCGCTTGGGTAATTTATTGAATGTAATTTACTGAAAATTTACTTTCTATACCTTATCAAAGGTTTTCTTTCCCTTAGCATAGTATTGCCAGAGAATACTCTTCTGTATGCGTTCTGGGATGTTGTCTGTCTTCTTGCTGGCTTGTATCTTCTGTCTGTCAGAATCGAAATCGTGCTTCCAACCGGAAAACTCCTTCCTTGCCTTATATACAGCCTTGAAATCTCCCCAACTCCTGCCGAGGATAAGCATCTGGAAGGCGGCAAGCCAGTCGAGGAAGAAACGTACTCGCATCACATGGGATAGCTCATTGTCGGGCAGGTTTTTGTATAGCATCGTGAGGTTGTTGCGGAAGTTAAGAAATGTCTTTCGAGGATTTCCCTTGGGTAGAGTTCCACCACCAAGATGATATGCTATGCTGTCGCTAATGCAGAAAATCTTCCTACCCATAAGGCGTAGTCTCCAACAGAGGTCAATCTCTTCGTTATGAGCGAAGAAACGACCGTCGAGTCCTCCTACTTCCCAATAATCCTTTGAGCGTATCATCATGCAAGCGCCTGTTGCCCAGAGAATTTCGTGATTGCCGTCATACTGTCCGTTATCTTTCTCAACAGTCTCGAAAATCCTACCTTTGCAGAAAGGATAGCCGTATTTGTCGAGGAAACCTCCAGCTGCACCTGCATACTCAAATCTGTCCCTTTCTTTTATTGCGTGAAGTTTTGGCTGACAAGCACATGCCTCTGGGTGAGAATCCATGAAAGAGAGTAGGGGAGTAAGCCACCCTTCGGGTACGTCAACATCCGAGTTCAAGAGAATGTAATATTCGCTATCCACTTGCTGCAAGGCTCGGTTATATCCCTCTGCAAAACCGTAGTTCCTATCAAGAATGATAGTGCGGATGTCAGGAAAATCCTCAGCCAACATCTTCAGGGAATCATCTGTTGAGGCATTGTCGGCAATAATTATTTCTGCCTCTGGGGTATTCTTGATGACGGTTGGGAGGTATGTGCGCATCATGTGCGCGCCATTCCAGTTGAGTATGACGATGGAAGCAGCCCCCCCTTCCCCCGAGTGGGAGTTCTTTCTGTTTGTATTGTTTGTTATCGGAGTATTGTTATGCCATTCTTCCATAATAAAAGAACAATTATTAGAATACTATATAAGTTCCCCCTCGGGGGCAAGGGGGGCTCCAATTAATGCGGATTTGTCGCGGTTGAATCCTGTCAGTTTTACGCGCAGAATCTCGTTGTCGTATTCTTCCTTTGCCTTGCTTGCGGGAAGTTCCACACGGATATAGTTTGCCGTAAAACCATGCATAGCCTTGCCACGAGGAGCTTTCTCAAATAGCACCTCTGCTTCTGTACCTATGTATTTTGCGTAAAAGTCTTGTGTCTTCTGCTCTGAAAGGTCGAGCAATCGCTGGCTACGCAGTTTCTTGTCCTGTGCGCTTACTACGTATGGAATCTTCAGGGCTGCCGTGCCTGGGCGCTCAGAGTAAGGGAATACGTGAAGCTGGGTGACAGGCAGTTCGTTAAGCAGATTGTATGTCTCCTCGAAATATTCTGGAGTCTCGCCACGAGTGCCTACCATTACATCTATGCCAAGGAATGCATCAGGCATAAGTTGCTTGATGAGTCGTATCTTGTCAGCAAAGAGGGCGGAGTCATAGTGACGGTGCATTAGTTTCAGAACCGAGTCAGAACCGCTTTGGAGAGGTATGTGGAAATGAGGCATGAAAGCACGGCTCTTGGCACAATATTCTATCAGTTCCTTGTCGATAAGGTCCGGCTCTAAACTTGAAATACGATAGCGCTTTATCTCCTCGATACTGTCAAGTGCCTTTACGAGATCAATGAAGCGTTCTCCTGTTGTCTGACCGAAATCGCCTATGTTTACGCCTGTGATGACAATCTCCTTACCGCCCTCGGCTGCTGCCTTTCGTGCCTGCTCTACCAGACTCTCGATGCTTGGATTGCGTGAGTTTCCGCGAGCGAATGGTATTGTGCAGTATGTGCAGAAATAGTTGCAGCCATCCTGTACCTTGAGGAAATAGCGTGTGCGGTTGCCTCGTGAGCATGAATGCTGGAAAGTCTTTATCTCCTTTGTCTTTACCGCATGATATTCCGCTATGTTGTCATCGGATTTTTGATTCGTACCGCTCCATGCGTTTGAGAGGTAGTCGATGAGATTTGCCTTCTCATTACTTCCGAGCACAAGGTTCACGCCTTCAATCTTTGCCACCGTCTCGGCTTCAAGTTGGGCATAACAGCCGGTTACGACAACAAATGCTCCCGGATTCTGCTTCACCATCTTACGGATAGCCTGACGGCATTTGCTGTCTGCCACTTCTGTTACCGAACAGGTGTTGATAAGGCAGATGTCTGCTTTCTCTCCTTTCTCGACGGTACGTACACCCATATCCTGAAGCATCTGCCCAAAGGTGGATGTCTCAGAAAAATTAAGTTTACAACCTAATGTGTAATATGCTGCTGTCTTTCCTTGAAAAGCGGAAGTATCAATCATTCTTTATACCTTGTATATAATAAGAAATTCCATTTTGAATGCAAAGATAAGAAATAAAAATTACAATTAAGAAGAAATTTGATTATTTGTAGTCTAACTATACACAGATTCTATATTTTTATGGAATGCAAAATGTGTGCGTAAACATCATAAAAGTGTTAAAATTCCGTCTTTTTCTGGTTAAAGTAAAACTTTAACGTTTATTTACAATTTGTAAATGGTAGATAATCAGGATGTTATAAAAAAGTTACAAAAACGGGCTAAAAAAAATCCTAAAAAAATGTTGTTGGTATTGAAAAAATACTTACCTTTGCAGTGTTTTAATAAACAAAGATTGTTTTACAGTTTTAAAAAAGCAAAGAAAATGAAGAAATTAGTTTTTATGTTCGTAGCAATGGCTGCAATCTCTTTCGCTTCATGTGGTGAAAACAAGGCAGCTCAGGAGGCTCCAGCTGAGGATACAGCTGCTGTTGATACAGTTGATACAACTGCTGTTGACTCTGCAAATGCACAGTAAGCCTTCTCTACCGAACGGTAAAAAAGGAATGACGCTGGCACGATGTTGAATCGTTCCAGCGTTTTTTGTTTCAGAATAACATTAAAACTTAAGAATATGAGAAAACACTTTGTGTATTTGTCGTTAGCTTCTGCTTTCGTATTTTGCTGTGTGTCATGTAATTCAAATAACGCAGACAAAAACGTGAATTTGGATGAACTTGGTGATACTGTGCCAGCTTCAGAGTTCGCTATTGTAGAAGATACAGCTCAGGCTTCTGCCTCAGGCGATACTATTGTTGCGCCAGTAAAACAATGATAGTAGGCTAACTGTATTTATAAGAAAAAAGGAAATCGTTCTACAGATAGGACGATTTCCTTTTTTTATGCAAACTCCGAAAGCTCAAGCCAGCGCATTTCTTTTTCATCGAGTTCCTCGTTGAGGATGGGGAGACGCTTGCTTAGTTCCGTAATCTTTTCAACATCGATAGTGCCAGAGCTGAGAGCGTTTTCTATATCAGCCTTTTCTGCCGATAGCTTTTCGATTTCTTTTTCGAGTTTGTCGAATTCCTGACGCTCCTTATAGCTGAGTTTCCTCTTTGCAGGTGCTGCGTTTGGATCGCGAGGTCCGCTCTTTGCTGAGGTTGGCTGTTGGATAGTAGGTGTTGAGGCTTCGTCCTTCGGCTGTAGTTTCTGCCATTCACGATATTGTGTGTAGTTGCCTGGGAAGTCCTTTATCTTGCCTTCTCCTTGGAAAACGAGAAGATGATCCACGACCTTGTCCATGAAATAACGGTCGTGACTTACTACGATAACGCATCCAGGGAAATCCTGAAGGTATTCCTCAAGTATCTGGAGCGTCTTGATGTCAAGATCGTTGGTAGGCTCGTCGAGTACGAGGAAGTTTGGATTCCTCATAAGTACGGTACAGAGATAAAGCTTGCGTTTCTCACCTCCAGATAGCTTGTACACATAGTTGTATTGCTGTTCTGGTGTGAAAAGGAAATGCTGAAGAAACTGCGAAGCCGTGAGATGTCGCCCTTGCCCGAGGTCTATATAGTCGGCTATGTCTCGTATCACATCTATCACCTTCTGTGATTCGTCAAATTGAAGTCCTTCCTGAGAGAAATAGCCGAATTTGACAGTCTCACCAATATCAAACTTACCTGCATCTACAGGTTCAAGCCCGAGAAGGAGTTTGAGGAAGGTTGATTTTCCTGTACCATTATTACCCACTATGCCCATCTTCTCGAAACGGGCAAAGTTGTAATAGAAGTTGTCGAGTATTGTCTTTCCTTCAGATGTATCGTCACCTTCTCGTGCTGGGAATGACTTTGATACATACTGACATTCAAATATCTTTGAACCTATATATACGGTAGATGCTTTAAGACGTATCTGCCTTTCCTCTATTCGCTGTTTGGCTACCTTCTCTAGTTCATAGAATGCTTCCTCACGATATCGTGCCTTATGACCGCGTGCCTGTGGCTGTCGGCGCATCCATTCAAGTTCTCGACGATAGAGATTATTGGCATGCTCAATGTTCGCACGCATAGCGTCTATACGTTCCTGTCTCTTCTCAAGATAATAGGAATATGAACCTCGATATGAGTAGATTGTGCGGTTGTCAAGTTCTAGAATCACAGAACATACGTTGTCGAGGAAGTAACGATCGTGCGTCACCATCAACAAGGTACGGTTTCCTCGTGTCAGAAAACCTTCAAGCCATACAACCATTTCAAGGTCAAGATGGTTGGTTGGCTCATCAAGAATAAGAAGGTCGGGATTAGAGATGAGAGCCTGTGCCAGAGCTACGCGCTTTTGTTGACCACCACTTAACTGTGACATCGGCTGGTTGAAATCGCGTATCCGTAACTGTGTGAGAATCTGCTTTGCCTTCAGTTGTGCATCGTCATCCTTATCCACACCAGAGAAACAAGCCTCCATGACCGTGGCTCCTTCAGGAAACTTTGGCTCTTGACGAAGGAATCCAATGCGAATACCATTTCGGAAGATAATATCTCCCGAATCACAACTCTCTTCACCGCAGAGCATGGAGAGAAGTGTTGTTTTACCTGTACCGTTTTGGGCTATTAGTCCGATACGCTGCCCTTCACCTATGGAGAAAGAGATGTTTTCGAAGAGAATTCTTTCTCCGAAACGCTTGCTTATATTTTGTACGTCAAGTAGTGGTTGCAAAATAATTACTAATTACGAGTTATGAATTACTTTCTGGTGTAGCGTCAAGAATCTGCTCTATATAGTCAAGAACTTCATCACGTCCTTGCTTCTTCTCCGATGACGTAATAAAATAAGGTGGAAGTTCTTCCCATACGTCAAGGAGAGTCTTCATATATTTCTCCGCATTCTGGCGTCCTTTTACTGGACCTAGTTTATCTGCTTTAGTGAAAACGATAGAGAAAGGAATGCCATTCTCGCCAAGCCAATCCATGAATTCACGGTCGATCTTCTGTGGATCGTGTCGTATGTCGATGAGAAGGAATACATTGGCAAGTTCTTCACGCTGAAGAATATAAGTCGATATCATTGTTTCGATATCGTCCTGTACTTTCTTTGAGCGCTTGGCAAAGCCATATCCCGGGAGGTCGATTATATACCATTGCCTGTCGGGTTTAGACTCAATGAGAAAATGGTTGATGAGAAGTGTCTTACCCGGTGTGGCAGATGTCTTTGCAAGGTTCTTATGGTTGCAAAGCATGTTGATGAGGCTTGACTTGCCCACGTTACTTCTGCCTATGAAGGCAAACTCCATGAGGTTGTCTTTTGGGCATTGAGAGATCTTTGCCGAACTGACCTTGTATTCAGACTTCTTAATTTCCATCGTTTTTACTTTTCATTTTTAATTTATTTCGCATACTTCTCCATTAGAGTTCCTGCCATTTCAGAACCCAGTTCCTTTGCTTTTCCAAGAGTTGCTATTCCATCTTTTTTCTTGCCCTGAAGAATCTGCGCGAGACCATAAACGGCATGACCGTCACCATAGTCAGGGAAACGTGTCATACACAACTGTGCTGCAGCCATTCCCTCCTCAATCTTATTCACTCTTACGAGGAGCATAGCCTTTTCCGCATAGTAAAGTTGCTCCTTGGGTGATAGGTTGATTGCCTTGTCAATATCTTCGAGAGCTGGCTGGTACAACTTTGCCTTTAGCTCTGCCTGTTCCTTGAGGTAGAAGAAATTGCCGTTCACCATCTTTCCCATCAACTTCTCGTATTCGTTGTAATCGGCTACAGCCTTACGGTACATGCCATTGTCGTCAAGGTATTTGCCACGAATCATAAAATATGGTGCAGCATCTATCTTGTACGGCTGTGGGAAAAATGCAACAGCACTATCAAGCATCTCTATTACCTTCTCTTTTTCTGCATTTTTTGCCTGAAGACATAGAGATGCATTATAAAAGCATTCCGCACTTCTCATGTTTGTCTTTGATACATCGATGAAAACGTTGTATGCCTCATCGTATCTCTTGGCAGTATAGAGAATCTTGCCTTTATGGAGATTATATACAGGAAGTGGATTTGCGGCCATTGCTGCATCTGCTTCGGCAAGAGCTTTGTCGAGAGTCCATTCTGTAAATGTACTATCGTTGCTGTAAAGCAGCTTATTGTAAATTATCTTTGAGTAATCGAAATGCGGCTCATCCTTTTTCTCGCACTTCTCAATGGCTTCCTCCATTACCTTGGCAGCTTCGGCAAACTGTCCCTTGTCCGACAGATAAAGAGCCTTTGAGTTATAACCCTCTGATGCTGTGGGGAATTTGCTTATGAACTCGTCCGACATGCCAATGATGTTATCGTTGGCATTGCTACCCTGATTCATGAAGAGTGCAACAACCGCCTGATCGAAATCGTCAGGAAGCGCAACGCGCATCTGCGTAAGACGCATTGTAGCCTGTTTTGAAGTAAATCCGCTTACGGTCATCGACATAGCATACTGCGCACTTGGGCAATATACATCTGTGCGTTTCTTTGCTGGTTGCATCAAACCGAGCAATTCACCGTTGTTGTTTAGAAAAGGCGAACCTGCAAGTTCGTCGGATGCGCTCTGTTCATAAATATAATATGGTAGGTCGTTCTGGAATGACTCCACCTTCGAAGGCTGATACTTCTTTATTGTAGGGTTCTTGATGTCGTATTCTATCAACCAACTTTCGCCTCCTGCCTCAATCTTTGTCTGCGCAATGGCGATAGGCGTGATAGCCATTTTTTTCTCAGCAGGAACCGTAACCTTGAACTTTGATACGTTGTATATCTCGTTAGCACCTATCAGGCATTCCACATCGTACTTTCTTCCCTGTGCATCAATGATATTTGCCTTTGAAGCTCCGATGAATGCCTCCCAGGTGGCAAGACATGTGCCATTGGCATCTACGAATGCTCCATAGCCTGTGTGGAGTAGATTGCCGTTAGCATCAAATGTTGTGAGCTTGAACATGCTCTTTGCCGCTTTCTTAACGGCAGATGATTGTGCTATGGAAGTGAGGGGGAGGAGGCAGAGAAGCAGACCCACCCCTATGCCCCTCCCATAAAAGGAGGGGAGTAGATACTTTTTACCGTTAAGGAAATTCGCTATATCTCGAAATATTTTATTCATTTTATTATTATTTTTTTAGTGTTTACAACAAACTACTACCCTCTCTTTATGGGAGGGGTAGGGAGTGGGTCTTCAACAGTTCCCTTGCATTAGTTAGTGCTGCATCGGTGATATTCTCACCGCTCAACATCTGAGCAATCTCCTGAACACGCTCTTCTTCGTTGAGGCGTCGCATGAGGGATGTCGTACCACTTTCCGTGTCGTGCTTCTCCACCTTGTAGTGGAAAGAACCCTTTGCAGCAATCTGTGGCAGATGTGTGATACTGATTACCTGTCGATTTGCCTCGCCCATCTCCTTCATGATGTCTGCCATTTTCTCTGCCATCTTACCGCTTACTCCTGTGTCGATCTCGTCGAAGATGATGGTAGGCAACTTTACAGCACCGCTTATCATTGCCTTTAGCGATAGCATAACTCGCGCAATCTCACCTCCCGATGCCACTTGCGATACAGGGCGTAATGCCATGCCTTTATTGGCAGAGAACATGAACGCGATCTTATCCTGACCGTCCTTTGTGAGATGTGATGAGTCTTCTGTCTTGTTGCAGGTAAGCTCTACGGCAAACTGCACGTTAGGCATACCGAGTGCCGTAAGTCGCTTATGAATCTCATCTTCTACGGTTTTAGCAGCCTTGGTGCGAGTCTTTGTGAGTGTTTCTGCGAGTTGCTGAGCCTTTTTCCTTAGAGTATCCACTTTTGCAGAAAGTTCTTTCAGATCCTCGTCAGAGTTGTCTATGGCATCAATTGCCTTCTGCAATCGGTCGCGTTCTTCTATCAGTTCCTCAACATTACCTTTTGAATATTTCTTCTCAAGTGAATAAATCGTGTCAAGACGGTTGTTGATATATTCAAGACGTTCAGGATCAAACTCCACATCGTCAAGTGTACTGCTGATGTCAGAGGCAATATCCTTAATCTCGATGTACGCGCTTTCCAGTCTTTCAGAAAGTTCCTCCACATGAGGATAAACTCTCGTGATGCTCTCTATACTGCTGCAAACCTGCTTTAGATTGCTGATTATATCATTGTCGTCACCATTGAGAAGAACATCCGCCTCGTACAAAGCCGACTTGATATCTTCCGTGTGTGATGCGCTCTCCTGTTCCTGCTCCAGTTCTTCCTGCTCGCCTTTCACGAGGTTGGCAGCCGTAAGCTCATCTAACTGAAAACGCATGAACTCTTCATTCTTCCTGTTGTCAGAGATGCTGTTTTTCAATTCTGCAAGAGCCTTTTCTGCATCGTGAAGTTCATGGAACGCTTGGGAATATTCCTCGCGTTCCTTAGTGTTGTGAGCAATGATATCAACCGTGTTAAGTTGGAAATCCTCTTTCTGAAGCAGAAGGTTCTGATGCTGCGAATGTACGTCCATGAGCATCTCACCCAGTTCCTTCATCTGATGAACGGAGGCTGGTGTATCATTGATGAAGCCGCGGCTCTTGCCCGATGCTGTTAGTTCGCGACGGATGATACAGTCATCAGCATCGAAATCTATTTCATTCTCGTCAAACCAATCCTTCATGTCATAGGCAGAGAGATTGAAATGCGCTTCGATGCTGCATTTCTGTTCACCAGTCTTTATTGCCTTTGTATCGGCACGCTGTCCCATGAGCAAGCCTATAGCACCAAGCACGATACTCTTACCAGCACCTGTTTCACCGGTTATGACGGAGAAACCCGATTCAAAATCGATATCCAGTTTGTCGATAAGAGCAAAATTCCTTATATGTAATTCTTTAAGCATTCAATTATTGTTTTATCTTCTCCCACGTATTGTTTTGTGATGCATTTATACTGAAGAGAATGTCATAGACGGATTCTTTTTCCTTCTGTGTTCCTTTGCCTTTGTATATGTTCGCAATCTCTTCCTTCTTGTAGTCGGTCCAAATCTGTGGCAACATGGAGAGAGGACGGTCTTCATGTGCTTTCTTCAGATTCTCCTGAATGGCGGCGGTTATCTCTGTGCGTCCTCGCTCCACGTTGTTTGCCATCTCGTCAAGTCCCTTGCGATAGTAGTTGTACTGCAACTGACGGAATGGAGCCATTGAACCGTCAAGGTAGTCGTTGATTATTGCAAATCTGTTTCTGGAGTTGTCGAATGCCTTCCAACCTGGATAGTCAAGGTTCTGGGCGTTATTGGTAAGGTTCATGCATCTTTGCAGCACTTCCTCTCCGCCATTGGGTGAGAAGGTGTCAAGGTCAAGTCCGATGATGAAATATGCATAATATGCCAAGAGAGCAGTCAACTGGTTGTCGATAGTCTCTTCATTGAACTCTATCTGGTCGAACTGAGAGAACTGGAAGTCGAAATTCTGATCGGTATTATTATAGATCGTCGTTGTGTAGGAACTGTTATATACAGGTCGAATAGCCTGAATTGTGGCTGTGCATCCCCAGGAATTGTCCTCTTGTGAGAATTTCTTAACCGTAAGGTTGAAATTTGCGGTAATGCGCTCGTTCTCCTTGAATTGTAGGTTTGTCCATTGGCGGTTGTTGAAGAATTCCTCCAGAGTCTCCTTCAACTTGTCGAATATGCCTTGGTCGGCTATCTGTACTGCATTATGGTTTATGGTGAACTTTGCCTTGAATTCCTGAGCAAACGAAAAGGCATTACACAACCATACCATCGCAATAACTACGATGGTACGGATTGTGAATGTATTATGATATGTCTTGAAATGCACTTTTAATTCTTTACTGTGTAGATTTCGCGCATTTTTATTCGTGTCATCCATTGCTTGGTTTCGAGTGGGAAATCCCCCCCCATCATCCAAGAATAGTAGCCTGGGTCTCGGCGAAGAACATCTGCAACGGCCATGCCTTTGTATTTGCCGAAGTTGAACATCTCCTGTTTCCTTGGCTTGCCGTTCTTATCAAGAAGAGGCTTGCCGTCAGGACCTTTCACGTCGCCCCATATCATTCTGCCGGCGAAATCCACGTTGTCATTCTGGCGAGAGAACTCGTTAAGTACATCCATGTCATTCTCCAGACGGCGCTCTTCTTCCTCCTGCTTGGCAGGGTCGTACATGTCAAGCTGTGCCTGAAGAACCTTCCATGTAGCCTCAGTATCCTGATCGGCGAGGTGTGCCTGAAAGTCATCTTCCATTTTCCTTCCACAATAGAATTTATATGCGGCAGCAAGGTTGCGGCGTTCCATCTTGTGGAAGATTGTCTGCACGTCGATAAGGCGGCACTTGGAGAAATCGAATGACTGTCCGGCACGTAACAGCTCCTCTGCAAGCATCGGTACGTCAAACCTGTTGGAATTGAAACCGGCGAAATCACATCCCTCAAAGTCCTTGACGAGTGTTCCTGCAAGTTCCTTGAATGTCGGTTTGTCTGCCAGCATCTCATCGGTGATGCTTGTTATCTCTGTAATCACAGGCGGTAGCTTGCATTCAGGATTGACCATATAGTTTCTACGTGTCTCTGTACCGTCAGGCATAGCCTTGATGTATGAGATCTGTATGATTCTGTCCTTGCTTATGTCCAGTCCTGTGGTCTCAAGATCAAAGATGATGAGAGGCTTTGTCAAGTTTAGTTTCATGCCAGTTTATTCGTTTAGGAGCATTGGCATAATCAACATAAGAATATCCTCACCCTCTGGCTGCTCTGCCGGACTTATAAGACCTGCCCTACCAGGATCTGCAAGTTCGATGACGATTTCGTCAGAAGATATGTTGTTGCAGATTTCATAGAGTGCGCCGCCTTTGAAGCCTATGCTCATAGGCATACCGCCGTATTCGCATGCTATGGTCTCGCGTGCACTTGTAGCGAAGTCATGATCCTCTGCGTTGATTTCAAGCGTGTTGAATTCCAGGCGAAGCTTGATGAGTTGTGTACTCTCGCTTGCAAATGGCATTACTCTTCGCATAGCGCTTATGAGAGCCTTACGGTCAAGTGTCAGCGTGTTAGGGTTGTCCTGTGGGATAACGCTATTATAGTTAGGGTATCTGCCCTCGATGAGTCGGCATGAAAGCAAGCCGTCGGAGAAGTGAATCTCTGCATTTGTCTGGTTGAAACTGATAGTAACGTCAGAACCATCAGAACCGAGGACAGAACGGAGCAGGTTCGCTGGCTTCTTTGGCATGATGAATGATGATGGAATCTCAGTCTTGCAGCTGTAGATACGGTTTCTTACGAGTTTGTGACCGTCAGATGCAACGATGGCCATATAGTCTTCCTTCAAGTCAAAGTACAAACCGTTCATCACCATTCTCAGCTCGTCCTGTGCTGTAGCGAAGATTGTGCGATTGATATTGTTGGCAAGTACCTCGGCAGGAATTGTTATTGAGGTAGCCTCGCCTTCAAGTCCCTTGAGACGTGGATATTCATCGGCTTTCTGACCGAAGATCTTGTATGAACCATTCAAATAGTTCATCTGAATGCTACAGTCGTCCAGGTTAACGTCGAATACGAGTGGCTGGTCGGCAAGTTCCTTTACTGCCGTTAGCATTATTCTGTTAGGAACGCAGAATGAACCGTTGATGTCATATTCGTTTAGGTCAACGGTGCATTTCATCATATTAGAGTTGTCTGAAGCTGTAAGGATGAGTTTCCCGTCCTGTACCTCGAAGAGAAAGCACTCAAGAATGCTGATGCTATTCTTCGGACTGATTACTTTGCTCAGAATGTTAAGTTTGCTGTTTAGAGCTGTGCTTGAAATTGAAAATCTCATAGTCTTGTATGATTTGTTTAGTTTCTTATTGTTCAAATGTGTTAAATTGCCTACAAAGATACAAAACTTTTGTGTTATTTGGAAAAATATTCTCAATAAAATTGTTGATTTTAAAAATATTTTAGTAATTTCGCCGACGAAAACGGCATCATTTTGAAGAATTGTCATTTTCTATAACTATTAAGTGGGATTTTAATTAAAAACTACAATAAAAGATAATGGAATTACAAGGTAAAGTAATAGCAGCTCTTCCTGAGCGTAGTGGCGTTAGCGCCCGTGGCGAGTGGAAGTCACAGGAGTTCGTAATTGAGTATCAGGAGGGACAATATCCACGTCATTTGGTATTCACCGTCTTTGGCGCAGATCGTCTTCAGCGTTTCAATATTCAGATTGGTCAGACTGTCCTCGTTGCCTTTGATGTTGATGCTCATGAGTGGAACGGCCGCTGGTTTACTGATATTCGTGCATTCGACGTGCGTCAGGTTGATCCAAACGCTGCTCCTGTTGCTCAGTCTGCACCTGTAATGCAGAGCGTTCCTGTTGCAGAAGCTAATCCAGAGGCACCATTCCCTCCACAGCAGGAGGCTGCTGGTGAGTCTGCAGATGAACTGCCATTCTAAATTGAAATTATGGAGGTATTAGATCGTCGTCAACAACTGAAAGCTACAATATTGCCTATGGCTCGTGAGGCTTTCCGTCTTCATGGCATTCGTGCCGTGAAGATGGACGATCTTGCGTCTGCTCTTAAAATGAGCAAACGTACCCTCTATGAAACCTATCAGAATAAAGAGGCTCTGCTGATTGATATACTTCGCCAGTCGATGGAAGAACATCATACGGCTATGGAGACATTCAAAAAGCAGAATAATGATGTGATGGATCTTATCCTTGAGCATTTCAGAATCCAGACCGAGATTTATTCTAATACCAACCCTCAGTTCTTCAGAGACTTGAAATTTTATCCGGGACTTACGGATAAGTTCCGTGATGTTGAGAATGTCAATCAGGAGAAAACGATGGAGGTGTTCCGTCGTGGCATAGAGGAAGGTTATTTCCGTCCAGAGGTGAATTATGATTTCATCTTGAAAATTTGTCGTCATCTCTCATTTGTGTTCCGCACTCATGAAGAATATTCCATGTATGACATGCGCGAAGTGTTTGTGAGTTTCGTGTGTACCTTACTTCGTGGCATTTGTACAGAGAATGGAATCGTTAAGATCGATGCCTTTCTCAAGAATAATTCGTAGAATTTCCTTTTTTTTGTCGTATTATTTTGTGACTATTAGCTTTGGTTCGTCGAAATAGTAACTGCTCAAAAAGATTGAATAGTTACTTGTTATCTGATTTTAGTTAATAAATATTAATTTGTTGATATTTTGCTCGTGCAAAATATCTGTATCTCACAGAAAATTAGTACCTTTGCACCCGCCTTTACGAGTTAGAGGCATAAAATTCATTTCTAACAACAAATTTTTTACAAAAAATGGCAACAAAAATCAGACTGCAGCGCGGTGGCCGTAAGAGCTACGCTTTTTACAGCATCGTTATCGCTGACGCAAGAGCTCCACGTGATGGTAAATTTACTGAGAAGATTGGTACTTACAACCCAAACACCAATCCTGCCACAGTAGATTTGAATTTTGAGAAGGCACTTTACTGGGTAGAGTGCGGTGCTCAGCCAACTGACACCGTACGTAACATCCTTTCAAAGGAAGGCGTTTATCTTATGAAGCACCTCAAGGGTGGTGTTAAGAAGGGCGCATTCTCTGAGGAAGAGGCTCAGAAGAAGTTCGATGCTTGGAAGGCTGACAAGACTAAGGGCATCGAGGCTGTAAAGGCTAATCTCGCTGACGCTAAGAAGAAGGCAGCAGCTGCTGCTCTCGAGGCAGAGAAGAAGGTTAACGAGGCTATCGCTAAGAAGGTAGCTGACAAGAAGGCTGCTGCTGAGGCTGCAAAGGCTGAGGCAGAGGCTGCTCCTGCAGAGGAGGCACCAGCTGAAGAGGCTGCTGCAGAGTAATCTTTAGCTCACAGCAAAAGACATAAGTGAGGCATTCGAAAGAATGCCTCACTTTTTTATTGAGTTGTTGTAATGCTATTATTGAACCTTCTATTTATTTAATGCGAATTCGTCGAATTCACGTTATTTGCTCCTTTTGACATTAATGCCTTCAGGAATACAATAGTTGTCCTCTGGTCGCATAACTCCACAGATTTTCCCGTTTTCTACAAAAACGATAACGCTTTCTGTTTTTATCTCGTCTGGATATTTTCGGGCATTAAATGAAACCTCATATTGACTTTTGTTTTGCTTGTCTTTAATTACGAGCGTATTCTTTATTAACTCGTTATCATCGAAATATCCCTTAGTGAATGGGTCATATAAACCTATTTCTATTACAATCTCTTTCCATTCTTTATTGAATGCACTTGTGCTATATTTTGAAACAAGAGCTTCTAAAGAGTCTGATCCTGGTGATTCATCTGATAAGTATTTTACCAAGAAGTTTTTCAAATCATCAGCATTGTTTATCGTCTGAGCTGATGCATTTATTGAAAAGAAAGATAGAAATGCCATTAATGACATCGCAGATAGTATTTTTTTCATAATTGTCTCTTTTATCTGTTCATTGATTTTTGTGCAAAGGTAAACAAAAAATCCAATACAACCAAGAAAGCTTTTTTATTTTTGCCAATGATAAAATATATCGGCAAATAATGCTTTTGTCTCGCTTGTTTTTCGATGTGAGGTCGTAGCAACTCCAATCCAGCTCCAATTCAAGTCCAATTCTGCTCCAATCGGGAATTGGAAATCTATTGGATTTGCAATTTAATTACTATGGTGGAGATATTGATGAGTAATTGTGGGCGTGGATTTTATATACTCTAATGTCTATTCACGGACCTTTCGACTTGCTATCAGCTTGTAACTCCCTTGCTATTCCCCATTTCAACTTTCAATTGTCCATTGTCAACTGTCTGTTGTGAATTGACAATTTTCCGAGGTCACACATTAATTATATATAGAAATTATCCAAAAAAAAGTTAAAAACAACGCCGCCAGAAATACAAATTACCATAAATACGACAAAAAAATATAACTTTGCGCGCTGAATTAGAAGATACATACATAAAAGGAATCATGAACAAAACAATTTATTTATTACTATTTTTGCTGTGCAGTACTGTGAGTCATGCGCAAGTAACTGCCCGTGTGGAATTCCCATATCGCGAATACAAAGAAACATACACCACTCCGATGGGTGAGCATGGCGTGCTTGAACAACAGTTCGACAAGAAGACACAGAACGACAAGCGATGGTTCAAAATTCAACATTACAACACCAACCTTGAACTGGTGGCAACAGACTCGATGCTGATTAGCAAGGACATGGGCCTTTACACATGGAAAAGCGACGGGGAGATATGCTACACCATCCTACGCGAGAGCGACGACTCGTTCCTGATTGTTGCCTACAATACCAACACGCACAAGACCAAAGTGGTTGAGGGCGAATACACGCACAAAGGCTCGATGCGTAGCATCTGCATCGAAAACGGATATCTGGTGTTCAGCTCGACGCAGAAGAAAACTGAGCGTATTGGTATAGTAAACCTGAAAAACGGCGACACAAAATACAGCGACATCCACATCGACGGAGTACGCGACAAGAAAATATTCATTCTCGAAAACACTATCATCGATGACGAGATAAACTCGCTCGTGAAGGTAGAAGACGAGGTATATCTTATGCGATTCGGACTCGACGGCAGCACACACAGCCGCATACCGCTTACAAAAGACATAGATGAGTATATCTGCAATGCGTCGGTATCAAAGTCGGACGGAAAATACTTTCTGACAGGAACTTACACCAACAAGAAGGACGGAATGGCACAAGGCATATATTTTGCCCAACTCGAAGGAGACAAGTTCAAGTTCATCAAGTTTTACAACTTCCTCAATCTGAAAAACTTTACCGAATACATGAGTAGCAAGAAGAAGGCAAAGGTTGAGCGACGTAAGGAGAAGGCCGAGAAAAAAGGCAAGGAATACAGCCTGAACTATCTCATTGCAAGCCACAAGATAATGGCAGAGAACGGCTATTACTACTATCTGGGCGAGGCATACTATCCTACATACAGCACCACACGCGATGCCTTCGGAGGAGTTTACACTATGTTCAGCGGATATTTCTACACTCATGCCGTTCTTGTAAAGTTCGACAATCAGGGAAATATTGTGTGGGATAACTGCTTCAAGATGGAGCCTCGTGAAAGGCCTTTCTCTGTAAGGAGATTCGTTTCGGTAAGTCTGAAGGGCGACAATGTTAGCACCGTATTTACCGACGGAAAGCGACTTACATCTAAGCTATTCCGAAACTCGGACGGTGAGGTCGTAAAAGACCGGAACACCGAGATTATGGATACCACAGGCGATGGCGAGAGCATAAAGAGAGCCAGATACACAAACAGTATGCACTGGTACGACGAGAACTTCATTGTACACGGCAACCAGACGGTAAAGAACGACAAAACTAATGAGCGCCGCCGTGTTATTTACATAAGCAAATACTCTATCAAAGAATAAAAAAGATTATGAAAGCAAGCAAAAAAACAACCTTTACGCGACTTTTTGCGCTGGTAATGCTTATCGGCTATGCCATTAACGGCAAGGCACAGGCCTTTGACGGCGACGACGACTGCAAGTTGCACGCTGGCTATATAAACTTCGGAAAGCAGAACGGCGGCGAAATCGGCATAGACTATGGATTATCCGACTATCTTTCGTACGGCGTTGCGATGCGCGTGGTTGAGCCATACGTCGACGAAGACGGCGATAAGAACATACTCAACGGCGCGGATGCCGCTGTTAATCTAAGATATCATTTTCAGGCAACGCTGGAACTGCCTCAAGAACTCGATTTCTTCGTAGGAGCACAGGCAGGCCTCAGCGGCAACCTCGGACTGAATGCCGGCGTATGCTATAACTTTGGAGAGGTTGTAGGAGTCTATGCCCGAGCCGAACGCAACCTGTTCGAAGCATGGCATTTGGGACTGAAAGATACCTCTCCGTTCAAGAACAACTGGGGCTTCAGCGTAGGTCTTACATTTTATCTCGACTTTAATAGTATCAAATAACAGAAAGTCTTGGATTGAATTATGAAAAGGAAACCGTCTTCGCAACTTCTCTTGATGATTGCGAAGACGGAATTTTTATTATTTTAATCTGAATTCGATGAATTCAAAATTTCCTATAAACGCATCTAATCTTTACAAAGCCTGTTATGCGCTATAATTATGATCAATTACGATAGTCACTTCGTAATCAGGCACAAGGGCTTTTATTTCGCTTGTCAGCGTTGATGAGAGGGAGGCTTCATCGTGTACGGAAATGTCGGGAACAACATCCACGGAGATGCGATTCTCTTTCTCGAAGAAGTAGAAACCATGAACCTGTGTGATTTCCTTGTGCTTTGCCAATGTCTGCATAACCATGTTTTGCAACTCTGCCCTGCGGTTTTCACCTGTGGAAATAGCATATACCCCAACCGTCATTATAATACCGTGACGCTCATACATCAGTTCGGAAATCCGTCGTGTAAGACCGTGAATCTTATGGGCATCCAAAGTGTCATTCTATGAGTGAGGTGATACCAGCCGATAGTACGATAACGGCAATTATTATTGCGCTGAAATATTCTACTCGTCCGAAACCGAAAGGATGCTCACGATCAGCAGGACGCTCGGAGAGTTTTGTGCCGACGATTGTAATTACACTCGAAAGGGCATCGCTTAGGTTGTTTACAGCATCCATTATGATAGCCACGCTATTTGCCAAGACGCCAACTATAGCCTTGAACGCAGCCAGCAATACGTTTGCCACGATGCCTATAATACTGGTACGAATAATCTTCTGAGAACGGTTCATATTTAGTGTTTGTTTATGTTTTGATTTTCTGTTTTACACTATTTTCTCTATCTGAGAATTTAATGGAAAGGGTACACAAAAAAATCTAAGATAGCCAAGAAAAAGGGAAACTATGAGCAAATAAATGTAGGTTTTGGCATCAAGGTTGTAAGTCCGTTCTAATACCGTTATAAATCCGTTTCAAGTCCGTTCCTGCTCCAATTGAGAGAACGGAGGCATGCGAAGGCACAACGGAGGCATAGCGAAGGCAATGCGGATGTAATAGATTGGTGTAATACCCTTGCAAAGAAAAAAATAATAAAGTTTTTAAAGGGGGTATTACACCTTTTGCTGTTATGAACAATATTTTTATTGATTATCAGAGCGTTAGGTGCGGTGTAATACCCTTGAAAGTATTACACCTTTTAGGGGGGATTTGGTGTAATACTGGTGTAATACTTTCGGGGGTATTACACCAAGGTAAACAAATTGATATACAATTATTTAGTGCGCATGAAACAACAAAGATGTAATACTCGGTGTTGAAAACTTTTTTCAAAAAGTATTACACCGACTATTACACTTTGTTTTTTATAGGTAATGGACAAAATCTACTTATCCACCCCAAGTCCGAAGAGGGCGAAATCTCCCTTGATTGGGTCGTCAGGCCAGATTTCACGAAGCTTTTGGGAGAGTTTCAAGGCGGCATTCATGCTTGTATATTTGCTTCATGGGGACGATTTTGTGTATGCCTAGCGTTGTCTTCAATTAAATGAGATTGCTGCTGAAATCTGCAAATAACAAAAGATTATAGCTCGAAATCCAATTGGTGATGATACTTTTCGCAGAGTTCTCGATATTCTTTAGCTAAATGAGGCCATATACCAGAAGCTTCATGGATTATCTTTAGACCATTCTCTTCTATTTCATAATCACTATCATTTTCGTAACTCTTTTTTTTGTTTTTGATAAAATAGTCTACATAATCCCAATAACCCTGTTGGAAAGCATAGATAAGAAACTTATTATGATGTACCCATACTTTTTCTTTCATAAACCAATCAAGTAGCTTTCTGTTATCTGTAAGGGAATTAAAAAAAGACAGAACTATATTCAATTCATCTCTAACCAGTCTTCCAGTCTCCAACACATCTGATGTATCTGTTAACATAAAAGAAGAAAAATGATGATGTGTAGTGAAATAATGTTGTCTATCATTATATTGAACTAACAATAAGTCACTCATCGAAAGTTTTGAGAAATCAGTCTCATCTCCATTTGCTTTTGCAACCTCAAAAGAGTACACACCACAATTAAAAAAAAATTCATCCCTTCCTTCAAAGTTCCATTGACTCGACTGAAAATTGATGGTAAAAACAAAGACATCATTCTTGTACCAAAAATAATTGGCTCTTTTCCGATACCCTAATTCTTTCATCATAGGGTGAATCTCTGATTTTATGAAATTATTCAATAGCAGACTCATAACCACTTATTTTTATTTAATATAATATAATATACGACATTTATGCTTTTCTTTTATCAGGCACGTTGTGCGCTCTGTCCCAATGATCATCGTTCGCATATCTTTTCTTATTTGTTGTGCTATGTCACAATGGTGCCAGCCCATTCTATATTGCATGAGGCCTTCGCCCTGGGGGGTACGGAATGTTTTTCCAAACGAAAATGCGTAGTGATTTTACCTATCCACTCCAAGTCCGAAGAGGGTGAAATCACCTTTGACTGGATCGTCTGGCCATATTTCGCGAAGTTTCTTTGTAAGTTTCAAGGCGGCATTCATGCTTGTGCACTTGCTTGTTATGAGTCCTAATTTCGTGGCTTCCTGAAGGACGTGAGTATCCATAGGAATGATTAGCGTGCTCTTGTCGATAAGGTCGCTCCAGAGTCCGAGATCTACCGGTGAGTTGTCACGCACCATCCAGCGAAGGAACATACATACACGCTTGCATGAAGAGGTGGCATCCTTTGGGATAACGCCTGTGCTCCCATGAGAGGCAAACCAAGCTGTCAAGGCTTTTATTGCATCGAGAGCTGATAGTTTCTTGTCTGGGTTCTTTATGCTCATGATGAATCCTCGCATAGAACCGTATTGCTCAATCATCTGTGCAAGGGCATTGAGGAAATCATTCATCATTGCCTTTGTGTAGAGGCGGTAGAAACATTCGTCGGTGTGTGGTACAATCTTTTCGTAATCCCTGTTTTTCAGCCATTTGGCATAGTCTCCATTAATCATTAGGCTTTCAATCTTGGGCAGAAATTGCTTTCTGCTGCCATAGCTTAGAGAAGAGGCGATAAATGCTAATATCTCCTTGTTGGAATCACCTTCAACTTGGTGCATGAACCAAGATGGATCTCCGTTTATGAAATCTGCACATTCGTATTTGTTGGCAAGAGAAGTTAAATACATAAGACCCACCCTAACCCTCCCCAAGGGAGGGATGTTTTATAGTAATGATAATTTAAAGACGCAGAGACGCGGTTAAAAACTTTGCGCCTTTGCGTCTTTGCGTTTGATATTTGTATTTTTTGATAACCAGGCCCTTCCATAAGCGAAAGAATGTATAATACATCCTTCCCCTTGGGAAGGCTTGGTTAGGTTTTGTTTTTAGAGAATAGATTTTACAGTCTCAAGCATACCCTTGCTCTGGATATCGTTCAGGAAGCCTTCAACCATATCTGTGAGACCAGGGATGGTGTTGAGGTTGCCGTGCTCGCCCCAGATCCAGTCGGCTGCGAGAACACCCTCTGCCACCTTGCGAGTGTCGCCTGTAGCCCAAAGCTGTGTGAGAAGATCCATAATCTTCTGGTCGTCATTAGGCTGGATAGGAGCACCATCAGCGCGTGTACCGCCCTTGTAATAGGTGATGATGGCAGCAAGACCGAGTACGAGTCCCTTTGGAAGCTCGCCCTTACGCTCAAGATAAACCTTGACTCCTGGAAGGTCGCGTGCCTGGAACTTAGGGAATGAGTTGAGCATGATGCTTGTAACCTGATGGTCAACGTATGGGTTGTCGAAGCGCTCAAGTACGTCGGCTGCAAATTTCTGGAGCTCGTCCATAGGGAGGTTGAGAGTCTGCATAAGCTCGTCATACTGTACCTTCTTGATATAAGGACCGATAATCTCGTGGTGAAGGGCATCTCGAACGATGTTTACGCCAGAGAGGTAGGCAACAGGAGAGAGAACGGTATGAGGACCGTTGAGCAATGTTACCTTACGCTCATGGTATGGAGCCTCAGACTCAGCAATAAGTACGTTGAGACCTGCCTGATCTGCAGGGAATTCCTTGCGCAGCTCCTCGCATGTCATGTTCTCTGCCTTCTCGATAACCCAGAGGTGGAAGATTTCAGCCTGAACAACGAGGTTGTCGCGATAGCCAATCTTCTCCTGAATCTGAGCAATCTCATTGCGTGGGAAGCCCGGAACGATACGGTCAACGAGAGTAGCGCATACGTAGTTGTACTTCTCGAACCACTCAGAGAAAGCAGCAGCCTTCTCGCCGAAGTCTTCTTTCCAAAGCTCGATGTACTTACGGATGCAATCCTTGAGGTGATGGCCGTTGAGGAAGATAAGCTCACAAGGCATGATGATGAGTCCCTTGGTAGGATCGCCATTGAAAGCGTTGAAACGATACCAGAGAAGCTGTGTGAGCTTACCTGGATATGAAGAAGCAGGAGCATCTGACAGCTTGCAGGCAGGATCGAAAGCAATACCAGCCTCAGTAGTGTTAGAGATGACAAAACGAATCTCTGGCTGCTCAGCGAGAGCCATGTAAGCCCAGTGCTGTGCGTAAGGATCAATACCACGACTTACAACATCAATACGGTCGAGCTGGTTCACAGCCTCACCATTGAGACGTCCCTGAAGGTTTACGTGGTAAAGGCAATCCTGACCGTTGAGCCACTGAACCATACCGCGGTCGATAGGCTGAACGATAACGACAGAACCGTTGAAATTTGTCTTGGCATTCATGTTCCATACAATCCAGTCAACGAAAGCGCGGAGGAAGTTTCCCTCACCGAACTGGATTATTTTCTCAGGCATTACACTCTTAGGTGCAGTGCGTTTGCTTAAAGCTGGTAATTTGGCCATTGTTAGTTTTTTTTGTATTAATAATAAAGTTAACGGAATGTTTTATGTGGTTGCAAAATTAATAAAATTTCACAATATAATCCGTGTTTTAGAATAGAAAAATAATAAATTATAATTTATTAACGCAAACATGTTGCTATTTCGTGATTCAGAGATAGTTAATTGCTATTACAAAACCACATCTACGACAAGTCCTTCGTTGGCAAGAATAGTATTCTTGAAGACCTGCTTGGCTTCTTTAAGAAGAGGCTCATCAGAATCGTATCTCTGGCTGTAATGACCAAGCATGAGTTTCTTGGCATTGGCATCTCTTGCCGTTATTGCAGCTTCCTTTGCTGTGGAGTGCAGATATTTAACAGCTTTTTCCTTATATTCCTCAGTATAAGTTGATTCGTGATAGAGCAACGTTACATCCTTTATCTTTTGGGCAAGTTCTGGGAAGTATCTTGTGTCGGAACAGTAGGCGTATGAGCGGACGGGATCAGGATCTGAGGTGAGAAGTTCATTTTTTATCACCTCACCTTCTGGGGAAATCCAATCCAATCCTGCCTTTATATTGTTAATCTGCGAGATTGGAATGTTATAAAAATCAATCATATCACGACGGATATGTCGTGAGCCTGCCTTTTCCCTAAAGAGGAATCCGCAGCAATGCACTCTATGACAAAGAGGTATGCTTTCCACGGTAAGCGAGCGGTCTTCATATATTACCTGCTGCTTAGTCGTGTCAACGGCATGGAAGACAACCTCAAAGTCGAGTCCTCCACAGAAGGTCTTGAGTTCAAGTTTCAGAAGTTCCTCATATTCGCCGGGAGCATATACGTGGAGTGGGGCAGTACGGCCGTTAAGACCGAATGTGCTTATCATTCCCACCAAGCCAAGTACGTGATCACCATGAAGATGGGATATGAACACGGCATATATCTTGGTGAAATTGAGACGTGACTTCCTTACTTGCTGCTGAGTGCCCTCGCCACAGTCAACCATGAAGAGTTTGCCCCTAATCTCCACAATCTGTGAAGAAGGGGTATGGCGAGCTGTCGGCAAGGCAGAGCCGCATCCTAAGATATGTACTTTGAATGGTTGCACCGATTAATTATTTACTATTTAGCTATTTACAATTTACTATTTATTTACTATTTCCTGATATTTACTATTTTTTACTTTGTCATGAACTTGCGAAAATAGTACATAACCTAAATGGTAAATAAATAGTAAATTGTAAATAGTAAAATAGTAAATGTTACTGTCTTTTATAAACAAATATTCCCTTGGCACTTTCAAGTTCGAGACTATCGGCACCGAGAGACAGGACATCGAAAGTGTCGGTATTGAGAATAAGACGGGCATTGCAGATGGTCCAAGCGGTGTAAGGCTTGCTCTCTGCCTGTATGTTACTCTCTATGCTACCGTCCTCGTTGATGGTGAAATTCTTGTCGAGAGAAGTCCAGCGACCTTGTAAAGTCGTGAGGTTGATAACTTTGTGCGCAATGTTTTCGTCAGCGGTCTTGTAGTAGGTAACAGCCATTCTGTCGCCACTCATCATACCGCCTTGAACATCACTACCTTTCTCTTCGTCGATTGTGAACGTAAGAGTTTTACCATCGTCGGTTACGAGTTCGAGAGTGTTCATCATTGTACCCACGCCGCATTTTCCATAAACGGTAGAATCTGCAATACCTGCATTGAGCGTATCTCTTTGTGGCTCAGTGCTATCTGTCTTGCCTCCGTTACAGCTTGAGAGTAATGCTAGACAACCAAAAACGGCTGTGGATATTATTGACTTCTTCATCATTTTTCCGTTTTTATTTTTCATTTGTTTTAGCCTCATTCCATAGGGCATCCATCTCTTCGAGTGTCATCTCGGTCATTGGCTTACCGAGTTCCTTTGATTTCTGCTCAATATAGTTGAAGCGACGGGTGAATTTCTGATTTGTCTTTTCAAGAGCCGTATCAGGATTGAGGTGATACAATCTTGCAGCATTGACGAGAGAGAACAAGAAATCGCCTAACTCCTCAAGAGAACGTTCCTTGTCCTCCTTACGAAGCTCAGTTTCAAGCTCTTGCAGTTCTTCGTGAACCTTTGCCCAAACATCCTCCTTCTTCTCCCAGTCGAAGCCCACGTTAGTGGCCTTGTCCTGAATGCGATAGGCTTTGATTAGGCTTGGCAAGGAACTTGGAACACCTGAGAGTACGGTCTTGTTGCCGTCTTTTTCTTTCTGCTTGATCTGTTCCCAAACAGCACTCACGTCATCGCTCGTCTCTGCCTTAACTTCGCCATAGATGTGAGGGTGACGGAAGATGAGTTTGTCAGCTTCCTTGTTACAGACATCGGCAATGTCAAACTCGCCTTTCTCCCTACCGATAATAGAATAGAAGATGACATGCTCAAGCACATCACCCAGTTCTTTCTGTATCTCTTTTGGTTCGTTCTTCATTATGGCATCGCAAAGCTCATAGGCTTCCTCAATGGTGTGAGGGCGCAGACTCTCGTTTGTCTGCTTACGATCCCAAGGGCATTTTTCGCGCAGGTTGTCGAGAACGTCGATTAATCTGCCAAATGCCTCAAGTTTTTCTTCTCTTGTATGCAATTTTTGTTTATAGTTTTAAGATTTTCATTGCAAAAGTAGAAAAATAATGTGAGATACCCAAATTTTTGAGAAAAAATATGTATCTTTGCACTCCAATTATAAGGAACGCGCTCGTACGGATGCTTCCTTTAATGAAAATGATAAACAAAACAAACAATATTCAAGATAAATGGAATTAGCAAGTAAGTATGCCCCAAATGAAGTGGAGGCTCGATGGTACCAGTATTGGCTGGACAACAAACTATTCAGTAGCAAACCGGATGGTCGTGAACCTTATACGATCGTAATCCCACCACCAAACGTGACTGGTGTGCTTCACATGGGACACATGCTCAACAATACTATTCAGGATATTCTTATCCGTAAGGCTCGTCTTGACGGTAAGAATGCTTGTTGGGTGCCAGGTACCGACCATGCTTCTATTGCAACTGAGGCAAAGGTTGTGAACAAACTCGCTCAGCAGGGTATCAAGAAGCGTGATCTTACCCGCGAGGAATTCCTCAAGCATGCATGGGCATGGACTGAGGAGCACGGAGGCATCATCCTTAAGCAGCTTCGCAAGCTCGGTGCTTCTTGTGACTGGGACCGTACAGCATTCACAATGGACGGGCCTCGTTCTGAGTCTGTGCTCAAGGTGTTCGTTGATCTCTACGAGAAGGGATATATCTACCGCGGTCTCCGTATGGTGAACTGGGATCCAAAGGCTCAGACCGTACTTTCAACCGAGGAGGTTATATATCGTGAGGAGAAGTCAAAGCTCTATCACCTGAAATATTATGTTGCTGATGCTGAACAGAATCCTGTTGTTCTCACAGGTGAGGAAGGCGAGGTTTTCCATAAGGATGAGAAGGGCTACTATGCAGTAGTTGCAACTACACGTCCAGAGACAATCATGGGCGATACCGCTATGTGTATCAACCCTAAGGATCCAAAGAACCATTGGTTGCGTGGTCATAAGGTAATTGTTCCGTTGGTAAATCGTGTAATTCCTGTAATCGAGGACAGATATGTTGATATTGAATTCGGTACTGGCTGTCTGAAGGTAACTCCTGCACATGACGTGAACGACTATAATCTCGGTAAGACACATAACCTTGAGATTATCGACATCTTCAATCCAGACGGAACTATCTCTGAGGCTGCTGGTATGTATGTCGGTCAGGATCGTATGGATGTTCGCAAGCAGATTGCCATCGACCTTGAGGCTGCTGGTCTCATGGATCATATTGAGGACTATGACAACAAGGTTGGCTATTCAGAGCGTAATCAGGACACAGCTGTTGAGCCTCGTCTCTGTAAGCAATGGTTCCTTGCTATGAAGCACATGGCTGATATCGCTCTTCCACCAGTTCTCTCTGGTGAACTGAAGTTCTATCCAAGCAAGTATGTTACAACATACAAGAACTGGCTTGAGAATATTCAGGACTGGTGTATCTCTCGTCAGCTTTGGTGGGGACATCGTATTCCTGCATATTTCCTTCCTGAGACCGCCGATGGCGAGGAGCGCTTCGTAGTAGCTCTCACAGAGGAAGAGGCTCTGAAGAAGGCACAGGCTATTGATCCTTCTGTAACAGCAGCCGACCTCAAGCGTGATGAGGACGCTCTTGATACATGGTTCTCTTCTTGGCTGTGGCCTATCTCTCTGTTTGACGGTATCAACAACCCTGGCAATGAGGAAATCAACTACTACTACCCAACATCTGACCTCGTAACTGGTCCGGATATCATCTTCTTCTGGGTAGCACGTATGATCATGGCAGGTTGTGAGTATCAGAAGCAGATACCTTTCAAGAATGTATATTTCACAGGTATTGTTCGTGACAAGCTCGGCCGTAAGATGAGTAAGTCTCTCGGTAACTCTCCTGATCCATTGGATCTTATTGAGAGATATGGTGCTGACGGCGTGCGTATGGGTATGATGCTTTCTGCTCCTGCTGGAAATGACATTCTCTTCGACGAGTCTCTCTGTCAGCAGGGTATGGGCTTCTGTAACAAAATATGGAATGCCTTCCGTCTTGTTCAGGGTTGGGAAACTAAGATTGCTATCAAGTGGTTTGAGGCTAAGATGAAGACCGCATACGCAGAAATCAACGACCTCTATTCAAAGTATCGTCTCAACGAGGCTCTGATGACAGCGTTCAAGCTCTTCACCGATGAGTTCTCTGGCTGGTACCTTGAGATGATCAAGCCTGGCTATCAGAAGCCAATCGATAAGCAGACATACGAGGCAACTCTCTGCTTCTTTGACTATCTGATGCGTATCATCCACCCATTCATGCCATTCATCACAGAGGAGATATGGCAGCACATCTATGACCGTAAGCCGGGCGAGAGCATCATGGTAAGCACTGTGAAGTTTGATGCTGTTACTGCTGAGGATGAGGCTATCATCGCAGGAATTGAGATAGTAAAGAATATCGTTGCAGGTGTTCGTACTGTACGTAATCAGAAGAATATCGCTCCTAAGGAGGTTCTATCTCTGAAGGCTGTAGGCAATAATGACTATGCCCAATATGATAGCGTTGTGATCAAGATGGCAAACCTTGACGGTATTGAGGTTGTTGCAGATAAGAGTGCTGATGCAAGTGCGTTTATGGTAGGTACTTCTGAGTATGCCGTTCCACTTGGCAACCTTATCGACGTTGCTGCTGAGATCGAGAAGCAGGAGGCACAGCTCAAGCACCTTGAGGGCTTCCTCGTTGGTGTTCGCAAGAAGCTCAGCAATGAGCGCTTCGTTCAGAATGCCAAACCTGAGGTTGTTGCCCTTGAGCGTAAGAAGGAACAGGATTCTCTCGAGAAGATCGCAGCTCTCAAGGCATCTCTTGAGGAGTTGAGGAAGAAATAAAGACCCCTATCCCCAGCCCTTTCCCCGTGAAGGGGCAAGGGGGAAGGAGGTTAGTATTAACAATAACAATCCCCTTGAACGAACAATGGTGACTTTTCCCTCGCCCCTTGGGGAGAGGGTGCCCATAGGGCGGGTGAGGGGCTGTAGTTTTTCTATATCATCTATGGAGTCAATTTATCAGTCTCGTGGTTTTGTAGCATGCCTGAAAGCAGGATTCAGTTTTGTTCTTGCCAATCCTTTGAAGGTGATAAAGGCAATGTGGATATTGTTATTGATAATAGCAATATCTGATGTGTTCTTGTTTGCATTCGAGGAGGAGGTTGCTGTGGATATATTTCGTCAAAACGTAGGAGCAAGTACTCGACTTGCTTCGGTTGGAGTATTGGGGGCATACCTGTTCCAGATATGTCTGGCAATAGTAGGCTTGGCTTATTTTGGCAGATATATGATAAGGCGTGAGGAAAAGAAATACAAGGTAAAGGCAGGTCGGATTATCCTCCGTAATTTCTGGTCTTTCCTCGGAATATTCCTTATGGCATTGTTCTTGCAAATATTGCTAACGATGATTCCTATAGTGGCAATAGAGATATCCAGATTAGCTTATAACAGTTGTATGCTATCAGAGACTCTGTATAATGATGTGGTGTCTATTCCAACTTCGGGATATGTATCAATGTTTGTGATAAGCGTTCTTGCTATTGTTATTGCAGAATATATTGGCCTTGTAGTTCCTGCAAGTCTGATGTATAAATACGGCTCTGTGGTTTATAACGAAAATGAGAAATAAAAGATGAAGCGCTTACTTTTCATAGATCGTGACGGTACGATCATAAAGGAACCTGCTGATGAGCAGATAGACTCTTTCGAGAAACTGGAGTTTGTTGAGGGAGCTATAACCAACCTCTCATTCATCCGTAAGAAACTGGACTTCGAGTTTGTTATGGTTAGTAATCAGGACGGACTTGGCACAGCCTCTTTCCCTGAGGATACCTTCTGGCCTGTTCATAACTTCATTCTCAAAACCCTTCATGGCGAGGGCATAGATTTTGACGATATGCTTATCGACCGCCATTTCCCAGAGGACAACCATCCTGACCGCAAGCCAGGTACTGGTATGCTCAAGAAATATATTGAGAACAAGGAAGAGTACGACCTTGCAAACTCATACGTTATAGGTGATCGTGAGAGTGATGCCCAGTTGGCAAAGAACCTCGGTTGTAAGTTCCTCAAGATTACTGCTGGCGATTCCTCTTCTTGGGAGGCTGCTGCGGAGATATTGTTTGCAGGAGAGCGTACTGCTGAGATTACCCGTACCACTCATGAGACGGATATTACCGTGCGCGTGAACCTTGAAGGTACTGGTAAGTGTGATATCCAGACAGGTCTCGGCTTCTTCGACCACATGCTTGAGCAGATAGGCAAGCATGGTATGATTGACCTGTATGTGCGTTGTAATGGTGACTTGCACGTTGACGAGCATCATAGCATAGAGGACACAGGTATCGTACTTGGCGAGTGTCTGTTAAAAGCTCTTGGCGATAAGCGTGGCATAGAGCGTTACGGCTATACCCTTCCTATGGATGATTGCTTGTGTCAGGTAGCACTCGATTTCGGAGGTCGCCCTTGGCTGATATGGGATGCTGAGTTCCATAGGGAGAAGATTGGCGAGATGCCTACTGAGATGTTCTTCCATTTCTTCAAGAGCGTTAGCGATGCTGCTAAGATGAACCTTAACATCAAGGCTGAGGGTGATAACGAGCACCACAAGATTGAGGGAATCTTCAAGGCATTCGCCCGTAGCATCAAGATGGCTGTAAAGCGCGACATCTACCACTATCAGCTCCCAAGCTCAAAGGGAATGCTTTAGGATAGATTAAGGTGTAAAGTGTAATGTGTAAAGAGTAAAGTATAAAGAAGATAGTATAAAGTAAAGAGTGTGAAGTTCATTTTGAATTTCACACTCTTTGTTTATGGTTAACTTGAGTTCTATGAATTGTCTATATGGCAAACAGCAAGTTGTTTTTAACTGACAATAATTTTTCGCAAAGCTCAACAAGCTTCGCAAGTTACCAATCTTAATCCAATAAGAAACTGGGCTTGTGCCCTGAGATGTGTTTTTTGAAAGTAAATTCTAAGAAAATTAAACCAGTAAATTAATTTACTGATAAAATTTATTGCTCATTTACTTTCCCAATAATATCTTCGCGTAAGCGAGCCTTTCTCTTGGTAAAAGATTGGTAAGATTGGTAATTATTGTCAGTTCAGCATCGGAGATGCGTTTGCCTTGAATTCGCCGAACTGACGTTAATTTACTTTATACCCCCCCGCGGTCATTTGGTCATTTGTCATTTGGTCAAAATGATTTCTGAGTTGTCAAAATCCTCCACTATATATAAATAATATTTATATATAGTGAGCAAATGACACATTCCGAAAATGAAAATGACCATTTTGACCTTGACCATCTTGACCACATTTTGGCAATGTGTCCTGCAGAATAGTTAACGGGCTGAAATCTCAACCGGTTGAATATCAAGACCAATTGTTATAGGTCCGTTCCACCTCCGTTTCAAGTCCGTTACAGGTCCGTTCTAAGTCCGTTGTAATACCGTTCCAAAGCCGTTGCAAGTCCGTTTCATAGAATAGACGAGAAATGGGCGTTACATGGGATTCGCAAGAAAAAAATGACGAGAAAAAAGGTAGAATATTTGTATCTTAAAATCTTTTTTCATACCTTTGTACTCATATTGATAGAATTTGTGTAAAACCGAACTAAAACGTTAGGAATTTTATTATGACTAAATTTTTTATTCTACCTATGTTGCTACTCGCAACTATTAGTTCTCATGCTCAATATCGTAGAACGCAAATGCAAATGCCTGTGGCTGATAAGACGAAGGAAATCCCGATGAAACCTATTGTTGTGGAAGGTGAGCTTGCTGGTGTGCCTGATGGAACTCCTGTTAAATTTGCTTTTCGAGTAAAAAGAACGAGGGCGTGGGATGCTGCCAATAATACTTTGGTTGATACTCTTAGAAATGGAAAATTCCATATTGAAAAGAAATTCATTTATAAGGACTTTGATGAAAATGATGATAATGAAGAGTATATGCTAAGGGTAGAAGGAAAAGCCATTTTTGTTTATGCCTATCCTGGTGCAAAGGTGAAGGTTACAGGTAATCCAAGCACAAGACAGGATGTAATTACTTGGAAAGCCGAAAGTGATCATCCTTTGCAGAAGGAGTTCTACGAATATCGTGCTTACGAACAAGAAAAGTTAGTGCCTATTAGAAAGAAAATACAAGAGGCAAATGAGGCTGACGATGTAGATGATGCGCTGGTACAGAAATTGGGAAGACAAAGAGATTCTATCAATGTTGTTTCTATGCTTGACTTTATGAAGAATAAGAAGTGCAATTCTGTCTTTGCTATGTATCTCAGTTCTATTTCAAATAAGGCTATGAGGCTTGGCAATAAGCAACTGAAGGATAGGATTCTCAATCTTTTCTTGACAAAAGTGCCTGTTGATTATGATGACCAGAATGCTATTGAGGCTAAAGGTTTTCTTTCGTCTGGTGAGCAACTGAAAATAGGTGCTCAGAGTAAGGATTTCACGCTTTACGATCGTAAGGGCAAGGAACATAGGATTTCGGAGTTTAAGGGAAAATATACAATATTAGAGTTTACCTCTAAGTTCTGTGGCCCTTGTTTGGCTATGCTACCAGAGCTTGAGGGACTTTACAAGCGCAATAATGATAGAATGGAACTTGTTGCCATTTCTGTAGATCCTGAAAGCATTTGGATGAAAGAAGATAATAAATTAAGCTATCATGATTGGAACGACCATAAATGTGCGGTTGATCTTGCGAATGTATATGGAGCAAAGGGGACTCCATGCTTTGTAATCATAGATCCAGAGGGTAAGGTTCTTGATGTTTCGCATGGTGCAGGTGCTTTCTACAAGGCTTTTGTGAAGTGTATTCCAGATGCAGAGATAGAGAAAATGCTTTGTAATAATAAATAACGTAAGTTTTGAACTGACAATAATTATTCGCAAGCTCATCAAGCTACGCAAGTTTCCAATCTTACCAATCTTTTTCCATAAATATAAAAATGCCGCTCAGGATTCTTCCTAAGCGGCATTGAGTTTATATTGGGATTGTCGATTAAACGATACCCTGAGCCATCATAGCCTTAGCTACCTTCATGAAGCCAGCTACGTTAGCACCCTTTACATAGTTGATGTAACCGTTAGCCTCTGTACCGTACTTAACGCAGTTCTCGTGGATATCATCCATGATGCGGTGGAGGTAGTTGTCAACTTCCTCAGATGTCCAACGGAGACGCTCTGAGTTCTGTGACATCTCAAGACCTGATACTGATACACCACCAGCGTTAGCTGCCTTACCTGGAGCGTAGAGGATCTTAGCGTCCTGGAATACCTTGATAGCCTCTGGAGTTGTAGGCATGTTAGCACCCTCAGAAACAGCGATAACACCATTTGCTACGAGAGCCTTAGCAGCCTCCTCGTTGATCTCGTTCTGAGTAGCAGATGGGAGAGCGATCTCGCAACCCTTCTCGAACCAAGGCTTTGCACCCTCAACGTACTTAGCATTTGGATACTTCTCAGCGTACTCGCGGATACGTCCACGCTCAACGTTCTTGAGCTCCATAACGTAGTCGAGCTTAGCGCGATCGATACCTTCTGGATCGTAGATATAGCCGTCAGAATCAGACATTGTCATTGGGATAGCACCGAGCTGGAGGAGCTTCTCACATGTGTACTGAGCAACGTTACCTGCACCAGATACGAGAACCTTCTTACCCTTGATGTCGATGTTACGAGTCTTGAGCATGTTTACGAGGAAGTAAACGTTACCGTAACCTGTAGCCTCAGGACGGATGAGTGAACCACCGAACTCGAGACCCTTACCTGTAAGCATACCAGTGAACTGGTGTGTGAGCTTCTTGTACATACCGAACATGTAACCTACCTCACGGCCACCTACGCCGATATCACCTGCTGGTACGTCCTCGTCAGCACCTACGTGACGATAGAGCTCAGTCATGAATGCCTGGCAGAAACGCATAACCTCAGCGTCAGACTTACCACGTGGAGAGAAGTCAGAACCACCCTTTGCACCACCCATTGGGAGAGTTGTGAGAGAGTTCTTGAATGTCTGCTCGAAAGCAAGGAACTTCAGAATACCGAGGTTTACAGAACGGTGGAAACGGATACCGCCCTTGTAAGGACCAATCACGTTGTTGTGCTGGATACGGTAGCCCATGTTTGTCTGTACGTTGCCCTTGTCGTCAACCCATGATACGCGGAACTCGATTACGCGATCTGGAATACAGAGACGCTCGATGAGGTTAGCGCGCTCAAACTCTGGGTGCTTGTTGTACTCTTCCTCGATTGTTGGAAGTACCTGGCTTACTGCCTGAATGTACTCAGGCTCATTAGGAAATCTCTGCTTGAGATTTTCAACGACTTGCTTTGCGTTCATTTTTGTTTTACTTTTATTGGTTAAAAAAATATTTAGTCTATCTACTTTACTCTTTACTCTATCTACTTTACACTTTATTTCATATGCTCCACGAACCAGTTGGTTACCTGTCTCAGCAGGTGATTCCTTGTGTTACCGCCGTGGATGCTATGATTGCGGTTGGTGTAGATAAGTTCCTTGAAATCCTTATCAGCCTGAACCATTGCCTCGCTATACTCGAAAGCGTTCTGTGGATGAACATTGTCATCTGCAAGACCATGTACGAGAAGTAGTGCTCCGTGCAGGTTGTTTACCCTGTTCTTGGGGTTGATGTCATATCCTGCGCTGTTCTCTTTTGGAGTACGCATATAGCGCTCGGTATAGATAGTGTCGTAGAAACGCCAGTCGGTTGGGGCTGCTATTGCTACTCCGCAGCAGAATACAGGTCTGCCTTCTGACATAGCCATCAGCGTATTGAATCCGCCGAAACTCCATCCCCAGATAGCGATACGGTTCTTGTCAACGAATGACTGCTGCCCAAGCCATAGTGCGGTTTCTACCTGATCCTTTGATTCTAGGTCGCCCATTCTCTGGTAGATACATTTCTCAAAGGCTGTTCCGCGATATCCTGTACCGCGACCGTCAACAGTAACGACGATAAACCCTTTTTCTGCAAGGAGGTAGTCGTACATGCCGCCGTTGCCCATAGAACCTATTCCCCAGCTGTTTACAACCTGCTGGCTACCAGGACCAGAGTACTGGTGCATAATGACTGGATATTTCTTTGAAGCGTCGAAGTTTGCAGGCTTTATCATCCAGCCTTCAAGTTGTACGCCTTCTGATGTCTTGAATGTGAAGAACTCCTTCTTCGTTATAGGATAGTTTCTGAGCTTTGACTTTAGGCTTGCATTATCCTCCATCACCTTGATGTCTTTGCCCTGACCATTGCAGACAGAGAACTTATAAGGTGTATCGGCATCGCTCCATGTCTTGAGGAAGTATTTGAATGTCTCAGAGAACTGGGCTGCGGCTGTTCCTGCCTCTGGAGTAAGGCATTCAAGCTTGCCGTTAGCTTTTGAAACAAACACCTGGCGATCCTTTGGAGTTGGAGAGGCTGCCTGGAAATAGACATCGCCAGTCTTTTGGTCAATGCCGTATGTCGCTGTGATATCCTTGTTAGGAAGTGAGATTTCTCTCTTTAGAGCTCCTGTAATTGAATATACGTTGAGGGTTATATTCTCTCCCTTGTCGCAAGGCACGAGGATGTAGTTGTCTGTAACCTTCATGTCGGTATAGGCCTCTTCCTTAACGTATTTGCTTGATTTGTTCTCAACAATCATCTGGCATACGCTACTGCGTGGGTTAGCAGAGTAGATGCGCATATCATCCTGATGGCGGTTGAGCGTAACGAGCAATATGCTATTGGCATCAGAAGTAGGGATGATTCTTGGAATATATCCTTCAGCATCCAATGGAAGTTCAATCTTTCGTGTGACGTGACTCTTGATGTCGTAGCTCCATGCACTTACCTTTGAGTTGTCCTCGCCAGCCTTTGGATATTTATATATGTATTCTCCCGGATATGTGCTTAGTGCGTCGTATGAAGGAGACATGCCCTTGAACAACTGGAGAGGGTATTCTTTTACATTTGCTTCCTCATACTTTATCCAGCAAATCATAGTGCCGTCGGCATTAAAGCACATGCTGTTTGAGGTCGTAAATTCCTCTTCGTTTACCCAATCTGGGATTCCGTTGATTACCTTATTGATTTCGCCGTCCTTTGTTACCTGGCTTTCTGCTCCGTCAAAAAGGAGTTTGCTAACCCAGATGTTGTTGTTGCGTACAAAGGCAATTAGATTACCATCGTTGCTCCAGATAGGATTCTGAACGTCGGAGTTGTCGCTAAGCGGACGCATACGCTTGTTGGCGATGTTATACACATAGTATTTTGCAGTTGAAGACCTGCGATATACCATCTTTGTCTCGGTCTTGATGAGCATTTTTGTGCCATCAGGTGAGATGATATAGTCGTCGAATGCCTTAACCTTTTCACCAACTGTGTTGTTTATGTCGAAAAGAACGCTTGCCTGCTGACCGTTTTTATAATAGCAAGCTATGATTTTAGTACCGTCGTCAGATATTCTTGAATACGTCTCACCATCAGGCAAAGCTCTCATTCCACCAACTTTTTTCGCAGCAAAAACGCCCGAGTTGATGTCCTGAATGCTTATCTTTCCCTGAGCTGCAACACCCAATGCCGTTGCGAGAAGGAGTGAGCACATAATAAAAAATTTCTTCATTTGACAGTTTTCTACTAATTTTGGTGCAAAGATAATATTTTTTTCGTAAATTTGCAACCAAATATGTACAAAAAGTTATAAAATCATCAAAAATAATGACATTTTTCTTTAAATTCGTATGATTTGCTATAATAAATATGGTGATTGGGTAAGAAAACGTTTCGGATGTAAGGTGCAGAAAATCTCAATAGATGCAGGTTTTTCGTGCCCAAATCGTGATGGAACGATTGGAAAAGGCGGATGTATCTATTGCAATAATGCTACTTTTAACCCTGAATATTGTACAGATACGGCTGGGAGAATATCCCAGGAACAACGTCTTAATCTCTCTGCTAATAATATCAAGGCTCAGTTATTGGCAGGTAAGGAGTTCTTCTCGAGAAAATATCCAGAGATGAAATACATCGCGTATTTTCAGTCATATACCAATACATACGGGAATATCGAGAAGTTGAAGCGAATGTATGAGGCGGCTCTTTCAGTTGAGGATGTAATTGGTATTTCTATTGCCACTCGTCCTGATTGTGTGTCGGATGAGTTGCTTGATTATCTTGAGGAACTCTCACATCGCACTTTCCTTACGATGGAGTATGGGGTGGAGTCTTTGAATGATGATACGCTCCGTATAATAAATCGTGGTCATTCTTCGGAGTGTAGTATTAATATTATAAGGAATACGCACGCGCGTGGAATTACTGTGTGTGCACATCTTATTCTTGGACTTCCGGGAGAGGGTATGGAAGAAATTCTGAGACAGATTGATATAGTGAACGCATTGCCGATTGATATTCTGAAACTTCATCAGTTGCAGATAACGAAAGGTACTATTCTTGAGCATCGTCCAGATTTGATTGCGCAATGTACATTATTTACTCCGGAAGAGTATATAGATTTGCTCGTTGAGTATATCCGTCGTCTTCGTGGTGATATTGTCATAGAGCGCTTTACGAGTCAGTCCCCAGCGGGATTGCTCATTGCACCTCGCTGGGGACTGAAGAATTATGAGTTTACCAATCTTCTTAACAAGAAATTAAGAAGTGAAAATTAAAAAGTAAAAAGTATGATACACTCGGCGTTATTGTTATAAGCATCTGTAGTAATCATACTTTTTACTTTCTATCTTCTACTTATCGAGTACCTCGTACTTTGATTGGCGACTCTTGTACTCTGGAACAATCTCCTTCATCTTTTTCACAATCTTCATGTCATCGTATGTGAAACTTAGCTGATGAAGCTCTTCTTCATTCTTGAGGGCTTCATCGTATTGATATTCACGTACTGATGCAACCTTGATCTTTGGATGAACAGTAGGCTTTGTCAGCTCTGTGTCGTTGAGTACTTCTTCGAAAAGCTTTTCACCATCACGAAGACCAGTATATTTTATCTCTACGTTCTTGGCACCAGAAAGATCTATCATTCTTTGCGCGAGGTCTGCGATACGGACTGGTTTGCCCATGTCGAAGACAAATATCTCACCACCATTGCCCATTGTACCGGCTTCGAGTACCAACTGACAGGCCTCTGGAATCAGCATGAAGAAACGGATGATGTCAGGGTGTGTTACCGTAAGTGGGCCGCCATTCTTAATCTGTTCTTTGAAGATTGGGATTACAGAACCGTTTGATCCGAGTACGTTACCGAAACGTGTGGTGATGAATTGTGTTACACCTGGATTGCCATCGGCTTGCATGAGCTTATCCTTGATGCCCTCGTAGTTCTCTGGCTTGATGCCATTCTTGATATCCTGCAAAGCCTTATTGAGACTCTGGCAATATATCTCACAGATTCTCTTTGAACATCCCATCACGTTTGTTGGATTCACAGCCTTGTCGGTAGAAATCATCACGAATTTCTTCGTTCCGTATTTTACGGCCAAGTCTGCAATTACGCGAGTTCCATAGACGTTGTTCTGGATAGCCATTGCAGGGTTATCCTCCATCATAGGAACGTGCTTGTATGCTGCTGCATGGAATACGTATTCTGGTTTGTGATCACGGAAAATCTCTTCCATGTGAGTCTGATTGCTGATGCTGCTGACAATAGTCCACGCTTTGATATGTGGATACTTTCGTGCCATTCTCAGTCGTACATCGTGCATAGGTGTTTCTGCTTGGTCGATGAGAACCATCTCGGAAGGATTGGACTTCGCTACCTGATTAACCATCTCTGAGCCGATAGAGCCTGCTGCACCTGTGATTAGGATGCGCTTGCCTTGAAGAAGTGCTCCAATGGCATCAAGGTCAACCTCAATTTTTTCGCGAGGAAGCAGGTCTTCAATCTCCACCTCGTGAAGTTGTTCTTGTTTAAGACCTTTTTCTGGAGTCCACATCTCAGCTTCGGCAAGCATGAGAATATGAATCTCGTTGGCAATCAGTTCCTTTATCAACTCCGTATTGTTACGGAAATTCTCTGCTTGCAACGGACTCACAATAATTACTGTTGCGCGAGCCTTCTTCATGTGTTCAATGAGGTTTGGTCCGATTCTACGAACCTTAACTCCAAACATGTATTTCTCTGCCAAATCACCATTAGGACTTACAAAGCCTACAATGGAGTATTTCTTCTGTGGACTTGACTGGATGGTGCTGGCTATAACCTCAGCGCCTTGCTGTACACCAAAGATGAATGCCCTCTTAACTCCATCGCTGAATGATGATTCGTATATGGTTTTCATTAACACTCTTATTGCCCATTGTCCGGCAATGCTAAGACAGAAGGTCATAACGTATGCCTTAAGTCCTGTGTCGGAAATGATTTGATTTGCACTAAAGAATGGGCGTATGCAGAAGATGAAAGCAAAACCTACTAACTGTGCATATAAAACCCTTAACAAATCTGATGAGCGCAGATATCTTACGATTCCACTATAAGTGTGGAATATTCGCATACCGATGAAGAAGAAGGGCAACAGACAGCACCATGTCATTAAACGGTCCCAGAAATTATTAATCAATGCATGAGGGCCTTCACAAACATAGGTACTTACCAATGCTGCTACAATGATGATAATGAAATCTACGCAGATTACGCTCCAGTATGGGAGCGCACTCTTGGATAGATACCAGAATCTTATTTTGTTTAATGACTTCTTTAGCATAAGTATTTTTTTTATATTTAGCCCCTAAATGAATTATCTAATAGGGGAGACAGGGAAGACATTAGTAACTTTCCCCTATGGGGAAGAGACCTTGCTTTCCAAGGTGCAAAGATACTATAAAAAAGATTTAAATCCAAAGGATTTGATTGTTTTTTGCATATTATTGCCCTAATTGATGCATAAAACCTGTTTTTATTCTTTTCCCTTTGCCTTTTCTGCTTTGTTCTTTCTCCTATCCTGTTTTGGAGCCGTGGTTGTGGCTTCCGTTTTTCTGTTGTTGCTTCTTTTGGCGTATGGCTTACCTTTGCCGACAGGTTTACGAGAGTACCTGTAGTTTTTTCTGCCGTTCTTGATAGGTTTAACAGCCTTGTATTCTGGTCCGTCGCCTATCCCTTCGGGAAGTGTGTTCTTGGTGATTTCCTTCTCAAGGAATTCCTCAATCTTTTTGAAAAGCCAGATTTCATCATCGCTGACAAGCGTGTATGCTATGCCATCACGATCTGCACGTGCTGTACGGCCGATACGGTGAACGTAATCCTCAACATCGTGAGGAACGTCATAGTTGATGACCATTTGGATGTCGTCAATATCGATTCCGCGTGCAACGATATCTGTTGCGACCAGAACGTCAAGTTCACCACTCTTGAACTTATACATCACATCATCACGTTCTGCTTGCGTGAGATCTGAGTGCATAGCTCCACATACCACGTTCATCTGCTTTAGAGCGTGGTATATGTCCTTAACTCTCTGTTTTTTACCTGAGAATATGATGACACGCTTCAGGTTGCCTGCCTTGAAGATTGATTTCAGAATGGCATTCTTCTGTGGCTGATAGCACACGTATGCAGATTGTTGAATCTTCTCTGCTGGCTTGCTGACAGCAATCTTTACCTGAACAGGATCTTTGAGAAGTGTCTTTGCAAGATTCTCTATCTTTTCAGGCATAGTTGCAGAGAACATGATTGTCTGTACCGTAGGTGGGAGTTCTTTGGCGATAGTTATTATGTCGTCGGAGAAACCCATGTCGAGCATTCTGTCAGCCTCGTCAAGTATGAAGAATGATATTCGTGACAGATCCACATTGCCCATTTGCATGTGTGAGATGAATCTTCCCGGTGTGGCTATGACAACAGATGCCCCTTGTTTTAGGGACTTAAGTTCCTGATCGTATCTGTTACCGTCGTTGCCTCCATAGACAGCTACGCTTGAAATACCGTCGAGGTAGTAGCTGAATCCTTCCATTGCCTGGTCAATCTGCTGAGCCAACTCACGTGTCGGACTCATGATAAGACAGTTAATGGAATCCTCAGGAAAAGGGCGGTCGTGCGGATCAAGTCCGTCATCAAGGAGAGATAGAACAGGAAGCAGATATGCTGCCGTTTTTCCTGTGCCAGTCTGAGCCACACCAAGGATGTCACGTCCCTGGAGTATAGGAGATATTGTTTGCGCCTGAATAGGTGTGCACTCGTCGAAGTGCATGTCATAAAGCGCATCAAGGATGTTGTCGTTTAATTCTGTTTCGTCGAAATACATTGATTAATTACTAATTACCAATTATTAATTACCAAATTTACCAATTACTAATCACCTGCCTGTGTTTGCAGACTTAACAAGTCTTACAAAACCAACAAAGTAATTCGTAATTTGTAATTCGTAACTTAATTTGGTGCCTTGCGATAGCAGAAATATGCTACAAAGGCAAATATTATGTTAGGTGCCCAGGCTGCCAATGGGGCTGGCGTGCCGGCATTTATTGCAAATGTAGAGGAAACGGTCTGGAGCATGATATAGATGAAACTTAATGCTAGACCTATACCTAAGTACATACCCATACCTCCTTTACGCTTTCTGGAAGAAAGGCTAAGTCCTATTATCGTTAGGATGAATGAGGCAAAGGAAGAGGCGATACGCTTGTGGTATTCCACCTGATAGCGTACCACATTAGCCGAGCCTCTGTCTATCTGCTTTGAGATATAGTCTTTCAGCTCAGGTGAGGTGAATGTCTCTTGCTGACCTTTGCTGTAAACGAGGTCTGTAGGCTCCATCGTTATAAGCGTATCTAGGCTTGATCCACTCGTTATGTTCTCCTTCATGCCTCGCATCTCGCGAATCTTCCAATTGTATGCCTTCCAATGGTATTTCTCATCGGCTATGGTGTCGTATTGGATATCTATGGCAGTCATGTGGGATATAAGTTTCTTGTTCTCGAACTTATCCAGACAGAAACCATATCCACGCTTTATCTTGTTGTCGTAGTGCTGTATGTAGGCGATGACACCTGGGCTTACCTGCAATTGCACATTATCAGCAGATGTATTCTTCTTGTTGTTCTTGTAGAGTGATTCAAAGTTCTGCCTTATGACTGTTCCGTGTGGGATGACATACGCGCTAAGGTAGTATGACATCATGGAGATAAGAACGCACGAAAGCATATATGGGCGCATCAGTCGTTTGAAACTCACTCCGGCTGCCATAATGGCGATAATCTCTGAGTTTCCTGCCATCTTTGAAGTGAAGAATATCACGGCAATAAAGACGAACAGAGGCGAGAACAGATTAGCAAAATATGGTACGAAATTCATGTAATAGTCAAAGACTATAGCCTTCAGAGGAGCATGATACTCCGTGAACTTCGAAAGGTTCTCGTTTACATCAAAGACAATTGATATTGATATGATGAGCAATATGGCAAAGAAGTATGTGCCGATGAACTTGCCGATAATGTATCTGTCAAGTCGCCCGGGAAGAATCTTCATAAAGCTATACCAGATTTTCGGATGCTTTACTGTCGCAAATTCCTTTAACCAGGCAAAAGGCCAACAGATATAGTGCCATAGTTGCTTTATCCAAAGGACAAGCATCTTCAGGCAACGGAATATCCATGAGCCTTTTATCTTTCGCTTTATTCTTCTTAAACTAAGTTTAGCCATTATCTTCTTCTCATCATATTCTCAACCACAGAGTTTTTCCATTTTACGAAATCACCCTGTTCGATATGCTTCCTCGCATCTGTTACGAGACGCAGATAGAATGCCAGATTATGGATGCTGGCAATCTGAAGAGCGAGATATTCTTGTGCCTTGAACAAATGGTGGAGATATGCCTTTGTCGTCACAACGTCAATATCGCACCCCTCTGTGTCGATAGGTGTGAAATCGTCCTCCCATTTCTTGTTGCGCATATTCATAGTGCCTTCGTAGGTGAAGAGAAGGGCATTTCTTCCGTTGCGTGTTGGCATAACGCAATCAAACATGTCCACGCCTCGCTCTATTGCCTCAAGGATATTCCAAGGAGTTCCTACGCCCATAAGGTATCGTGGTTTGTCCTTTGGAAGAATCTCATTTACGACCTCTATCATCTCGTACATAATCTCCGTAGGCTCGCCAACTGCTAGGCCACCAATGGCATTTGCATCTGCTCCCTTGTCTGAGATATACTTTGCGGATTCCCTGCGAAGCTCAGGATACTTACATCCCTGAACAATAGGCATGAGGGTCTGGTTATATCCATAGAGCGGTTCTGTTTCGTTGAAGCGTTTCCAACAGCGGTCAAGCCACCTGTGAGTCATCTGCATGGATTTCTTGGCATAGTTGAAATCTGCCTCGCCTGGAGCACATTCGTCGAATGCCATCATGATATCCGCACCAATTACGCGCTCTGTATCCATCACGTTCTCTGGGGTGAAGAAATGCTTACTTCCGTCAATATGTGAACGGAACTCGCAACCTTCCTCCTTGAGCTTTCGGATGCCTGTAAGAGAGAATACCTGAAAACCGCCGCTATCTGTAAGAATTGGGCGTTCCCAGCCAATGAACTTATGAAGACCGCCAGCTTTCTTGAGGATGTCAAGACCCGGACGGAGATACAAGTGGTATGTGTTGCCGAGAATAATCTGGGCAAGAACCTGCTTGCGAAGTTCCTCAAAATGAACTGCCTTTACAGATCCCACAGTTCCCACAGGCATAAAGATTGGCGTCTTTATCTGTCCGTGGTCGGTTGTGATGATACCAGCTCGGGCATCTGAACATGGATCTGTATGTTGTAATTCGAATAACATAAGCCTAACCAAGCCTTCCCAAAGGGAAGGATGTATTATAGTATTGATCCTTCAAAGGGAAGATGGAGTTTTGTATATAATTAATTATTACAAATTTCTTGATTTGAAAAATGTATCTACTCCCCCTTGAGGGGGTAAGGGGGGAGGAACCCTCCCTTTGGGAGGGACTGGGTGGGCTTCTAGTCCAACTTTATCGCATCCTTCACCTTCTCATCGGTCAAGGCGTATGCCCAAACGTCCTGCACATCGGCAACGTAGTGGAAATTCACACCCTTGCGATAAATCTCAGGAATCTCGTTGATGTCCTTCTCGTTGGCCTCGCAGAGCATGATGTCGGTAATGCCTGCACGCTTTGCGGCAAGAATCTTCTCCTTGATGCCGCCTACTGGCAAAACCTTTCCGCGAAGTGTTATCTCGCCAGTCATCGCTATGTTCTTGCGAACCTTGCGCTGGGTAAGGGCTGAAGCTATGGATGTTGCGATTGTGATACCCGCAGAAGGACCGTCCTTTGGCGTTGCGCCCTCTGGAACGTGGATGTGAATGTTCCAATTGTCGAATATTCTGTAGTCGATATTCAGGGTATCGGCATGAGACTTCACATATTCAAGTGCGATAGTGGCACTCTCCTTCATAACGTCTCCGAGATTACCCGTCAAGGTCAGTTTGCCTGCCTTGCCTTTTGAGAGCGATGTCTCGATGAAGAGAATCTCACCACCAACGCTTGTCCAAGCCAGTCCTGTAACAACACCGGCATAGTCATTTCCCTGATAGATATCGCGATAGAAAGGTGGATTGCCAAGCAATTCCTCTACCTTTTCCTCGTCTATCTGTCCTAAAGGATAGTTCTCGTCCTTGGCATATTTGAACGCTATCTTACGCATCAGTTTGCCGATTGTCTTCTCCAACTGGCGTACACCACTCTCACGGGTATAACGCTCAATAATCATCTCAATAGCTGATTTCTTGAACTTCAAGGCGCCCTTTGGCAATCCGTTTGCCTCGGTTTCCTTCTTGATAAGATGACGCTTCGCAATCTCGATCTTCTCTTCCGTGATATAGCCGCTAACCTCAATCATCTCCATACGGTCGCGCAAAGGTCCCGGAATGTTGCTGATATCGTTGGCTGTTGCTATGAACATCACGTTTGAGAGGTCATAGTCCATATCAAGATAGTTGTCGTGGAAGGCATTATTCTGCTCTGGGTCGAGAACCTCAAGCAAGGCTGATGCCGGATCTCCCTGGTGGGTGTTCTGTGTCACTTTGTCAATCTCGTCGAGAATGAACACCGGATTTGAACTGCCAGCCTTTTGAATGCCCTTAATGATACGGCCTGGCATAGCTCCGATGTATGTCTTGCGATGACCGCGTATTTCAGATTCGTCATGCAGACCGCCTAGTGAAATCCTGACATACTTACGCTGAAGAGAATCAGCTATGCTCTTTCCAAGACTCGTCTTACCCACTCCCGGAGGGCCGTAGAGACAGAGGATTGGCGATTTCAGATTGCCTCTGAGCTTCAAAACTGATATGTATTCAAGTATGCGCTCCTTGACCTTCTCCATACCATAATGGTCTTGGTCAAGTTTCTTCTCTGCACGTGCGAGATTGAGATTGTCCTCTGTGCGGTAATCCCAAGGCAAGGCGAGAATCTGCTGAAGATAAGTGAGCTGTATGTTGTAGTCAGGACTCTGCGGCTGAATGGCGTCAAGTTTGTTGAGCTCTTCCTCAAAAGCCGTTTTTGTCTCGTTGCTCCATATCTTTTCTGCTGCCTGACGCATCAGTTTCTTGCGCTCTGCGCTCTGACCGTCTCCGCCAAGTTCCTTGCGTATGTTCTTTATCTGCTGTCGCAGGAAGTATTCCTTCTGCTCCTCGTTGATTTTCTCCTCTGTGCGATGACGTATGCTGTTCTTCAGCTCAAGCAATTGCAGTTCGCGATTGAGTAAGCCAAGCAACTGGAATGCACGTAGCTTCATGGAAGGCATGCCAAGAAGCTTTGCCTTTTCGTCGATGGAGAAAGGCAGGTTTGTGCACATGAAGTTGATGCACAGAATCTCGTTTGATATGTTTGTCACGGCAAACTGAGCCTCGTTTGGCAGGTCCTCGTTGTTCTGAACGTATTCCAAGGCCTTCTTCTTCACGTCGTCAATAGCCATCTTGTACTCGGTGTCGTTCTTCTCCGGCATCTGCTCCTTTGCTGTTATGAGCTCGCCCATGAGGAAAGGACTCTTCTTCGTGATGCTTTCGAGATGACATCTTGAGAGTGCCTGAATAACGATGGTTACGTTGCTACCCATTCCCGGAATGTCGAATATCTTCACGAGCTTGCCGAATACTCCATACTCGTACAAGTCCTCCAGTTCAGGTTCGTCAACGTTAGGGTCTTTCTGGCAAATGACAGCAAAAGCAAGATCCTGCTTCTTCTTGAGCTTCTTTACCAGAGCAAGTGTAGATTCCCTTGTGACCATGATAGGCGTCAATACGCCAGGGTGCAACACGATGTTGCGTGTAGCTATGATTGGCATCTCGCCATCGTGGCTTACCTCAAAGAGAGAGTCGATGTCCCCGTCAAAATCGGCAACCATCTGGAATCCTGCTCCTTGGTTGCCACCTGTCATAAATATCTCGTTGTTCATTTATAGTCTTGAAAAATCGGCGACAAAATTACTAAAAAAAAATGATATTTCATCATTTTCCACATTATTTAATGTAAAGAAGTGTGAAAAACGTGTGTTGTCTTTAGAAAAATCAAGTCTTCGGCCAATCGTAACAGCAGGCAAGTCCGTTGTAGCTCCTCTGTAAGTCCGTAGTAATTCCCTTGTTCCTCCTAACCAAACTCGATGAACCTCCCATTCTATATAAGACATAGAACGGACCTTCATCGAGTTTGGTTCCTTGTCATAACGGAGGTAGAGCCTTGTTGAAACGTCGTCAATGGTTAACTACTGTTAATTCTTTTGTGAAAATTTGGTGCTTTCAAGCAAAATAAATACTTTTGCAAGGTGATATCAAAGTGATATCATTTTACAACTATAAAAAATAGATTACTATTATGGAAGAAAACAAGACAAAAGAGTTTGAATTCTATGGAGGTTCGCTCAATGGCTTTTTGATGTGCCTTATCGCTCTAATCCTCTGGGGATGTGCGATTTTCTGTTTGATATCAGGTATTATTGATGCTGATAAAGGTCGTCATTGTACGATAGACTTTGTGGCGTTTGTGGTATTTGTCATTGTGGCAATACTTTGCTCTTGCGGCTTTACTATGCTTGAGCCTAATGAGGCAAAAGTTATGACGTTTTTCGGCAAATATGTCGGTACTTTCCGCAAGAACGGTTTCTATTGGATTAATCCTCTTATGAGTTCAAAGAAAGTTAGCCTTCGTGCTCGTAACCTTAACGCTGATCCTATCAAGGTGAATGATAAGGCTGGTAATCCTGTGCTTATCGGACTTGTTCTTGTTTGGCGACTCAAGGATACATATAAGGCTATTTTCGATATTGATACAGATGTTTCTGCTAATGCCCAGATTGGTAATGCTGCTGGTGCTCGTATGACTAAATTTGAGCATTTTGTGGCTGTTCAGAGTGATTCCGCCCTTCGTGAGGTTGCGGGAATGTATGCCTATGATGACGAGAATCCAAACTCAAAGGAGATAACTCTTCGCGATGGTAGCAACGAGGTTAACGAGGTTCTTACAGCAAAACTCAACGAAAGACTTCAAATGGCTGGTCTTGAGGTGATTGAGGCTCGTATTAACTATCTTGCATACGCTCCTGAGATTGCGGCTGTAATGCTTCGTCGTCAGCAGGCAGCAGCTATCATTACTGCTCGTGAGAAGATTGTTGATGGTGCTGTTAGTATGGTTAAGCTTGCCCTTGACAAACTTGCAGATGAGGACATCGTGGATCTTGACGAGGAAAAGAAAGCAGCTATGGTTAGCAATCTGCTCGTGGTTCTTTGTGCTGATGAGCCTGCTCAGCCAGTAATTAATAGTGGTACTTTGAATCATTAAATTCTTGCTTTTTTGACAATATGGAAATTGTTATGACTTCAATCTTTGCGGTTTTATTCCTTGCTGTGGGGATATTTATCCTCATTGGCAAGGGCGACCGTTTTGTTAAGCCTCTGAACAGACCTGGTGCAGAAAGATATAACGTGAAGCGAATTCGATTGTTACACGCTTTCATGATGTTTTCCGGCTCCATGTGTTTCGTTTCGTTCGCAGTCTTTATGCAAAACGTAAGACTTGTTCAGATTTTGGGTGGCGTGTTTGTTTTCATTGCAGCCATTCTCGTTGTCCTTCAATATACTTGGGCAAAGAATAGGTGATTCTTGATATTTAACTGCTTGAGATTATGACTGTAGTTATCGTTGTGTCGGCTATCGTATTGCTGCTTGTTGTGGATTTTCTCATACTTGCTGGCAAATTGGACTTCCTTATGGGTAGATCTTTGAAGTTTGAGATGTATGGCAGTTTACCACGATTGAGAGTGATAAAGGCATTTTCTATGATTCTGCTGACAATATCTCTTATCTTGTTATTTGCCTGTGAACCTGACTCTTTGACTATGAAGATAAGAGCTGCTTTGGGCGCTTTTGCCGCTTTTGGGTCTATCTTATTGGGAGTTTTGAGTAATACTTGGGCAAGAAAGAAGGGTAGGGCGAATGAGATGAATCCTATTTTCGTGTCAAGAATGATGCGGAATGAGAAATATAATGTTTCTCGCGTGAGCTTTCTTATGGCTGCTTGGACGCTTGTTGCAGGATTTGGATATATTTCCGTTTATTTCTTTTGCAATAATACTCTCTTTTGGAAGATTTACTTTGCAATACTTGTACTGGTAAGTGTCGCTCTTTTTGTACTTCAGTATACTTGGGCAAGGAAATCGTAATATTGTAATTTGTAATTGTTTCTTTCATGGCAAAGACCAAGAACTTTATTCTCCGACTTGATGAGGAAATGATGAATGCCATTGAGGCATGGGCGGCAGATGAGTTCCGCTCTACCAATGGTCAGCTTCAGTGGATTATCTCTGAGGCCTTGAAGAAGTCTGGCCGTATGAAAAAGAAGAAAAAGAAAGAAACTCAAGAAAATATCGATAACGAAAAATGAAGAAACTATTAATTGTTGTATCAATGTTCTGCTCTCTTGTGGCTAATGCACAAGAGGGCAGATGGAAGGGCGAATTGAATTTGCCAGGAACGAAACTTCCTGTTGTGTTCAACTTCTCTTCGGAAGGTTGCACGATGGATTCTCCAAGTCAAGGGGCGGTTGGTATAAAGACCGACTGGACACGTAGCGAGAATGGAGATGTGAAGATCTCTATCCCGACTATTGGAGGAAACTATGAAGGAAGACTCGAAGGCAAGGAGATTAAGGGCGTGTTCAAGCAAATGGGGATGTCTTTTCCGCTGAATCTGACAGAGGCAAAACTCAATCGTCCTCAGACTCCAGTAGCGCCTTTTCCTTATACTACCGAGGAGGTGAAATTCAAGAATGGCGATATCGAACTTAATGGTACTTTGACTCTTCCGGCTGGTTTCTCTAAGAAAACGCCTGTACTTGTGATGGTTACGGGTAGTGGACAGCAGAATCGAGATGAGGAATTGTTTGAGCATAAGCCTTTTGCTGTTATTGCAGATGCTTTTGCAAGAAAGGGTATTGCGACTTTGCGTTATGATGATCGTTTCTTTGGAGATAAGTCGAAGGATTTCGGTAAATTCACCACTTATGACTTTAAGGAAGATGCCTTTGCTGCTATCAATCTTCTTCGTGGCAGATTTGATAATGTAGGGGTGCTTGGGCATAGTGACGGAGGTACTATAGCCTTGATGCTTGCTGCTGAGGGCAAGGTTGATTTTGTAGTTTCTATGGCGGGAGTTGGTGGCTCTGGAAAAGAGAATCTCCTCTTGCAGAATAAGATGATTCTGAAGAGTATGGGGCACTCGGATGAAGTGCTGATTACTTATTGCGATGTGCTTGGAAAGATGTTCGACGAAATGGCAAATAGCAGGCAGCCAAAGGGTTTTGATATCCCAGAATCCTTGCCAATGGAGCTAAAGACCAATCTCCAGGCTGTAATGTCTCAGCCGTTGGTTCCTTATATCTGTACTTCTTTGTCAATTGATATGAGTAATTCTTTGGCTAAGATTAAATGTCCTGTTCTTGCTATTAACGGAAAGCTTGATTTGCAAGTTGAGCCAACCTATAATCTTGGTGTGTTAGAAAAAGGACTGACAAATTGTAAACATAAAGTTGTCGCCTTTGATGGCTTGAATCATTTGTTTCAACATTGTAAGACTGGTTCCCCTACGGAATATTCGGAGATAGAAGAAACGATATCTCCAGAGGTGCTTGATGTGATGATTGATTGGATTAGGCAACAATAGTTTTATTCGCTAAGTCTCATACGCTCCGCAAGTCCTTTCGGTTGCGGACTAAACCTTTCCGAATTATTCACGTCTTTAATAAAAGAGATAACTTTTTATAAACTTATAAAACTTAAAACCTAAAAAATTATGAGAACAAGATTTATTCTATCGTTTATTGCTGCTCTTTTTATGCAGTTCACAACCGTTAGTGCTGATAACTATACTGACGGACTTATGAAACTCATGAATAGCGATGCTATGGGGCTTTATACAAAGTCGTTTGAGCAGATGTCGCAGATGCCAAATGTTAATGCCGGTTATATCCAGGGACAGTTCAAGACTGATGTTGTGGAGTGGTTGGCAGGACACTACCGTAAGAATATGTCAGAGAAGGAATTTGGTGATATGATTTCTTTCTTCATGCAACCAGAGGTACAGGCTATTCAGAAGAAGGCCATTGCTGCTGCGATTTCAAGTCAGGGACAGGAAGCTATGCAGTCTTTAATGCCTCAGATGCAGGCTCTTATGACAGGCGGAACACCAGAGGATTTGAAGGAGCCAAATTGTGATCCACAGTTGAAGAAGGAAATTCTCCATTGGCTGGAGATTAATAATATGGAAGGAATCATGAAGGCATCTATGAATTGTGCTAAAGGCATTGCTGCAGATCATATGCCAGAGGGCATACCTGCTGATCAGATGGAGATGATGGCAAAGATGATGGATGGTATGTTCTCTTTCATGGAGAAAAATATGAACACGCTTGTCCTGACCGCTTTGGTAGGGAAGGTTGACCTTAAGGATGTGCAGACTCTTAATGCTATTGAGAAAAAGCCATTCTTCGCAAGCTATAAGAAGACAAATGCTTCTTTGACAAACGATTTTTCAACTTTTATAAATAAGGTTGTAGCTGGCATGAAGAAATAATAAGGGTAAAGTGGAAAGTGTAAAGTAACATCCCTATCTTACCTATCCTCATGGTAGGTAAGGTAGGTGTCATTTTAAGCCGGTATTCCACGGAGAGAGAATAGTACTTGTTCTGTTCAATATGTTGAGTATGAACCTGTTACATGCTTTGCGCGAAACATAACACAGCCATATCATCATTGTTTCAGCTATACATACCTACCTACCCAAGGTAGGTATGTGAGTATATAGAAGTAGAATAAAAATTATATCATTATTATATATATATATTCCTAACAATTACTGTGCTATTTTTCATATCGAGATTACATACACTTACCTACCTTGGGTAGGTAGGTATGTGAGGGAGGGAACAAGGTATCTGCTTGTATATCTGTAAGTTATGTGCATATTGTCAAACCTACCTATCTAACCTAGGGTAGGTGAAGATAGGTAAAAGTCGTGATTTTCGCCCCGAATTGCCTTCGTCGTACCTCCGATATGCCTCAACACTGCCTCCGTTTCAAAAGCCCCAAACGCACAAATCCCTTGTGTTTATAGCGAATTATTAGCGGATTCATAGCGGAGTGAGTGCGAAGGTGGAGGTAATAATAAACCTACCCTTTCTTGTGCTGGGACAATAAGTAGAGAGTGTAAAATAAAAAGGTGAAAAGTGTATTTGCGCATTTTACCTTTAATTTTTGCTTTTATGGTAAAAATATAATTGCGAATAATAAAATATAGATAAATATTTATGTTAATAACGCTAAAAATAGACGATAAAAATTAACATTTAGTTCTCTTGTTTCGGAAATCTTAGTATTTTTGCATTCGAGAAATCAAAGAACGTGCGCCAGCCTTTAGGGCTGACACGCACTTTTCCATTCATGCGAGGATGCTTCGCACGTTGTCAAAAAATTAGAAAGAATAGATGAAGAAATCAACTATATGGCTCGTTGCCGTTGTCATGGGACTCTCATTCGTAGGTCTTCTGTACTTGCAGATTTCCTATATCGAGGAGATGACTAAGATGAAGCGAGAGCAATTCAATGAATCTGTCAACCGAGCCTTGTATCAGGCTTCACGTAATCTCGAGATGAATGAGACGCTCAGATACTTGGAGAAGGATGTTAATGCCACAGAGCGTCGCGCTATCAAGTTTGATTCTGTGTCAAGTGTAGGCGGTAAGTTGAACGCTGGTATTCAGCAGTCGCATCAATATGCGGTGGCAGGAGAAGATGGTACGATATACTCATCCTTTGAGTTGAAGACCATAACCTTGAAGCCTTCAAAGGTGCCAAAGGCTATGATACTCCATTCTGATAAGGAAAGCTCAATTTCTGAGGCAGCAAAGTCAATGCAGGAGATTATCCGAAACAGATATGTCTATCAGAGAGCGTTGCTTGATGAGGTGGTATATAACATTCTCTATACTGCATCTGACAAGCCATTGAAGGAGAGGATAAACTTCAAAATGCTCGATCAGGATATTCGAGCAGAGCTTCTAAACAATGGAATCTCCATTCCGTATCATTTTAAGGTCAATACAAGTGATGGTCGAGAGGTTTACCGTTGTCCTGACTATACAGATGAAGGTGAGGAGAATACCTATACGCAGGTTCTTTTCCGCAATGACCCACACTCGAAGATGGGCGTTGTGAACATTCACTTCCCTGATATGTCGAGCTATATCTTCTCAAGCGTGAAGTTCATGATACCGGCGCTTATCTTTACGGGAGTTCTGCTGATTACTTTTATCTTCACTATTGTGGTAATCTTCCGTCAGAAGCGATTCTCTGAGATGCGTAACGACTTCATCAACAACATGACGCATGAGTTCAAGACTCCGATATCCAGTATATCACTTGCAGCTCAGATGCTGAAGGATGACACCATAACGAAGTCGCCAACTATGCTCTCGCATCTGTCTGGTGTTATCGTTGATGAGACAAAGCGCTTGCGTTTCCAGGTTGAGAAAGTCTTGCAGATGTCGATGTTCGACCATAAAAAGGTTACATTCAAGAAGCGCGACCTTGAGCTCAACGAGCTTGTAGAGGGCGTTATCAACACATTCACCCTCAAGGTTGAGGCTTCAGGAGGTAAGATTGATAGTAGTCTGGCTGCAACGAGTTCAAAGGTATATGTTGATGAGATGCATCTTACGAATGTGGTGTTCAATCTTATGGACAATGCCGTAAAATACAAGAAAGAGGATGTGGATATTCATCTGAATGTTCGTACATGGAATGATGCCACGCATGTATATCTCTCTATAGCCGATAATGGTATTGGTATCAAGAAGGAGAACCTGAAGAAGATCTTCGAGAAATTCTATCGTGTTCACACCGGAAACCGACATGATGTAAAGGGCTTCGGACTTGGTCTTGCCTATGTCAAGCAGATTGTGGATCTTCACAAGGGTACTATCCATGCGGAATCTGAACTGGGCAAGGGAACAAAGTTCATCATTAAGTTGCCGTTGTGCTAGGGATATAAAGAGTAAAGTGGAACTGCGAAGCTGATGAGCTTTGCGAATAAAGAGTAAAGAAACAAAATACAATAAATAATAACTATTATGGAAGAAAATGTAAAAATTCTGCTTTGCGAGGATGATGAGAACCTCGGTATGTTGCTTCGTGAGTATCTTCAGGCTAAGGGCTTCACAACAGAGCTCTGTCCTGATGGTGAGGCTGGTTTCCGCGCTTTCCAGCGTGACAAGTTTGATATCTGCGTCCTCGACGTTATGATGCCTAAGAAGGATGGTTTCACGCTTGCTTCTGATATCCGTCAGAGTAATCTCGAGATTCCTATCATCTTCTTGACTGCCAAGCAGTTGAAGGAGGATATTCTTGAAGGCTTCAAGATTGGTGCAGACGACTATATCACAAAGCCATTCTCAATGGAAGAGCTTGTTTTCCGTATAGAGGCAATTCTTCGTCGTGTTCGTGGAAAGAAGACAAAGGAGAGCACTGTATATCAGCTTGGCCGCTTCGTTTTCGATACACAGAAGCAGCTCCTTACCAATGGCGATAAGATGGTTAAACTCACAACCAAGGAGAACGAACTCCTTTCTCTCCTTTGCAGCCATGCCAACGAGATCCTCCAGCGTGACTTCGCCTTGAAGACCATCTGGATTGATGATAACTACTTCAATGCACGTTCTATGGATGTTTACATCACAAAGCTTCGTAAGCACCTCAAGGATGATGACCAGATTGAGATCATCAACATCCACGGTAAGGGCTATAAGCTCATAGTTCCAGGAGAAGAGTAGTTTAGTGTAAAGTATAAAGTGTAAAGAGTAAAGTGGAAGGTGTAATGAGTAAGAGAATAATAGTAGAAATACTATCTACATTACCCTTTACTCTCTACCCTTTAATCTTTTTCAAATGCCAATACACGCTCTGTGTCACGCCTCTTGCCGTAAGGTATAGAATGAAGGCGAGCCACAGGGCGTGATTGTGTAATGTGGTTTCGAGAGAGAAATATGTAATGAAGAACACAATAGCAGCTACGAATGTTCCAGATAGCATTCCCTTTGTCATCGTCATGCCTATAAACACACCGTCCCATACAAATGCCACCATTCCGGAAATCGGTATCAGTATAGCCCAGAAGATGTATTCTTCGGATGCTGAGATGACGCTTTCTTCGTTTGTGAGAAGGCGTAGGAAGTCAAGTCCGCCAACTCCATATACGATGGAATAGATAGCTGTCAGTCCCATACTCCAATAGAAAACCTTTCTAATCGTTTCCTTTAGGGAAGCGTTGTCGCCAGCACCATAGAAACGGCCGCAAAGTGCCTCGGCGGCATATGCAAATCCGTCCATTATGTATGAGTAGAGAATGAATAGTTGCATAAGTAGGGTGTTGACGGCAAGAATAATCTCTCCACCTTTCGCACCTGCCACTACAAAATACAGATTTACAGATACTAAGAATAATGTGCGAAGAAAAATATCCCTGTTCACCGTGAAGAAAGACTTCATTGCCGATGACTCGAAAATGCACGATAATGATACGCGTGAATTGCCATCCGAAGGAATCTCCCTTCTCTTTCTCTGAAAGAAGAAACATCCCATGAAGAAACCAGCCCATTGTGCTATCAGCGTTCCTGATGCAACGCCTTCAATCTTCACTCCAAGACAATACACCAATAACAGAGAGACAAGTATGTTCACCACATTCTGTGTGATGGAAATGATCATCGGAATCTTTGTGTTCTGCATCCCCACAAACCATCCGTTTAAGGCAAAGAGACCGAGACTTGCCGGTGCTCCCCAGATGCAGATATAGCAGTATGAATACACAAGTTGGGTGACATTCTCATCAGGAGCAATAAACCACATAACGAGATGGAGTAGGGGATACTGCAAAATGATGATAGCCAGTCCGATAAGTGAGGATATACAGATTGCCCTAAGTCCTGTAAGGTCAGCCTCTCCGAAGTCCTTTCTGCCGTATGCCTGAGCCGTCATTCCGCCTGTTCCCATTCTAAGAAACGCGAAGAGCCAGTACATGATGTTGAAAATCATAGAACCTACGGCAATAGCGCCTATATAGCGTGCCTCTCCCATGTGCCCTGTTATGGCAGTATCAACAAGACCGAGTAACGGCACGGTTATGTTAGATACAATGGATGGGAGGGCGAGATTGATGATTTTGCAATGCATTTGATTGTATGTTGGGTGATAGGTGCTAGGTGATAGCGACTGCAAAATTACTATATTTATGCAAAAAAACGGACTTTAATATTATAAATATTAGGAAATTGGGGAATTTATTTTGTTTAATCAAGAATATTTGCTAATTTTGCACCTTAAAATCATAAATTTGTATATCGTAAATAAAAAAATAGTAAATCTCAATGATGACAGCAAACGAAATCCGTGACTCGTTCAAGAAATTCTTCGAACAGAAAGGACATGCCATCGTGCCAAGTGCACCAATGGTGATTAAAGATGACCCAACACTTATGTTTACCAACGCTGGTATGAACCAGTGGAAGGATGTAATCCTCGGTACACGCGACCCAGAGCCACGTCGCCGTGCGGACTCTCAGAAGTGTCTTCGTGTTAGTGGTAAGCACAACGACCTCGAGGAGGTTGGACACGATACATATCACCATACAATGTTCGAGATGCTCGGCAACTGGTCTTTCGGTGACTACTTCAAGGAAGGTGCTATTGATATGGCATGGGAATATCTCGTTGATGTACTCAAACTTGATCCTGCTGACCTCTACGTTACTATCTTCGAGGGTGATGATAGCGAAGGTCTTGCACGCGATGAGGAGGCTTATGGCTACTGGCTCAAGCACGTTCCTGCTGACCACATCATCAATGGTAACAAGCACGATAACTTCTGGGAGATGGGCGATACAGGTCCTTGTGGTCCTTGCTCCGAGATTCACCTCGACTCTCGTACTCCTGAAGAGAAGGCAAAGGTTCCTGGACGTGAACTTGTAAACAAGGACGATCCACAGGTTATTGAGATATGGAATATCGTATTCATGCAGTTCGAGCGTAAGGCTGACGGTCACCTCGAACCACTTGGTATGAACGTAATCGATACTGGTATGGGCTTCGAGCGTCTTGTTCGTGCTCTTCAAGGCAAGCATTCTAACTATGATACAGACGTATTCCAGCCTATCATCAAGGAGATTGAGCGTCTCTCTGGCAAGAAATACGGTGCTGCAGAGGAAACAGATGTGGCAATGCGTGTAATCGCTGACCACCTCCGTGCAGTAGCATTCTCTATCGCTGACGGTCAGCTTCCGGGCAATGCAAAGGCAGGCTATGTTATCCGTCGTATCCTTCGCCGTGCTGTTCGATATGCATATACATTCCTCGATCAGAAGGAAGCATTCGTATATAAGCTCCTCCCTGTTCTTATTCAGGAGATGGGTTCATCTTACCCAGAGCTCCCAGGACAGCGTGAGCTTATCGGTAAGGTTATCAAGGAAGAGGAGGATTCATTCCTCCGCACTCTCGACAAGGGTATCTCTATGCTCTCTGATGCTATCGAGGCTCTCAAGGCAGAGAAGAAGAACGTGCTCGACGGTACTCAGGCATTCCGTCTGTTTGATACCTACGGTTTCCCTCTTGACCTTACTGAGCTTATCTGCCGTGAGCAGGGTGTAAGTGTTGATGAGGCTAAGTTCAATGAGGAGATGGAGGCACAGAAGGCACGTGCTCGTAATGCTGCACAGGTAGAAAACTCCGACTGGGTAGAACTCAAGCCAGGCGAGCAGCAGTTCGTTGGCTATGACTACACAGAGTATGAGTGTGAGATTCTTCGCTATCGTAAGGTGACTGTCAAGAAAGCTACATATTTCGAGATCGTACTCTCTGCAACTCCATTCTATGGTGAGATGGGTGGTCAGGTAGGCGACAAAGGTGTCCTTGTTTCAGAGAACGAGACAGTCAACATCATCGACACACGTCGTGAGAATGGCCAGAGCGTTCATATCGTAAAGGAGATGCCAAAGGATCCTACGGCTCCATTCATGGCTTGCGTTGATACAGACCTTCGTAATGCAAGTGCTGCCAACCACACAGCAACCCACCTTCTCGACTATGCTTTGAAGCAGGTTCTCGGTGATCATGTTGAGCAGAAGGGCTCTTTCGTAAGTCCTGATACTCTCCGTTTCGACTTCTCTCACTTCGAGAAGGTTACTGATGAGCAGCTTCGTGAGGTTTCACGCATCGTGAACTCAATGATTCGTGAGGACATTCCACTTGACGAGCATCGCGACACTCCACTTGAGGAGGCAAAGAAGCTCGGTGCTATCGCCCTTTTCGGCGAGAAGTATGGCGACAAGGTTCGTGTTGTTCGTTTCGGACCTTCTTGTGAGTTCTGTGGTGGTATCCACGCAAGCAGCACAGGCCGTATCGGTATGTTCAAGATTGTTTCTGAGAGTAGCGTAGCTGCCGGCATCCGTCGTATTGAGGCTGTAACAGGCAAGCAATGCGAGGAAATGCTTTATGCTATGGAAGATACTGCAAAGGCTATCGGCAATATGTTCAATAATGCCAAGGATCTTCAGGGTGCTATTGCTAAGTTTATTGACGAGCACGAGGACTTGAAGAAGGAAGTTGAGGCAATGAAGGCACAGGCTGCTGCACGTATCAAGGCTAAGCTCATAGAGCAGGTACAGAATATCAATGGTGTCAATGTCATCAAGGCTGTTGTTCCTGCTGATGCTCAGCAATGTAAGGACATCGTGTTCCAGATTCGTGAGGCTATGCCAGGCTCACTCGTATGTGCTCTCGGCACAAAGGTAGGTGGTAAGCCAAGCATCACGGTAATGCTTTCCGACGATATGGTTAAGGATCACAACCTCAACGCAGGTAAGATCGTTCGTGAGGCAGCCAAGCTCATTCAGGGTGGTGGTGGCGGTCAGCCTTTCTTCGCTACTGCTGGTGGTAAGAATCCTGACGGCATCTCTGCAGCTCTCGACAAGGCTGTAGAACTCTGCGAACTATAATAAGTGAAAAGTGAATAGAGAATAATACTTAATACTGGTGGACACCATTATGGGTTTTCTCTATAATCGTGATAGCAGTATTTTTCACTAAGTATTATTCACTATTCACTATTCGTTATTCATTCTAAAACTCTCCCCCAATATGTCCGAGAAAAACTTAAAGGTATATTACACCATCAAGGATGTGGCAGAGATTGTTGGTGTAACGGAGCCTACTCTTAGGTTCTGGGAAACAGAGTTTCCTCATATCAAGCCAAAGACAACTGCCAACAAGGTTCGTCAGTACACTATGAAGGAGATAGATGATATCAAGGTCATCTATAACCTCATCAGAGTACGTGGCTTCAAGATTGCTGCAGCAAAGAAAATGCTACATGCCAATCGTTCTGGCGTTGACAGAACAGATAAGGTGCTTCGTAAACTGCAGGACGTGAAGACTGAACTTGCAGCTTTGAAAGCACAGCTTGATATCATAGTATAGGGCATTGCCAACAGATATTATTAAAACGCAAAGACGCAATGTTTTTATGAGATACAAGAGAGAAACGGATTTGTCTGAGATAAATCGCGAGAATACAACAGCGCCAGCTATCAGACAAATCAGATAAATCCGATTCCCCTATTCTCCTTATGGTGAAAATTTTGCATCTATGCGTTTGAAAAACTAATATTCTTTTTTGTAGTATAGTGAAAAGAGCCCTCATTTCTCTTGCTATGGGCACTTTTGGACTCGGCATTACCGAGTTCGTCATGATGGCTATCTTGCCTAACGTGGCAAGCGATTTCTCTGTGTCCATCCCTGTAGCCGGTCATCTTATTTCCGCTTATGCGCTTGGTGTGTGTGTTGGAGCTCCGATGTTGTTGATGCTCGGGCGCACATGGCCGTTGAAGCGTATCATCCTCATGCTTTGCTGCATCTTTGTCTCTGCCTCTGCATTGATGGCGGTAAGTCCTTCGTATGGCGTTTTCCTTTTGGCGCGTTTCTGTGCAGGACTTCCTCATGGTGCCTATTTCGGCGTTACGAGTATTGTTGCCGATAGAATCTCTCCCGATGGAAAGTCGGCTTTTGCCGTGGCTGTTGTAAGTGTCGGAATGGCGATAGCCAACCTTATAGGAATTCCGCTTGGCACATGGCTCACGGGTATTCTCTCTTGGCGATTAGTCTTCATCTTTTCGTGTGTCTGGGGTATTGCCACGCTACTTGCCATTTGGCGTTTCGTACCTTCTATACCTCCACTTCCTAACATAGGTTTTAAGGGTACATTCCGCTTTCTCAAGCACCTCGCTCCTTGGCTTGTTATTTTAGGTACGCTTTTAGGCAACTGTGGTGTGTTCTGTTATTACAGTTATATCGCGCCTCTCTTAATCAATATGTCGAGCATCCCAACAGAGATGATGACTTTCATGATGGTACTTGCAGGAGCAGGAATGGTAGTCGGAAACCTAAGCGGTGGAAAGATATCCGACAAGGCGGGGCCTGGTCACATGGGCAGATACGGAGTAATGACGATGTGCCTAATGCTAGCCCTAATCTTTTTCTTCTCGCAGAATACGATTGTTTCTGTCGTGTGTATGGTGATAACCACAGCCGCTTTGTTCAGCGTCTCCGCTCCGCAGCAACTGTTACTATTGAGATACTCTGACGGAGGTGAGCTTCTTGGAGGAGCCATGGTGCAGATAGCCTTCAATCTCGGCAATGCCATTGGGGCTTTCTCTGGAGGTGTGCCAATAAGTCTCGGAATGCCATACAACTATTGCGCTCTTGTAGGTCTCTGCTTTACCATAATGGCATTTGTCGCCTACACCTTATTTATTAGGAAATACGAATCAAAGCGAGCGTCATGATTTACTTCCTGAATCATAACTCCACACAAGCGGTTCTCCGTTAAAGAAAGATCGTTTCGTGAGAAAATACCCTGTTTATGGGGACTTTTTCTTTTTTATACACCATAATGAAATATGCAAAATCAAATTACCATATTTGTGGTATTGCGTATATGATAGGAATGCTGTATCTTTGCACTCAGAAATTAGAACAATAACAAGAAAAAAAAAGTATTATGGCAATCGCAAAAAAACTCACCGAGCTGATTGGTAAGACCCCTCTGCTCGAACTCAACAAGTTTTCTCAGGCAAAGAATCTTGAGACTCCAGTAATCGCAAAAGTAGAATTCTTCAACCCTGGCGGCTCAGTAAAGGATCGTATCGCTCTCGCTATGATTGAGGACGCTGAGGCTAAGGGCATCCTCAAGCCAGGCGCAACAATCATCGAGCCAACATCTGGTAACACCGGTGTAGGTCTCGCCCTCGTAAGTGCTGTCAAGGGCTATCACCTCATTCTCACTATGCCAGAGACCATGTCTGTTGAGCGTCGTAACCTCGTTAAGGCATATGGTGCTGAGGTACGTCTCACAAGCGGCAAGGACGGTATGCCTGGTGCTATCAAGGCAGCAGAGGAACTCCGCGACTCTATTCCGGGCAGCGTTATCCTCCAGCAGTTCGAGAATCCTGCAAACCCAGCACGTCACTATGCAACAACAGGTCCTGAGGTATGGGATGCTACTGATGGTAAGGTAGATATCTTCGTAGCAGGTGTAGGTACAGGCGGTACAATCTCTGGAATAGGTAAGTATCTCAAGGAGAAGAACCCTAACGTGAAGATCTATGCTGTAGAGCCTCTCACATCACCAGTACTCAACGGCGGTAAGAGCGGTCCTCACAAGATTCAGGGTATCGGTGCAGGCTTCGTTCCAAAGACATACAACGCAGATGTAATCGACGAGGTTATCGATGTTGACAACGATGATGCAATCCGCACAGGTCGTGAGCTCGCACAGACAGAAGGCCTTCTCGTTGGTATCTCTTCTGGTGCAGCAGCATTTGCTGCAGCACAGGTTGCAGCACGTCCTGAGAACAAGGGCAAGAAGATCGTAGTCCTCCTCCCAGACACAGGCGAGCGTTATCTCTCTACCATCCTCTACGCTTTCGACGAGTACCCACTCTAAACATAGAAAGAAGCAAAAGAATAATAGCTTCGTTGTTATAATTACAAGGTCGGCATCACAGCAGCAAAGCTGCGATGTTGATCTTGTTTTTTTGTATATGGTCTATAATAATATGCGCAAGCCAATCCGCTCCAAACATGTTATTTGTTAATTATCTCGCTTTCTTTTCTTCCTAAATTTTCTTTGCTCTTACCATATCTCTGACTGATATAAGAACATTTTCTTCTATCAATGCCAAGACCACTGACATTTTTAGAGGAAAATTTTGCATAATTCAAAATTATTCCCTAATTTTGCATCAATATAATTTGCCTGAAAATTTATAAAATAATCCAAAGACAATGAAACGAATGCCTAAATGCTTTATAGCATTATTACTTTTTATCAGTTCAGTAGCTCAGCTATGGGCACAGACCTTACCACCTATGGATGGTGTACCTGCTTACAATAAGAAATTCGGTAAGCCTACAATGGAAGAGATGACAATGACGAGTTATCCTCTGGATTCTGAGGCTGATGCAGTTGTTATCAGTCAAACCTGTGAAGTGAATTATACCATGGCCACTCTGTATGACTTGATTCTAGTTTATGATCACAAAATCCGTATCAAAGTTCTCAAGGATGAAGGAAAGAAATATGGAGACTTTACCATACCTTTCTATTCTGAAAATTCAATGCAAAATGGGGAAGAAGAAAAATTCTATGCCTTTGAAGCTGCTTCATATAATCTGAATGAAAAAGGAAAGATAGAAGCAACAAAACTCACTCCGCAGCTCATTCGTGAAGAACGTTTGAACGAGCATTACAAGGTAAGGAAGTTCAGTGTACCTAATGTTCAGAAAGGTAGTATCATAGAGGTGCGCTATCAATTGTTCAGCCGAAGATATTACAATATCTATGATTTCGATATGCAGAAGAATATTCCTATTATCTATCAGAAATATTTCATGGAGATTCCTGCTGTGCTCTTGTTTAACGTAGAGGCACCTACAAATAAAGCAAATGTAAAGTCTAAAGTATATACAGGTTATGTGGAAATACAGAATAAGGCCGGAATGGACAATTCCCGCTGTAATACTAACTGTTACGAACTAGAGTCATATTATATGCCAGCACTGCGTAAGATGCCATTCCTTTGGAATGAAGACGATTTCAAGGCAAAGGTAATTTGTGACCTCAAGACTATGCAGTTCCCTGGTGCAGTCAAACGAGAAGTTGGTTCTACCTGGGATCAGGCAGATAAACTCATTCTTGAACAAGATCAGATAGGCCCTCGACTCAATGACAAGAGTAAGTTCAAGGAAGAATTGGATGCAAGTGGAATTTCAGCGATTCCTGACGAACTTATGCGTATCAGTTCGGCTGTGAGATTCCTTTCAAATCGTGTGGCTTGGGATGGAAAATATGGCAATATCCCTGAATCAGCCTCTACTGTAATCAAGAGGAAAAGTGGTAATACTGCCGACATCAATATGATGCTCATCAATGTGCTCAACGATCTTGGCATTACCGCATATCCTGTTTATCTCAGTACACGCACCAATGGTCGTTTGCCTATCCATCCATCAGCTAATGCGTTCAATACGTTCATTGTTGCAGTCGATGTCAATAACCAGACATATTTTGTGGATGGAACAGACCCTTATGGCGCTATCAATGTACTCGATCCCAATTTATATGTAGCCAAAGCTCGTAAGATAGGAAAGAAAATAGAAGGCTCTTGGGTTGACCTCACCAAGTTTGCTAAGCATATCACTATATATATGTCGAATATCTCTGTTTCTGCTGACGGCACTTTGACAGGAGATGTATCTACACAATACTCTAAGAACGCTGCTCGAGAGATTAAGCACGATTATTACAAGGCAAAGGACAGTCTCGATTATGTTCATACACTTCAGAAGAAGTTTGATGTCACAATCGATGCTCTCAATCTTACTGGCCATACTCAGTATGGCAATGAGGTAAAGAGCGAGATTAAGTTCCATAAGTCTGTAGAGGCAACTGATGACCATATCTATGTGAGTCCTTTCATTTTCAATCCTATGGGAGAATCACCTTTCAAGGAAGAAGAGCGCGAATTACCTATCGAACTACCATATCAGGAAACTGTGAATTATTATGTTGATATCAATATTCCTGAAGGATATGAGGTGGAAGAGACTCCTAAGGGCTATGAACTTACCTTGCCTGACCGAACCATGACAGCCAAGATGACCTGCAGGAAGGATGAGTCCATGATACGTCTTTCCTTCTCATATGTATGCAAGAATATGCTCTATGAAGATAACAAATATGCAGCTGTCAAGCAGGTTTACGATATGGCTTGTCAAAAGATGGGGGATATGATTGTACTCAAGAAGAAATGATGAATCGAATTCTCTCAATCTTTCTTTTAATTGGATTATGTGCTGTAGCCAATGCTCAGGAATCCAGCGTCGTGGTGCTCCTTGATAGTATTTCTGTCAGCGTGGGCAACCTTGACAGCTATAGCTATGTGCGTCATCGTAAATTCATATTGAAAAATCAGAAAGCTAGTAGTCTTGCAGATGTTGTTATCGGAGTGGATGATAATACAGAACTGTCGAAGTTCGAATATGTAATGACCGACCTTAGCGGAAAAGTTCTTCGTACAGTCAAGAAAAGCGAGCTGAAGCCTGTGGAGTATTCTCATGAACTGGCAACAGACTTCTATCGTCTTATAGCAGAAGTAACTCCGCCACAATATCCCGTTATTATCACCAGAACCGAGAAGATAGTCTGTACAGCAAACGCAATGACCTATCCCTCTTTCTACCCACAAAATGGATATGATATGGCTGTTAAAAAGGCTGTCTATCAGATATCCTATCCTAAGGATAAGGTGTGTATTAGGCAGTATAAGTCGCCAAATGTTGCCATAAAGCCTTCTATTCAACAAGTGGGCAAGAATCAGGTGATTCGGTACGAGTTTAATGACCTCAAGCCAGTGACACGTATGCCTTATGCACCTTACCTTGATGATTTGACACCATACATGCTATTTGCCCCTGAGAAGATATCCTACTATGGCACAACAGGAAGTATGGCTTCGTGGACATCGTTCGGTAAATGGCAATATGATCTTGCTGTGGATAGGGATTTGATTCCTGATTCATATTTGCAGCCGCTTCGCGAACAGTTATCTGATTGCCATACTGATCGTGAGAAAATAGTTAAGGTGTGCAATTTTGTTGATAAGAATACACGCTATGTCAGTCTGCAACTTGGTATAGGAGGCTATCAACCTGCTACGGCATTCTCTGTTTCACATATGGGTTGTGGTGATTGTAAGGGCTTGAGCATCTTCATGCACGGAATCCTTAAGAGTATCGGAATTGACAGTCGACTGGTGGCAATAGGTACAGACGAGCCAGATCTTCTTCATTACTATCCAAATGTCAATCAGCTTAACCACATGATACTTGCTGTTTTGCTTGAGCAGGGTAGGGATACTGTTTGGCTTGAATGTACCAACAGCAAGCTGCCGGTAGGCTATATCCACGATGATATCTCAGGTCACGATGCCTTGCTGCTGGATGCAGACAAAAGTCGTCTTGTGAAGTTGCCTGAGTATGCTGATTCTCTTAATCTCCGTAGCAGTAATATCTGCATCAAGCTTCGTCATGACGCTTCGGCAGATGTATCTATCGACGAGACTTTCCGTAATCATCAATATGGAGCTAATCTTGGGCTCTTGAAGAAAAAGGAACAAGACCTGAGAACGAGCATATCATCATGGTATAAATTGCCTAATACGTCATTCGGTTCAATCACTGTAAACGATGTGAGTAAGCCATTCGATATCCCTCAGTTGAACACTCATCTCGATGGTGTGTGCGCCAAGTATGCCAACCTTACAGGAAAAAGACTGTTCGTACCTGTAAACCCTTCACACCAGGATTTCTCGCCTATTGTTATTTCTGACGATATCACATCTGATCGCCTGCCATTGAAGATTCGTCAAGGGTACAGAAATGTGGAAAACATTGTGATAAATATTCCTGCAGGACGTGTAGTTGAGTCTCTGCCATCCTCAGTAGATGTAAAGGAAGAATTTGGTTCCTTCCATCAGAGCTTTATGCAGGAAGAAGGCATTATCCGTGTCACTCTCACCTTGGATATCCATCGAGGCACTTACGCCCCACATCTCCGTAAGCGTCTCTTAGAGATGCAGAAGAAAATGCAGAAGGCATACAATTCCCGTATAGTCTTGGTTTGGAAGTGATTAGTACAGACAGAAGGTCTTCTTGTTGGTATCTCATCTGGTGCAGCAGCACAGGTTGCTGCACGTCCTGAGAACAAGGGCAAAAAGATCGTCGTTCTCCTCCCAGACACAGGCGAGCGTTATCTCTCTACCATTCTCTACGCATTCGATGAGTACCCACTCTAAACATAGAAAGATGCAATAAACACATCGATAATTACAAGGTCAAAAGGCTCACTTTATGTGAGCCTTTTGTTGTTGTGTGAAGGACCTGTTTTTTCGGTTTCGCATTTTTTGAAATCGTAATTTTTTCTAAGCTGTTGGGGGGGGAGGAATTCTAGTGGGGCTTTGCGTGTGAGAGGTAATAATTTTATATGATTGTTTTTTTTAGTCGAATTCTGATTATACCTAAAAGTAGGTATGCCGAATACCCTAATGAAGCGATTGTATAGGTAAGGATTTATGTATAATTTTGCACTCGGAAAAAATTATACATAAAAAATAATGACAAATAAGGATAACATTATAAATAATCATCCCTGTTTCGGACCAAAGGCTGCAACTACAGGCCGTATTCATCTGCCCGTGTCGGGCAGTTGTAATATCGGTTGCAGGTTTTGCCATCGTGTGCTTAGCAAGACTGAGAACCGTCCGGGCGTAACCTCGAAGGTTATTACACCAGAGGAAAGCGTCAGTGTGCTGGAAAAAGCGCTGAAGATATGTCCGGAGATAAGGGTTGCAGGTATTGCAGGTCCCGGTGATACCCTTGCTACAGATGCAGCCTTGAAGACCTTCCGACTCATAGGTAAGTGTTTTCCTGAACTGCTAAAATGTATGAGTACAAATGGTTTGCTACTCAACGAGAAGGCAGATGAGATAATAGATGCAGGAATAGATTCGCTCACAGTCACGGTCAATGCCATAGACCCGGAGATAGAGGCAAAACTTAATAAGTTCGTAATCTATCATGGCAAGAAATACGATGCCCTTGAAGGTGCTAAGATTCTGATAGAAAATCAGTTGAAAGGCTTGGAGAAAATAGCACGTAGTGGTATTACGTTAAAAGTGAACACGGTGCTCGTGCCTCGAATCAACGGGCAGCATATCGGTGACATAGCAAAGAAAGTGGCAGAACTTGGTGTGGAGATATATAACATTATTCCGCTTATCCCGACTTTCGAACTTGCCGATGAGCGTGCTCCATACTGTTTCGAGATAGAACAGGCTCGTAAGGATGCCGAACAGCACATAAATGTATTCAGGCATTGTAATCGCTGTCGTGCTGATGCGGTGGGAGTGCCTGGGGTATCAGAATTCTCTGACGAAGTATATAGTGGCGATTTGGAACTAACCGAAACATTTTCACATGGATAGTAATCAGCAGTATGACGCATTCAGGGTAGCATTCGCTTCATCCGACGGCTATGTCGTGGATACCCACTTTGGCAGGGCAACATCTTTCTACATCTACCAATATTTCGAAGGAGAATATGTATTTGTAGAGGAAAGAAATGTGACTCCCGTTTGCCTTGGAGGATCACATTCCACGGAGAAAATGAAGGAAAATGTCGCGATGTTCTCTGATTGTCAGTATATCGTGGCACTTCGCATAGGCATGGGGGCTATGGCTATCATACAGGATAAGGGCATTACTCCTATGGCTCTTCCCGGAGACATTACCGATGCAATGGAGAAACTTCGCCAGTATAATGAGATTCAGAATCTCTTCGCATAGTTTTTAATGAACAAAATCAATAATTAAATATAAAAAAGTAAAGAAAAAATCATGGGAGAAATCAGACAGATTGCAATTTATGGAAAGGGTGGTATTGGTAAATCTACAACGACACAGAACCTTACCGCTGGATTGGTAGAACATGGAAAGAAAGTAATGGTGGTAGGTTGTGACCCTAAGGCTGACTCTACACGCCTTCTCTTGGGCGGACTTGCTCAGAAGACGGTGCTTGATACCATTCGCGATGAGGGTGAGGATATCTTGCTCGACCAGATCATGAAGACAGGCTTTGGCGGCACACGTTGTGTGGAGTCTGGCGGTCCAGAGCCTGGTGTAGGTTGTGCAGGTAGAGGTATCATCACATCTATCAACATGCTTGAGAACCTCGGAGCATACACCGACGACCTCGACTATGTGTTCTACGATGTGCTTGGCGATGTTGTCTGCGGTGGATTCGCTATGCCTATTCGTGAAGGTAAGGCAAAGGAAATCTATATCGTGGCTTCAGGCGAGATGATGGCACTCTATGCAGCAAACAACATTGCAAAGGGTATCAAGAGATATGCCAAGACTGGTGGTGTGCGCCTCGGTGGCATTATCTGTAACAGCCGTAACGTGGATCACGAGCACGACCTGCTCCGTGCCTTTGCTGAGGAACTCGGTACAAAGCTGCTCTATTTCGTACCACGTAACAACATTGTGCAGCATGCAGAGATTCACAAGCAGACTGTGATCGAGTACAAGCCTAATTCTGGTCAGGCTCAGGAATATCGCAACCTTGCGCAGGCTGTGATTGAGAATGATAGCTTCGTAATCCCAACTCCTATGACTCAGGAGCGTCTTGAGGAAATCCTCATGGAGTATGGCTTCATGGAGACTTCTGACGATTATAAGATTTAGCAAAAATTAATTACGAATTACTAATTACGAATTATCAAGTTAGCATTATTCGCCAATAAGGTAATTGGTAATCCGTAATTAAACAAAATAGGTAATTCGTAATTAGTAATTCGTAATTAATAACGATGGCTTATAAGATAGCAGTTGCATCATCCGACGGAAAGAATGTGGACTTGCATTTGGGCAGTTCTCCTTTCCTGAAGGTTTACACCGCCGAAGGACTTAGTTTCCAGTTCCTTGAAGACCGTACGGTGGATGTTTCGTCAGAAGCTGAAGGTGGATGTCAGGGAAGTGGCTGTTCCGGAGGCAATGGCGGTGGGTGTTCGGGCGGAGGCAATCCGCAATCGGTAGAGATAGTAGCTGACTGTCGTGCTGTGGTTGCTGCAAAGGTAGGCAAGAACGCGCGTCGGTTGCTTGAACTCAAGGCTATCTCAGTATTCGACATAGAGATACCCGTGGAAGAGGCACTCTCCAAAATCACGAGTTACTATCACAAACTGGACAACAGAGCGTTCAACATAAAACATAACTAAAAATGTCAAAGAAGATAAATCTAAATATGACCACCGTTGAAAACCGTGAGTTGCGCTTAGGCACAATCATCGGTTGGGACGGTTCGGCAAAAGACCTCATCAAGCAGTCGGCTTACGATGAGAGAAGTCTCAAGAAGCATGGTGGCTGTCCGGCAAAGGGACAGGGTTGCCGTCTTTGCGAGATACAGAGTCCGCTTAATCAGGAGACCATGTGCTCCAATGCCATTGTGCAATGTCAGATAGGCAATCTGACTGACTGCGTACTCATCAACCATGCTCCTATTGGTTGTAGTAGTGAGGATGCCAAGTTTAACCTCACCATGCACATGGGATTGGCTCGACGCGGCAAACCACAGCAGAACACTCTCTGTATAAGCACTAATCTGCTGGAGAAGGATATGGTATTCGGTGGTAGTGCCAAGTTACGTCAGGCAATCCGCGTAGCCAAGGAACGTTATAATCCTAAGGCTATCTTCATCGCTATGGCTTGTGCTACAGCCATCACAGGTGAGGATATCGACAGCGTAGCCGAGGAGATGGAGCCGGAAGTAGGAGTACCTGTAATACCATTGCATTGTGAAGGATTCCGAAGCAAGCACTGGAGCACAGGTTTCGACGTGGCATTCCACGGCGTTTTGCGTCAGATTGTTGAGAAGAACCCAAAGAAGAAGCAGAAAGACCTCATCAATATCATTGCCCTTTGGGGAAGCGACTGGTTCACAGACCTCTTGAAGCCACTCGGGTTGAGGGTGAATTATCTGCTCGACTGTGCCTCATTCGAGGAAATCCGTCAGGCATCAGAAGCCGTTGCCACTACAACATTCTGCGAAACTCTAGGCGGATATATGGGAGCTGCCCTTCAGGAACAGTTTGGCGTGCCACAGATTGACGCTCCACAGCCATACGGTATCAAAGGTACTGACGAATGGCTCAGAGCCATCGCCAAGGTGGTGGGCAAGGAGAAGGAGGCAGAGGAGTTCATTGAGAGCGAGCACAAGCGCATAGCTCCTAAGCTGGCAGAGTTCCGCGAGTTCTTCAAGGGCAAGCATGGCATGGTGCTTACTGGTTCGGCTTATGCCCACGGACTTATCAGCGTACTGGCAGAACTTGGCATAAAGAACGAAGGTGCCTTGGTATTCCATCATGACCCTATCTATGACGGAGCTGGAAAGAATCAGGACACTCTGAAGCAGTTGGTTGAAACCTACGGCGACATTCCTCACTACACCGTCAGCAAGACACGTGCGTTCCAGTTGCCACAGCTCCTTAACCGCATCAAGGCTGATTTCCTCATCATCCGTCATCCAGGACTCGCATCTGTTGCCGGACACCTCGGAGTTCCTACCTTCGCACTTGGCGATGAGCATATCCCAGTAGGCTACGACGGCATACTGCGAATTGCGGAAATCTTGGTCGGTGTACTCTCACGTACCAAGTTCAACAAGACATTGCAGCGACATGTGCGCCTGCCTTACAACGATTGGTGGTTCAGCCAGACCGATCCGTTCATCCTCTCAAACGATAAGAACGTGTTCAAGGATATTGAGAAGAAATTAGAAGAAGTAATATAAGCCATACCAGCCGAATATACATATGAGCGAACAGATAAAGAAGAAACCTACGGTAATCTCCAACGTGAGATATGCCTGTGCAGTTGGTGCCACAAACACCGTAGTTGCAATAAAAGGAGCAGTACCTATTGCTAACTGCTCACCTGGTTGTCAGCTCAAGACAACCGCCATGCTTACCTTTGAGAATGCCTTCCAGGGCAGTATTGCTGCTGGTGGCGGTAATATGCCAAGTGCCAATGCCACGGAGAACGATGTCGTCTTCGGCGGTATCAAGACTCTCGACAGCCTTATCAAGTCAACATTGAAAATCTATGAGGGCGACCTCTTCGTTGTTCTCACAGGTTGTACGGGCGAACTCATCGGCGATAACGTGCCTGACCTCGTCCGCAGCTATCAGGAGGCTGGCTATCCTATCGTCTATGCCAACACTCCGGGCTTCAAGGGCAACAACCTTTTCGGACATGAGGAGGTGGTAAATGCCATCATCGACCAGTATGTAGGTCCTTATAGCGGTGAGAAGAAGAAGGGACTTGTGAACCTGTGGTTCGAGACTCCTTACTACAACCAGAACTGGCGCGGCGACTATCAGGAACTTGCACGCATACTCCGCGGAGCAGGCTTGGAGGTCAACGTATTGTTCGGCCCTGAGAATCCGGGTGTCGAGGCATGGAAGAAGATACCACAGGCACAGTTCAACCTCGTTGTGTCACCTTGGGTAGGCGTAAGGAATGCAGAGCACTTGCAGAAGAAATACGATCAGCCTTTCCTCCATATCCCTGAGATACCAGTTGGCGAGGAAGCTACGGCAAAGTTCATCCGTCAGGTGGTGGAATATGCCGGAATTGACAAGGCACAGTCAGAGGAATTCATCAAGCAGGAGGCTGAGATATACTACTACTATCTGGAGCATTTCTCAGAGTTCTTTGCCGAGTACTGGTATGGTATGCCGAGTGAGTTTGCCGTAACGGCAGATGCAGCCTACGCATTGGCATATTCCAAGTTCCTTGCCGACCAGATCGGACTCATTCCTAAGCGAGTCGTCATCACCGACAACACACCTGCGAAGTTCCGTCCTGCCATTACTGAATACTTCAAGAACAACATTTCTGAGGGTGTCAGCATCGACGTTGACTTTGAGGAAGACGGTCACGAGGTTATCAAACTCATTGAGAGCGTGGAGTTCAAGGCTGGCAAGCCGCTTATTCTCGGCACAAGCTGGGAGCTGAATCTTGCCAACGACAAGGAGGCTCTCTTCTTCGAGATCTCTACACCATCATCTGAGACACTTGTAGTAAACCGTTCACACATCGGTTACAGAGGTGCTCTCCAGTTCCTTGAGCGCATCTATAGTGCTTCGGTAGGTGGAAAGTAAACAATAGGAAGCTGGGCTTGCGCCCTGATGCGGAAAGTAAATTATAAGTAAATTAAACCAGTAAATTACTTTACTGCTAAAATTTATTGCTAATTTATTTTCCGGAATTGGAAGTTATTGTCAGTTAAAGCACCAGAGGTGCGTTTATAAGGGAAGCGGATTTATCTGATTTATCTCTGAAAAAATGCGCAAGCATTACTGCGCCAGCTATCAGATAAAGAGGATAAATCCGTTTCCCATTATTATGGTCTTCGACAAATCTCGACGAAAACAACCCCCTTGCTACAAGAAGAAATTAATGCGACATTAATGTGTCATTTGTGAGAACTTGCTTTAGCTTGGTGAGCCTAAGCGAACAATTAATGTAGGTTCGCAGAGCGAAAACATATAATACCACATTAATTTTCTGTAAAGTACAAGCATCGGAGATGCATCCATGGAATTATTCGCTATGGCTCATCAAGCTGAAGCAAGTCGTCGAACAGACGTTAATTTACGGAAATTCGCGTAAAAAATAATGCCACTACGAATGGATGTTGATTTGCGAATAGTAAAACGAAAAAAAAGAATTTTCACACTACTCGTCAACTCGTCACCCTCAGCGTTGTAAGACTTTAAGCCTCAGAAAGTTGTAGCGGTGATTCATTTTGTTTCACTCGTCACCCACTCGTCATCCTCAAGCGACTTATCATCTTGATATAAAATCAATTACTGAGATGATTCACTCGTCACCCTAAAAACGGTGACGAGTGGGTGATGAGTGAAGTAGTAGTGCAAATTTCACATTGTCAGTAAGTTACAGAGATTCGGGTGACGGGTGGGTGACGAGTGCTTTAAAATGAATCACCGCTGTAACCCGAAGAGTCACAATGACTTGCAGCGCTGAGGGTGACGAGTTGACGAGTGTTGCAAAAATTCTTTTTTTCTAGTTCATTTGTCTCGCCTCTACCTTAGGTCCGTTCTTCCTCCGTTGTAGGTCCGCTCTTCCTCCGCTTCAAATCCGTTTCAAATCCGTTCCTATGAATGGGAGGAAAATGGGACTTACATGGGAGGTACATGGGAGGAAGAAGGGAGTTAGTGCTATTTGAGTAAAGTATCGAGATGTTTTGTTATTATTGATTTATAATGTTGTTTTTGATTTTCTGTAATGAAGGATTTGTCAATACATTCAAACCATGGATCCTTGTATTTCTGGAATCGCTTAATGATGCGTTCTGCAACTTTCTGTTCTACTCCGCTATCAGTCATGGCATATATAAAATCGAATGGCATCAAGCTTTTTTTGAATCCCTGAAGAGGAAGTGCCAATTCTTCTGTGTCTTCAGGCATGACAAGCGTAGTGGAAACCTGATCATAAGTGGGCGTGAGATGATGCTTTCCTCGTTCTGTACTAATTAGCGAGAAATTCTTCATGTGCATATCTGCATTGCCCACAATCCATGAGAAAAGGACTTGTTCCCAGAATTTAGTGATATCAAGTCCTGGAACAGAAGAGTATTGTTGTATGAGTGATGCTATGTACTCGTAACATCCTTGATATTTCTGGTCGGTCATGAGTCCTGCTATCTGACAGAAGTCTTCCATGGGTAGCTTATGTCCATCGTCAGTACGATCTATTCTCCGAGTGATGTAATTAAGTTTTCCATCTGCAAAGCGAATAAGCGAATGGGGAACTGTTTCGATACGTGCAATCTCTGCGAGATGCATGGTCAGGTCTTCCACCTCTGGTAATGCCTCGAAACGCTCTGTTTGTGGTTTGAGAATGTAACGGCCTAATACCCCGACTATGGTAAGACGTTGTGGATTGCCGTGTTCATCATTCTCTAGATCCATGGAAAGTTTTGACTGAACTCCTGTTATTGTGGTGCGTTTCTCTACTACTACACGCGCTAATTCGTTGATTTCCTTGCGCGTGTAAGGAATGTTTGGCGCTTGTGATGTGCCAAACATTTTCTTTGCACATGATTTGTGGAAATCAATTTCGCCAACTTTCAACGGTTTATAGCAACATAGACATTTATCCATTATCGTTCCTCCTGTTCTATTGGTTCAACAGATATGTTGCCTATACAATCTTTGCAACAGGTGAGTAGAAGCCCCATCCTGTCACGGCGATTTATTTTCCAGTTTCGCTCGGCTATATTTAATAGCCATCCTTCAGGAATCAATCCATCAAAGAAAGAAAAGAGTGTTTTATTATGAAAGGGCTCTTCTTGAAGTGGTAACGTTAGGCTAATAGGCATAGCGTTCTCTTGATGGAGATAGTCGTTACTGTATTGGAATGTAAAACCACTTGGCGTTTCGCTGATGACGCCTGCGAACGTTGATTCTATAAAGACTTTTCCTTGTCGCATACTCCTACCTCCAGATTAAAAAGGTTCAACACTTGGTTTATCTTATCCATTCGGACGGTTGGCTTACCTTGTTCAAGTTCACGTAGGAATCGAAGACCTACGCCTGATTTCAGGGCAAGATCTTCTTGTGTAAGATTGTATTTCTTACGTAATTCCTTTACCTTAATGGATATTCTGTTTGGTTCCATATATCTTCTTTGCTTTATTGTCAAACTAATGTCATTAAACCCTATCGGGTGCAAAGATAATGTTTTTATATGAAACTACCAAGAATTTATAACCGAAAAGGTATAATTGTGTGTATTTTATGTAGAATTATACCCGAAAGGGATGTGTAAATAGCATTATTCGAGATGTATATGCTCTTATTTTCCTTCGCTATGCCTTCGCTATGCCTTCGCTATGCCTTCGTTCTGCCTTCGCTCTACCTCCGCTTCAAGTCCGTTGCAAGTCCGTTCCTATGAATGGGAGGAAAATGGGACTTACATAGGAGGAAGGAGGGAGGTGCGATGACAACTTATTGGTTGTATTTCGCAAAAAGATTGTTAAGATCATCATTATCGTTCAAATGATAAATGTCATTTCTTACGGCAGAAGAATTGGCATTGAGAGTTTCTATCTTCTTTCCTGTAGAATTCTCAATTACACGTATCATTTCATTACGTTTGACAGAAGAACACCGTTCTGAATAAGCTGACATTCCTTTCAATTTAGGTACAGAATCTGCATATCCAGTAAAATGAGGTTCAAGCAAGTAGAATTCAAAGCTGCCATTAACCTGTCTTACTACAATAAAATCTGGAAAATGTGGTTTGTATTGTGTACCTACTTTATATTGAATGCAGAGAGAAGAATCTTTGTTCGGTATATTGCGCATCCAACAGACAAAGCCATCTTTCTGCCTTTCTGCATCAAGTACATCCTTTTCCCATTCATTTAATTTGAATACGGCTTCTCCATTGCCATCACAATATAAATGATCATTATATGCTATTCCTCTTTCATTCCTGTTTGTAACTATTAAGTCTGGCAGACATAAATTAAAAGGATTAGTTGAAACGTGTGCCTTGACAATCTTCTCGTATTCACGTTTTTCAGTTTCACCGCGAGATACAATGTCATGACGATACGTATCAACATATTCATGGAATCTGTCCTTGCAATATGAATTAAGTTCTTCTATTGATGTTTGGTTATTTACATATAGAATGAAATGAAGACGCAAATCTGTATTGTCATATTCTCCGAATCTATGTTGTCTATATGCTGTCAATACACCATTACGTCCGAATTTCGCTTCTACATTTTCACTCCAGTTATAGATGTCTGTATCTGTAAGAATCAGATGGTTTCCGGCATTTTCATCTGTAATTGTAGTTCCTAATGCATCAAGTGATACTACCATGTCGTTCATAGAACGTACACTATTCATGGTTTCATCATACAGACCATTGTCTTCAAGTTGCTGAATGAAAGCAGTAATCTTTTCGACAATGTCATCCAATAGCTTGTTTATTGCATCGCGGTAAATCCTTGTTCTTACAAGAAGATGACATAGTTTGAAAAGTGCAGTACGATAGTCTGTTATTCCGTTTTTAGGAATTGCATACGTGTCAATTGTTGCATTGTTTATGGCGTTAAACACTTCTTTGCGCGAAATGCCACAAGGAAGATTACCACGTAGTTCTAATATCTGTTTCTCTGTTGGATTTGTTTCAACCTCTGTAGGTATTGTACCTTCTAATTCTCGTTTTACTCTTTCTACTGTTGTTGAGTTGAAGTTTGGGAGATATAAGTTTACTTCATTTAGAATATCGTCTGTCTCTATTCGCTTTTGTAAAGGCGTGCGTACCATTCTTCCAAGCAATTGGGCAATATTTGTATAGCCAGAAGCCACTTTGAATGACATCATCGTCTCTGCACGAGGACAATCCCATCCAGTAGTTAAGTTGTCCTTAAAGAAAACAATCTTTACCGTTTTGTTTTCTGCAATTCGAGAAGGATCGAGGTATCTAACTTCCAGACCATTCATATTGATGGTCTCACTATTATTGAATGTATGTACAACGTCTCCATGTTGTAGCGTAATCCCTGCATTCGACTCTATCTGTCGGATACATTCGTCAAGGTCTGTTTCAGATACAACTTCGTTCCTACCATTTTTTACTTGCACAACCAGAACAGGGCATACATCAACATCCTCGTGTTGCTTATATGCTTCCCAATGTTTACATTTGTCTTTCCAGTCTTTGGCAGCCTGTGCCAAATAGGTCATCTCTGCAATTATTTCATCCGTTTTAGGATGATGAATATTGATTTTGTCTTTCAATAATCCAGATTCACGAACGGCATTAGGAGTTACCTCTACCTTTGACATCTGGGTAGAATCAGAAGCATTGGCAAGTGTGTAAAATCGTTCGAGAGTGGCGCTCATACCAATAACAAGAGGCATTGAAGGCATATTATCAGCAACAGAACCAAGAATGAACTTCTGCATGATAGTCATTTGCTCTTGCTGATCACTCTTTGCTCCACGATGGGCTTCATCTATAATGACTACGAGTTTTTCGCCATACTCTTCTACAGTATTGCGCATGAAATCCCAACCTGTATAATTGCGTTCGTTGCTATACTTTACAAGGTTGCTATTTGTTCCAAACTTCTGGGTGTTGACAAAATATATTGTGCCAAGTTGCAGCTTGTCTGCTTTGAAACTCCTTTCGTCGATTGTTACAACAGGACGCATTGTTAACTTATCTGCTTTTGCGTAGAGTTTCATTTTACTTTGCTCGTTGAGTTCAGGCGAATCGCTTATCCACAATACTATAGCGTCATTCTGAGCACCTTGATGAGTATCACCGCAATATAGAGCTTCGATAAATGCGGACATTATAATCGTCTTACCTGCACCTGTTGGAGCGGTAAAAGGTATAATGTGTTTGTCACCATCCTGTATGTATCTGCGTTGCGTTTTCCTTTGTCGATCTCTCAATTCGTCAAGCGCCTTCTGCTGAAATTCAAATAAATCTACTAACATAAGCCATTTATCTATTTTCTATGTTAATCTTAAAGTTATCAAGGTAATCTCTATAGAGTTGGTAGGTGTTCTTTACATTTATCTGAGCTGCTAATGCACGATAATTATCTTCACTATCCTCAATGATGTAAACCGTTTCAATTTCTGGATGCTTTGAAAGTTCTTCTTTCAATTCCTCAAAACCGTATTCTTCAATGAGTATAGCCATTCTATTCTCTGGCAAAACAGCATATTCTCCTTCAAGATGAGTAGGACAAACACCATGTGCGCCAGCTTTCATCCAAAGTATAGACAATAGTTTATCAAGTTGTGCACCTATAGAAACAGCCTCTTTGTCTAAGAAAGTAAGTTTATAGAATGCGGCATTAGCTTTAAATCCCTCAGACATTGGAATTTTTACAGGAACACTTTTTGTACGTTCAGGTAACTCTTCAAGTTTTCGTTTTGCCGTATTAAATGCTTTGTTGTCTGTTGATACAACGTAAATTACATCTATATTTTCATGTATTTCCTCGAAGAAATCACCAATGCTGTTAATGTCAAATAAGATAGCAGTAGTAGCATCCTCTTTTACAATATAAGGACATTCATCAGTAACTGAGTTTTGAGGCATTTTCTTGTCGTTGATAAGACTCACTATCTGCTTCTTGACATTTACACCTTGCCTACCATCAGGAATGCAAAAAGATAATTGCTTAATGGCTCGCTTCAGCGTAATTTCTTGAGTGTTTGAAGTTATATATTCACCATGTAATGGTTGACCATTGACATCTATTCCTTCGATTGAGCATTTTGTTCTTGGCCAATTTACATACCGAGCAATGCCAGACTTCTCCCATTCTTCATCCCCTTTGTGTAGTCCTCTTGCTCTAAATGTGGTTTCCTCGTCAGCGCTAACCTCATTGTTTGTAACCATAACACAACGACGTTTGCCTCCATCTTCTTTATTCAAAAGATTGATGGCATGAAGGGTTGTTCCCGAACCCGAGAAGAAATCTAGAATTAGTGCGTTTGGCTTATTTGCAACAAAAAAACGAAGAACATCATGAACTGCGTAAATTGACTTAGGAAAATCAAATCGTTTTTCTCCTAGAACTTTTAACAATAGTGCTGTACCGTAAGTACCAGCATTATGAGAAGTTATTCTCCATTGTGTTCCGCATATCCTCTTTTGTATTTGATAAGCCTCATCTGTAATAATAGAATTGTCTTCTCGTCTACCTATTATCTTAAAGACGCCTAATTCAACTTTTCTTTGTTCATTCCTTTTTAAATACGAAATAGACATACTCCCTCTTTCATCAAATCTACCAAGTCGAACATATCCTTTCTCGTATTTATCTTTTAGTTGCGTTTGTGATAACTGCCAGTTGCCTTCATCGCCATTGCTTCTTATTGGCCATATAGTTCTACAGCCGTCAATTTGTTCTACAGAATTTCTATCATATTCTAAAGGTAATGACTCTCCTATTTTTACAATCTTTAAGCCATCTTCAGAAATATAAATTGGATAAAACAAATTATGTCTATCTTGTCTGAGAGAATTGCTGCCCCTCCTCTTTAGTGAATCCCATATTAGTTTGGTAGAGCCAGCACTTATTGTTTGACCTGCGGACCATTCTGTCCCTAAGACCAAAGGGACTGGAGCTGCATTGCCAAATTCGACAATAAAAAGATATTCATCAGTTCTACTGAATTGCTTTTCCCTAGTAGCTCCCTGTGGCGAAATAACGCTACTAATCATCTGAATTCTTGCTTCAGGAAACAATTCTTCTAACATACAACCCAAATGAAGGTATTCTTTTTCGTCAATAGTAACTATAAGAACGGAATTATTAGGATTGAGTAGTTTCTTTGCAAGTATCAGGCGGTTTTCCATCATTGCAAGCCACTTGCTATGACGGTAGCTGTCATTTCCGTCAACATAGTTATTGTTGTACTTCCAATCTGTCGCACCGCTATTGTATGGAGGGTCAATATAGATACAATCCACCATACCAGAATAAAGGTATGCAAGAAGTTGAAGAGCATGATAGTTATCTGCTTCAATTAGAATATGCCATAAATCACTATCAGGCGCATTTTGAATAGAATCAACATATTTTAGGCAAGGATATATTGGCTCACCATTCTTTGCCACGCAAATAAGGTCAGAAATGTTAAAAGACTGTTCCTCATTCGTAACCGTATGTACACAAGTGGCCTTCTCCTTGCTTATCTTCTTTACCTCCCAAAGAATATCCTCAGAGAGTTTCTTTTCATCATCACTTTGTTTGATAACCTTGCATCCACGGCTGATAGGGTAGTCATGGAGTAAGGTCATCTCTGGTATATGTTTCTCAAAAACAAGACCAAACTTCTTTTGTTTGATGAATTCTTTTAGTTCTTTTTCTATACTTAGGCGTAGATTAGGGTCTTGTATTCGAGCTATTAGGTCGTTTATTGCTGCCATAATTGATAGTTTTTCTTCAAACTATCAATCAATTAGTGGCTTGAATATACACATGAAAAAGGGTGCAAGCCCTTCTTATGGTATTCCGAGAGGCTAAGCTACCAACAGAACCTCTTCCCAGTATAAGAAAATGCTTACACCCGATTGGGTGCAAACATCATTTCTATCTCTATACTGGGACTGGTCATTGGTGCCTATATACGCCAAAGCCAACCATCATTGATGTGGTTTTTATTCTGAAATTTGAGTTGGTAGCTTAATTTGGGAATACCACAATGATAGTCTGATGCTGCTATGTTGTTAATATTTTATTTGTCTAAATTTATTTCTTTTCTGCGATTTTAATGTTTTTAGTTTATAGCTAAAGAAACTTTAGCCTCATCTGTGAAGTCGAGTCTGTATGTCATAGTGCTTCGAGAAAGGCTTCAAGTTCTTCTTTTGTCTTACATTTTGTATATCTTCCTTCTGCAAAATCCTTTTGTGCCTTTTCTGTTTCTCGTGCAAGGGATGGAATGATAGTATTATCATATTTCTTGCTCATAATTTATTTGTCGAGAGTTGTACATAAGGATTTTCTGTTTGCAAAAATACTATTTTATTTTCATACTTGCAAGAAAAGTGTGTAGAATTTGTAGATAGTGATATTATTTTACTTTTGTCTAAAATTTCTAAAAAGTATTGGTTGTCTTGGAGATTTTTCTTAACTTTGCCCCACGATAATGACTAAAGTCAAAAGTCTAAAGTCTAAAGTCAAAGGTCTAATGGCTAAAGTCTAAAGGCTAAGGTCTAAAGTCTTTTGCCTTTTGTCTTTCGCCTAATAACTCTTCTAAACAATGGTAATGAATATCCTGAATATAAAACGTGTTATGATTGTACTGACAATGATGATTGCCAGTATAGTATCGGTTTCGGCTCAGACGGCGGGCGAGTATCTGAAATTGACGGATGCTGTGCCTGACGGGTATAAGTTCTGGTATTTCATTCCGGAGGACTATAAAATTGAGCAGCATAAGATGCCGCTTGTCATCTTCCTTCATGGTGCGAGCTTGTGCGGTAAGGACTTGATGCGCGTGCGCAGGTATGGTGTGCTTCATGCCATTGACAAGGGTATGGTGATTCCTGCTTTTGTGCTTGCGCCTCAGAATCCGGGTGGTGCGTGGAAGCCTTCGAAGATTAATGATTTGCTGGAATGGGCAAAGGCCAATTATAATGTTGATTCAACGCGCGTGTATGTGCTCGGTATGAGTCTTGGCGGTTATGGTACGCTGGATTTTGTGGGCACTTATCCTGAGAAGGTGGCGGCGGCTATGGCTCTCTGTGGCGGTTGCTCGCTGAAGGATATGAGCGGACTTGGGAAGTTGCCTCTTTGGATTATGCACGGTACGGCTGATAGGGCTGTGGGTGTCAAGGAGTCGAAGAAGGTTGTGGACTATCTGAAGGGTATTGGACAGGATAAGCTCTTGCGCTTTGACTGGCTTGAGGGTGGAAATCACGGTGTGCTTGCCCGTCTGTTCTATCTGCAGAAGACTTACGACTGGCTTATCTCTCACACTACGACCAAACGTAAAACCGAGGATTGCATCGACATCACGTGGGATGACATCAAGACAACGTATCAGAATATGAATAAGTTGTCGGAGGATTATGAGCATGATTAGGCCTAACCCGTCCTTCCCAAAGGGAAGGCTCCACCCCCCTTACCCCCTCCAAGGGGAGTAGTTACATTTGTATCGCTATGGGGGGAATGGGAAATGATTAAATGAATAATGAAAAATACAGGTTACGCTCAACTATTCCACAAGCGAAGTTACTAACCTGTATTTTTCATTTTATAATTTTTCATTTTTCATTTAACAAGGCGTTATTTTATATAGTCCTTTGCCACCATATCGTAGTAAAGGGCTTCAAGTTCTCCGAGACTGAGTTGCTGTACAGAATGCTCAATCATTCTGATAAGTTCATCGCGTCGGCTTTCATCGTTTTGAGAGTTGAAGTTCATTTCAATTAACAATTAAAAAATTTAGTTTTCGGAAGTGTAGAAGTGCCTGGAAGGCAATACTATTAGTAACCCCGTACATACGAGTGTAACGAGGATGTGCGGGGATTACGATATCCCTTTCTATACTGCCTGGAAGGCAGTACATCGTGGAAGTTGCATTAAGAGAAATCATGTACAGCCTTCCAGGCTGATAAAGAATATGTGGTTTTCTATCTGAGGGCATCCTCTCCTTCGGCGAGTATGCCCTCGGTTACTCATAGTATAGCCTTCCAGGCTCTTTCCGAAAGTTGAATTAACAATTAAATTTCCCCCATAGCGATATATATGTATCTACTCCCCTATGTGGGGGGTGAGGGGGAAGTTTGTCACATACTCCGATGTTATCAACATCTGACTACCCATTGGGGAAGGACGGGTTAGGCTTTTACTGTTCCTTCCAGAATGTAGGTGTAAAGATAATCAATACAGAGAAAATCTCAAGACGGCCCATGAGCATGAGGAGGGAACAAATCCACTTGGCAAAGTCGGGGAGCTCATCCCATGACATTGTAGGACCGATTTCTGTGCCGAGCGTAGGACCTACGTTGCTGAGCGTGGATATGGTGATGGTGATGGCGTTGGTGTTATCTACTCCTGCTGCTATCATCGTAAATGCACAGAAGATGCACATTAGGCAATATACGGTAAGGAAGGCGAGTAGGGTGACACGCTTCTGGTTTGGAACATTGGTAGCGCCTATGCGTAATGGTAGTATGGCGTGAGGGTGCAGCATCTGTCGGAACTCGTTGCGAACTCCCTTCAATAGCATTATGCATCTTACGACCTTGAAACCGCCACTTGTACTGCCGGCACATCCGCCGATGAACATACACACGGCAAGGATTACCCATGTGACATGAGGCCATTGGGCAGCATCATCGTTGAAGAGACCTGTGGTGGTGAGGAATGACACTACCTGATATATGCCACATCGGAAGGCATGCTCATAGTCATAGCCGTTGTGTGTGATGAGCATCACCATAATGAAGAATGTGAAGATGAGGGTGATGCCGACATAGAACTTCACTTCTATGTTATTTAGGAGATTCTTAACTTCGCCCTTTATTACACAGCGGTAGAGAAGGATGAAGTTGAGTCCGGAAAGGAAACAGAACAGGGTGCTGACATACTCCATTGCCGGTGACTGGAATGTCTCAATACTGTCGTTGTGTGTGGCAAAGCCTCCTGTTGCGAGAGTTGTCATGGCATAGTTTATACTGTCGAAGACATTCATTCCGAGGAGGTAATAGCTTATTCCGCAGACGATGGAGAGGCTTAGGAAGATAATCCATATGCTCTTTGCCGTAGAGGAGAGACGAGGGTGCAGCTTGGTCTTGATAGGACCTGTTGCCTCGGCTGCAAAGACCTTTACAGAACCGCCTACCATAGAAGGCAGTACGGCAATGGTGAAGAACACGATACCAAGACCACCAATCCATTGTGAGAGGCTTCTCCAGAAAAGTATTCCATGTGGCAGACATTCTACATCATTGAGGATGGTGGCACCTGTGGTGGTGAAGCCCGACATGGACTCAAAGAAGGCGTTGGTGAAATTGGTGATATAGCCTCCGATGAGGAACGGCAGGGTGCCGAAGAGACTGAACAGAGTCCATGCCAGCGTGACGACAAGGAAGGAGTCGCGTCGGCTCATGGTGTTGGATGCCTCTCTGCCGAGGTATCGGAAGGCGAAACCGAACATCTGGGTGATGAGTATTGACAGAATGAATGCAAACGTGTCATCTTCTTGATATATCAGAGATACACCAAGGCACATTATCATGAACACAGACTCAAGGAAGAGTAGTGAACCGAGAATCTTGTATGTTAGTTTGATGTTCATTAGCCTAACCAAGCCTTCCGCTTGCGCGGATGGTTTTTAGAAAGTAAATTGAGAGTAAATTGAATCAGTAAATTCTAATCTGTAAATTAATCAATTGCTTGAAATGTTGTATTAATAATTTACTGAATTTAATTTATTGGTAATTTACTTTCTAAATCCTCGCGTTAGCGATTTGCTTTCCTAAAGGAAGAATTTCTCTATTCTCTTCATATCGGCATTGTGGCAGAAGACTACGACATTATCGCCTGCCTGTATCTGCGTACCACCACGGACGAGGATACCCTCACCGTCGCGCACAATTCCACCTATTGTCATTCCGTAAGGTATTCCGAGTTCAAATACCTTCTTTCTTGTCACCTTTGAGCCCGGCTGTGCCACGAACTCGGCAACATCGGCGTTGGCATTCATGAGGAAGCGCACGTTTGACACGTCGGCATCCATCAGCATCTCGTAAATGTGGCTGGCTGCAATAGCCTTTTTGTTGATGATTGTACCGATGTCGAGACTCTCTGCCATTGCTGCGTAATCAAGGTTCTCTACCATTGCAACGGTCTTGCGCACACCCATACGCTTGGCTGTGAGACAAGCGAGGATGTTAGTCTCGGCATTTCCTGTTATGGCAACGAATGCCTGAGTGTTCTTTATTCCTTCCTCAATAAGGAGAGACACATCACGTCCGTCACCATTGATGACAAGTACACGGTCGGTATCTACAAGAAGTTCGTTGAGAAGCTCACAACGTGCAGGGTCCTTCTCGATAATCTTCATATTCATATAGTCGGGCAGGGTAGAGGCTGTTCTTACAGCAGTTTTGCCACCGCCCATGACCATCACGTTTTTCACGTCGGCATATCCCTCCTTGCCCACGAGCTTGCGGATGAGAGGGATATAGTTGCGCTTTGTCATGAAATATGCGAGGTCGTTAGCCTGTAGTTCGTCATTACCATTAGGTATGATGGTCTCATTGCCACGCTTTATGGCAACAATGAGATAAGGCTCCTCTGGTCCGCATATCTCCTTGAGAGGTCGGTTTAGAATCTCTGCAGTATCACGCAGTTTGATGCCGAGCATCACAAGCGCTCCGTTATGCACATCCCAACGCAGACGAACCCATGACATCTTCAATCCGTTGATGATATCCTTTGCACCGAGAAGTTCTGGGTATATCACGGAGTCAACGCCTGAAGCCTTGAGGGTGTCGTGGTTCTCAGGGTTGGCAAACTCATAGTCTTCCACCTTTGCCACCGTCTGCTTTGCTCCGAGAGCCTTGGCAATGGCGCATGACTCAAGGTTGACGTGCTGATCAAGTGTTACGGCAATGTAGAGATCACATTCCTGCACACCAGCCTGACGAAGTGCGCTGATGCTGCCTGGATGGGCGTGTAGGGTGAGAACGTCGAAATTAGTAGAGATATTATCAAGGCTGTCCTCATCATCATCGATAAGGATAATCTCCTCGTTGTTACGTGAGAGAAGTTTTGCCAGATATGTACCAATGGCGCGTGCGCCTGCAATTACGATTTTCATAAGCCTTAGAAATAAAATAAGTTTTATTGGCTTCCGCTTGCGCGGATGACTTTTGAAAGTAAATTGGGAGTAAATTGAATCAGTAAATTATATCTGGAAATGCAAATTTGTTTGGAAATTCCTTGTGCTGATATTAATTTACTGAATATAATTTACTGGGAATTTACTTTCCCAATCCTCACGTAAGCGAATTTGCTTTCATTCTAAAGCGAAGCGCAAGTTTTTGCGATGCTTTCCTCGTCTATTCCTACGATGTGATGAAGCTCAGCAACTGTGCCTTGCTCAACAAAGCTGTCTGGCAATCCGAGACGTTTCACCTTGACTTGGTAGTCGTGATCCTGAAACCATTCGGTAACGGAAGAACCGAGTCCGCCGTTGCGAACACCATCCTCTACGGTTATCACCTTCTTGAATTTCTTGCCTACCTCGTGAAGGATATCTTCGTCTAAAGGCTTGAGGAAACGCATATCATAGTGGGTGACAGGAGGCAGGTGTTGGGTGTCGGTGAATAACATTTTCTCCACCGTGTTGCCCACAGGTCCGATGGTAAGGATTGCTATACCTTCGCCTTCACCTTCCGTTGAGGTGAGTTTCCTTCCTGTTCCTACCTTTATCTCCTCAAGAGGGCATCGCCAGTCTATGAGAACGCCACGACCTCGTGGGTAACGGATGACGAATGGTCCCTTGTCTGGGAGCTGGGCGGTGAACATCAGTCGGCGGAGTTCATGCTCGTCCATTGGGGATGAGATGGTGAGGTTAGGCACAGGTCTCAAAGCTGCCATGTCAAAAGCACCGTGGTGTGTAGCTCCATCCTCACCTACGAGTCCTGCTCTGTCGAAACAGAACACTACCGGCAGTTTCATTATTGCCACATCGTGGATGATATTATCGTAGGCACGCTGTGCGAATGCGCTGTATATGTTACAGAAAGGAATGAGACCGTCCTTTGCCATTCCGCCAGAGAAAGTAACGGCATGGCCTTCAGCTATTCCGACATCGAAGGCACGGTCAGGGAATGCTTCCATCAATTTGTTCATTGAACAGCCTGTAGGCATTGCCGGAGTGACACCTACGATGCGAGGATTCTGTTTCGCCAGTTCAACGAGAGTCTCTCCGAATACATCCTGAAACTTAGGCGGTTTGTTCTCATCATTGGCTGTGATACGGGCACCTGTGTCAGGGTTGAACTTACCCGGAGCATGCCAAATGGTGGCTGCGTTCTCGGCAGGCTTGTAACCCTTACCTTTCTTTGTGTGGATATGCAGAAGCTTAGGTCCGCGCATGTTCTTGAGCTGTGAGAGAACTCGCACGAGTTCCTTCACGTCATGGCCGTCAACAGGACCGAAATAGCGGATGTTGAATCCCTCGAAGATGTTCTGCTGCTGTGAGAGAACAGACTTAATGGAGTTGTTTAGTCTGATGATAGTCTTGCGACGGTCATCATTCAGGAATCCCTTGCCAGTGAGCCATTCCGCAGCCTTGTTACGCCAATGGTTGTATGACTCATTGGTGGTGAGGTTGAGCAGATACTGCTTCATACCGCCTACAGAGCGGTCAATCGACATGTTATTGTCGTTAAGAATGATGAGCAGGTCATTTGGCGAAGAACTGACATTGTTGAGTCCTTCGAATGCAAGTCCGCCGCTCATTGCTCCGTCACCGATAACGGCAACTACCTTCGGTGCAGGTTGGTGTGTGTCGGGTGTCAGTTTGGCGGCAACTGCCATACCAAGTGCTGCAGAAATGCTGTTAGAGGCATGTCCGCAGGTGAAGGTGTCGTATTCGCTCTCGTCAGGAGAAGGGAAAGGGTGCAGTCCGTTCAGTTTCCTGTTCGTATAGAAAACGTCGCGTCTGCCTGTAAGAATCTTATGTCCGTAAGCCTGATGCCCCACGTCCCACACAATGCGGTCGTAAGGAGTAGAAGATGCAAGATGCCCAGGGTTTACCGAGAGCTCCTGCACGATATCCTCGCGCAGTTCTTGGCAAACCTCAGGCAACTTGTCCACCGGAAGTTTCCGAAGATCTTCCGGTGAGTCTATTTTGTTCAGTAAACTGAAATCAGTCATTATTTTACGTTTCCAACCTTGATAAGGTACTCGGCAATCTGAACAGCGTTCAGAGCAGCACCCTTCTTGATCTGGTCGCCAGAGAGCCAGAATGTAAGTCCATTAGGATCAGAGAGATCCTTGCGTACACGACCTACATATACATCGTCTTTACCTGCTGTGTAGAGAGGCATTGGGTAAGGCAGACCTTCCATTGTCTCCTTGTTTGCATCAGGGTTAGCCTTAGCACCAACACGCTTTGGATCGTCAACAAGAGTTACGCCCTCGCCATTGCGAAGAGCCTCCTGAGCAGCCTCTACTGAGATCGGCTCCTCTGTCTCAATCCATACAGCCTCAGAGTGAGCACGGAGAGAAGAGATACGAACACACATAGCAGAGCACTTAGCATCGGTATGCATGATCTTCTTTGTCTCGTTGAACATCTTCATCTCCTCCTTGGTGTAGCCGTTGTCCTGGAAGACGTCGATCTGTGGAATTACGTTGTAAGCCAACTGGTAAGCGAACTTGTTAACGGTTGGCTGCTCGTTGTTGGCGAGCTCCTTATACTGCTGCTGAAGCTCTGCCATAGCTGCTGCACCGGCACCAGAAGCACTCTGGTAAGAAGCTACGTGGATTCTCTTGATATGAGAGAGCTTCTCCAATGGCTTGAGCACCACTACCATCATGATAGTTGTACAGTTAGGGTTTGCGATGATACCGCGTGGACGGTTGAGGGCATCCTCGGCATTGCACTCAGGTACAACCAATGGCACATCATCGTCCATGCGGAATGCGCTTGAGTTGTCAATCATCACAGCACCATATTTAGTAATGTCAGCTGCAAACTCCTTGGATGTACCAGCGCCAGCACTTGTGAATGCGATGTCAACATCCTTGAAGTCATCGTTGTGCTGGAGAAGCTTGACCTCGTATTCCTTACCACGGAATGTGTACTTGGTACCAGCTGAACGCTCACTACCAAACAAAACGAGGTCATCCATAGGGAAATTTCTCTCATCAAGGACGCGAAGGAACTCCTGTCCTACTGCACCACTTGCACCAACAATTGCTACTTTCATTTCTTCTAATTTTTAGTTGTTGTTATAAAAAATCTCAAAATTGCGGTACAAAATTAATAATTTTCGGGGGATTATTCGCTATTTTGCCGATTTTTTTGCAATTTTGCAGTCAAAAAACGTGAAAACAAACATAAATCAATGCTAGATATTTCGCAATATTTCCCTATAACCAATCCCACGATGATTTTCTTCGTCGTGCTCTGCATCATTCTTGTTGCGCCTATTGTCATGGGAAAACTGCGAATTCCCCATATCATCGGAATGGTGCTTGCCGGTATCATTGTTGGCAAATATGGCCTCAATATTCTGGAGCGTGATTCGAGTTTCGAATTGTTCGGTAAGGTAGGACTTCTGTATATCATGTTCCTTGCCGGACTTGAAATGGATATGGAAGGCTTGAGGAATGATTACCGAAAAGTCTTGGGATATGGATTCCTGTCTTTCTGTATTCCTTTTATCCTGACTTATTTCTCTTGTACTTGGTATCTTGGATATAGTCCGATGGCATCGGTGCTTATCGGCTGTATCATGTCGAGTAACACGCTTATTGCCTATCCTATAGTTGCAAGGTATGGCTTGCAGAAGAACACCGTCACCACGCTTTCCGTAGGTGCCTCAATGCTCTCACTCTTCATTGCCCTTGTTTCTATGGCTGCCCTTGTGGGTAGTGCCACAGGAGGCACAGGATATGCCTTTTGGGCTTTGTTCGCAGTTAAGTTCTCGGCTTACTGTGCTGTGACTGTTTATGTGATTCCTCGTGTTACGAGATATTTCCTGCGCAGATATTCTGATGCTGTTATGCAGTTCATCTTTGTACTTTCGCTGTTGTTCCTTAGTGCAGCTGCAAGTGAACTGATAGGTCTTGAGGGTATCTTTGGCGCTTTCTATTCAGGCTTGATACTCAACAGGTTCATCCCTACGGTATCGCCTCTGATGAACAGACTTGAGTTTATAGGTAATGCCCTTTTCATTCCGTATTTCCTTATTGGTGTGGGTATGCTCATCAATGTACGCTTGCTCTTTGCTGGTGGCGATATCATCATGATAATGGCATGTATGGTTGTCTTCGGAACTATCGGAAAGGCCTTGGCTGCATATCTCAGCGCATTCGTATTCCGTATGCATAGGCTGGAAGGGCATTTCATGTTCGGACTCACCTCTGCCCATGCTGCCGGTGCTATTGCGATTGTAATGATTGGTATGAAACTGGAAGTTAGTCCTGGCCAATACCTCCTTGATGATGGTGTGCTAAATGGCGTGGTGATAATGATTCTCTTCACTTGTATCATCTCAACCATCGTGACGGATAATGCCGCACGTGCCATTGTTCTGAAGGAAAAGCAGGATAAGGGCGCTAATTTCGAGGAATCAAAGGGTGATGATGAGAAGATTCTCATTCCTGTAAAATATCCTGAGACATGTGACACGTTGCTTGATCTCGCTATAATGATGCGTAACAGACGTTTGAATCGTGGCCTGATAGCTCTAAATGTGGTTTACGATGATGAGGATGCTGCATATAATCAGCGACAGGGACAACAACTTCTGAAGCATGTGCAACAGAAGGCCGCTGCTGCTGATGTTCCTGTTCTTCCACAGGTACGTCTAGCTACCAACATTGCCAACGGCATCAACCATGCTTTCAAGGAATACGATTGCTCGGAGATCATCCTCGGACAGCATATCCACGATAACTCTACACGTAAGTTTTGGGGACAGTTCGCACAGAGCATCTTCCATTCACTTAATCGTCAGATCATCATTGCCCGTTGTGTGATACCTCTGAACACCTTGCGCGCCCTTCAGGTAGCCGTACCATCTCGTGCGGAGCTTGAGCCGGGTTTCTATCGCTGGCTTGAGAGACTGTCACGACTTACAGAGCGTCTTGGCTGCCGTATCGTTTTCCATGGAAGAAGCAATACTCTGGAGTTCATAACCAATTTCGTGCAGGCAAAACATAAGTCCATGCGTGCCGAGTATGTTGAGATGGAGCATTGGAACGGGTTCATATCACTTGCTGAGAGTATTGAGAATCATCATATGCTCGTGGTAATCACAGCCCGTCAAGGTACGGTTTCTTATAAGTCGGCGATGGAGCGTTTGCCTGATGAATTGACTCGTTACTATCACAAGAAGAATGTAATGATAATCTTCCCAGATCAGTATGGAAGTCAGCCTGATGCTATGACCTTCGCTGCTGCACAGCATACCGAGCAGGAGAGCCTCTGGGAGTATATGAAGAAGAAAATTACAGGAAAGGAAGACTAAATTGTATATTTTAAAATCGAAATAGAGTGATTGATATAAAGAATATAACCAAGTCCTTTGGCTCGCTACAGGTGCTCAAAGGCATTGATCTCCATATTGACAAAGGAGAGGTCGTGAGTATTGTCGGACCAAGTGGTGCCGGAAAGACCACGCTTCTCCAGATTATGGGTACTCTCGACAAGGCAGATACAGGTACTGTTATTGTGGATGGCGTCGCTGTAAATGAATTGTCGGGCAAGAAACAGTCCGACTTCCGCAATCAGCATATTGGATTCGTGTTTCAGTTTCATCAGCTATTGCCTGAGTTCACAGCCCTTGAGAATATTATGATTCCTGCCTTTATCGCTGGAAAAGGCAAGAAAGAAGCCAAAGCCCGTGCAGAGGAATTGCTTGAGTTCATGGGACTTGCCGAACGTGCATCGCATAAGCCTGCTGAACTTTCTGGCGGTGAGAAACAACGTGTGGCTGTAGCCCGTGCTTTGGTCAATAATCCTGCGGTTATCTTTGCCGACGAGCCTTCGGGTTCGCTCGATACAAAGAACAAGGCTGAGCTTCATCAGTTGTTCTTTGACCTTAGAGATAAGTTCGGCCAGACCTTTGTTATCGTAACCCATGACGAGGGACTCTCGCAGATAACAGACAGATGTATTCACCTAAAAGATGGAGTGATATATAACAATGAAGAAAATACTGTTAGGACAGAAGAACCTGCTGAAAGCGGCTTGGAAGGTTGATTTCGGCATGTACCTTGAAGGCGACGAGGAGGGCAAGATATTACTCCCAGCCCGCTATGTGCCAGAAGACCTTGAAGTCGGCGATGAGATAGAAGTGTTCGTCTATCTCGATAATGAGGAGCGTCGTGTGGCTACCACACTTGAACCGAAGGCTATGGTAGGCGATTTTGCCTACTTGGAAGTGGCTTGGGTGAATGAATTTGGAGCTTTCCTCGACTGGGGACTGATGAAAGACCTCTTCTGTCCGTTCCGTGAGCAGAAGAAACGCATGGAGGTTGGTCGCTCATATATCGTTCACGTTCATCTTGACGAGGAGAGCTACCGCATCATGGCTTCTGCCAAAGTTGAGAAATGGCTTGAAAATGATAAACTCGCCAAGGATTATAGACCGTCTGCGGAAAAAGAAGACACGATTCTCTCGCAGCAAGAAAAAGGTGACTTATCCACTCCTCCCCTCGGGGAGGCTGGGAGGGGGCTTCTTCAGCCTGGCTCAAAAGTCTCAGCCCTCATCTGGCAAAAGACCGATCTCGGTTTCAAGGCTATCATCGAAAACAAGTATAGTGCTCTGCTTTATGACTCTCAGGTGTTCAAGGACATCCATACAGGAGACCGTGTAGATGCGTATATCACAAAGATCCGTCCTGACGGCAAGATAGACATTGCCCTTCAGCCAAGTGGCAGACAGCATACCGAGGACTTTGCAGAGCAGTTGCTTCATTATCTGCAATATCGTGGAGGTCGTTGTCGCTTAGGGGACAAGAGTAGTGCTGAGGAAATCAAGGAGCAATTTGGCGTCAGCAAGAAAACCTACAAGCGTGCCATCGGTGACCTCTACAAGCGTCGTCTCATCACCATCAACGACGGCGGAATAGAGTTAGTCTGAACACGGAAAGTTAATTAATAACCCCTAAAATAATGATGCTATGAAAAAGAATTTGATGATTGCGTTAAGCGTATTAGCGGTGGCAATGATGTGCTGTTGCAAGAGTGCGACAGAAAAGAAGAGTATGGAGGCAAATACAACCGACGATACAAGTCACTTCGTTACTCTTACCGATGTCGTGCCTGATGTAATAATGGAGATACGCTATTTTGGTACGTATAACTTCGTGGGAACCCGTATTGACGGTTATGAGGAACCAACGGCATTGCTTACCAAACAGGCTGCCGATAGTCTTCGGGCTGTTAGCGACGATGTCATAACACTTGGCTATAGATTGAAGATCTACGATGCCTATCGTCCGCAAAAGGGCGTTGACCACTTCGTGCGTTGGGCTGCAAATATCCCAGATACGCTGATGAAGCGATATTTCTATCCTGACCTCGACAAGAGCGTGCTCTTTGAGCAGGAATATATATACGAGAAAAGCGGTCATACACGTGGCAGTACCGTTGACCTCACGCTTTTTGATATGAAAACGGAAAAGGAGGTTGATATGGGCGGTACTTTCGATTGGTTCGGTCCTGAGAGTCATCCTGATTTCTGTGGAAATCCCGAAACAGGCAAATATACTGGAGATAATAGCAAATCACCTATCGGACGTTCCATAACTCCCCAGCAGTTTGCTAATCGTATGATTCTGCGTAATGCGATGCTACGGCACGGTTTCAAGCCTCTTGATAGTGAATGGTGGCATTTCACATTGAAGAACGAACCTTTCCCTGACACATATTTCACTTTCCCTGTCAAGCAACTGAAAAAGTGAGAAAGACAAAAACCTTCAGCAATATAAATAAATACTTAAGGGGCGCTCTCATAACGAGGGCGCTCCTTATGCTGTTTTTGAATAGGGGTAACCTTCTCTTTGATTTTTTCCCGAGAGTTTTTAAATAGGGGGGGGACACTTTTGCCTATTTTACCCCTTTTGCCTGCTGATTACCAGTAATTTACGTTGCGTGCACCCCCCTTCTAAAAACGTTCTTTTCATAGGTGCACTTCGGGGGAGGGGTGCACGCTTCGTTATCTCTTGACTGTCAGAGCGTTATACCTATAAAATGGGCAAAAGTGTACCCCCCTATTTAAAAACTCTCAAGAAAAATTTTCTGAACACGGAAATCTCATTTAGCACAACTCCCTTCTTCCTCCCAAGTAATTCCTATGTAAGTCCCATTTTTCTCCCATTCTAAGGAACGGACCTGAAACGGATTTACAACGGACTTAGAACGGACTTAGAAGGCACAAAAGAAATAAATGAAAAGTGAAGAATGAAAAATTCTCTGCGCCTTTGTGTCTTTGCGTTTGAAAAAAGGGTAGGGGATTATTTGTTTTCGCCATCTAAAAAAACAGGATAAAACCAATAAAAACATATAAAAAACAAATGTTTTATTTTGTGTTCTTTTGTTTTAATTGGTTTTTCTAAAAGGCGAAAGCAAATCATTATTCTCTAAATGAGAAAGACGCAAGGAATTGCTCCCCTGCGCCTTTTAAACCAAAACCTAAAACTTTTTTTAATCATTCATTATCTCTTTATTTTCTCAAAAATGCTCTTCCCCTGCCCCCAAGGGGAATATTTAATACGGATTAGATTATAAGATGCCACTTTGGGGGTAAGTGGATGCTTACAGACTTATAGCTTCAGTGAAGCTTTCAGAGTATATTATAGTGTCTTTCTGTGTCGGCTTTCCATTCTCGAATGTGCCGATGTTAGGACGATCGCCTGAGTATGGCGTGCCAACATATACTCCCGCGTTGTTGAGCTTTGACTTTGAGGTGAGACGGAACAATGGAGTTGTTGCAAGTGAACCGTCTGCCTGACGCTTTGCGAGAATGTATTTGTTATAGTCAACAGACTTGAAGTCCTCTACTGATGCATTGATGCCTTCGGTATCCCATGTGTTGTTCGTGTGAACGGTTGTTGCTGTTTGCAAAACATCGCCTCTCTGGCCTTCGATGCTTATGCTGTTACGGATAGCAAGCTTACCGCCCTCCTCCTTGTTGTGGAATCCGTAGTTCTCACCGTTCTGGTAACTGGTGTTGTTATACAAGCACATGCTGCCGAGATTGTTGTTCTGGTCGAATCCCTTAACCCTGTTCTTTACAGAGATGCAGTTCTTTACCGTTACATTGTGTACGGTACGCTTGCCACCGAGTTTGAAGCCGTTGCCATTACCATAGTTGGTATAGTGTCTCAAAGAAACGTGTCCAGGCTGGCCGTCATTATCGGTTATGTCTATGCCGTCGCCCTTGAATTGGTCGAACCATTCCTTGTCAGTCTCATAGCGGGCATGTTTGCGCATGTCGTATTCTTCCGGACCATTACCGTAGCAGATGCAGTCCTCTATGACTGTGCCACCATAGTATGCGGTAGAGTGAGCATAGAAGTCCCAGCCGTCATCTGAGTTGTTCCATGCACGACAGCCGCGATAGGTGTTTCCTCCACCATAATATTGCTTGTCGGCGAAACCGTCGGCATTTCCGCCGAAGTCAGCTGCTTCGATACCCTTGAGCTTATAGTCGAAGTTATCGTGAGAGTCACAGTTAAGAATAAGGTTGCTGTGGCCGTTCTTCATCTGGATGCCGGTATCTCCATTGCCATAGACGTCAAGATTCTCGAATATGCAGTAAGAACCGATGTTGAATAGTCCGTTCTTGCCGGTATAGCGGATTGTGAGACCTTTCATATAAACGTTGTCAGACTCTACCATGATACCGCGCTTTCCATAGTCCTGCTTGCGGAAATCCATGATAGGCTTCTCGTTCTTATAGGCTAAGATTGCTGTGTTATTACCTTTAAAACCGTCCTTGTTCTTAATATGAATGGTTGAAGTCAGGTTATATTGACCTCCGCGACAATACAAGGTATCGGCGCGTGACATTTTCTCTACACCCGTAGCGAAATCGACTGGGGAACTGATGGTGCCCTCAGCTGTTGCGCTACCGTTAGGTGAGCAGAAATATGTCTTCTGCGAAAGTGCAGATGTAGTACATAATAGTACTGCTATTGTCAATATAATATGTTTCATAACATTCAGGTATTATCGTAGAAATAAGGATATTTTATCGGAAATAAATGTAAGATGTCGCTAAATCTTCTGTGGCAAATATACAAAAAAATGAACAAACTTCCAAATTTTTTTTTACTTTTTTTGTAAAATTGGTTGATATTTCTGAATTTTGAGTGATTTTGTCCTAATTTTAGTCTAAATTTCTGTTGCGGTTTTGTTTGAATGTGTTGTTACTGAAATGTATGTGTTATCGCACACAATTTGACATTTGCCATATACAATTTAATTGTAAAATGAAAAATGCAGATTAGCATTTAATCGAATGGAGACTTCCCATCGCTAATCGGCTCTCTCCCTTTGAGGTGGGGGTAACATCGGAATAGATGTCTGCGGACAGAGGGGCTTTTATTGTATTTCATAAAACACCCACAACCTGTCACAGGCTATGGGTGCATATTAACCTTAATAATCTAAATACCATGAAAAACACGTTGCAAAGATAATGATTTTTTTTTAATTCGCAAGAAAAAAGACTGAAAATTTTGTGGTTCTGACGATAATTTCTGTCACTTTCAAATGATATTTATAATTTCCGTAGGAAATCACTAATTCGTATAATACGAAAGGAGGTGTTGCCGATTTGACAACACCTCCTTGGGAGTTTGGTTATTTTAGCTTGATAGCTGTATTATTTTACTTCCTGACCAGCAACATTGTATGTCTTTCCGTTCTTCACGATTACTATTTTGTTGTCCTTGAAGAACTTCTTAGGAGCATTCTTTGTTGTTGAAAAAGTAGCAGCCTCTATAGCTGTGGTAACATTAGTATCGACCATAGGACCGAATCCGCCGCGTGCGTTTGCAATACGGAACTTACCGCTTGTAGGGCGATTTTTTGTAATCTTGCCATCTACGAGGAATACGCTACCCTTGTCCTTGTCAGTTACCTGAGCAGCAATCTTATCAGGAGCCCACTCACCGAAGATGTTAGCCACGGTATATTGTGCAGCCTCTGCGTCTGTAAGAACTGTCTCATACTTCTTGTTACCAGAAGAGTGGGTGAAGTTGATCACGTTGCTATTTGGAGTAGTGATGGTGCCAGCAGAGTTCGTTGTTGCATACTCCTTGAACTTGTCTGCTGCTACGTTCATACCTTCGATGGTGAAACGGGAAGAAGCGAGAGAGTTGTCAAGAATCTGAGTGCGGATGAACTGAGCTTTTGACTTGCCTCCCCATGAACGTGCAAATGTGAAGTTGTTACACAGACTTGAGATCTTACAATCGAGGAATACGTATCCCCAATTGATTGTCGCTGTAGTATTAGGAGCGCAGATAACGTCAGAACCACTCTTCTTGTCCTTTGCACGAGACTCGTTAACGAATGTGCTGCGATTGAATACAACATCACCGTCACCGCATACATAGTCCACACAGCCATGTAGCTCACAATCCTCCCAGTAGAACTTGCTTGCCTTGTTAGAGTAATAAGTATCCTGATAAGAGAGCATCTTCACGTTCTTGCAGATAGTATTCTCACCCTTATCCCAAAGGGATACTGCACGAGCTGTGCCGCCTACAGCATAGTAGTCAAGAGCATTCTGGATAGTAAGATCCTGAATGTAGAGGTTCTTAGAGGTGTTAACCAGAGTTGCTGTATTGTTGATAGATTCTGTTGACTTGTCAGGAGCGTTGCGGATAATGGTATTATCCATAGACTCACCGATGATAGACACGTTGTTGACAGAGATTGTAGTGAGAACTCTCTCGCCAAGGTCGTATGTACCGTTAGGGAGGAAAATCTTGTCACCTTCCTTTGCTGCCTGAAGTGCGAGGACAAATCCACCTGCATCACCAGACGCAATCTCATAGTAACCATTCTCGTTCTTTGTAGGAACATCCTTTACATTATATACTGTAACATTGTGGATGTAGGCCTCAGCGTTGCCACTGGTGACTGTAGCGGTCAGAGTCGTAGCTGGACCATTATAAGAGACTGGAACGGTAGTACCATCATTTGCATTCTCTATAGGAAGTGTGATAGGCTCACCTACAGTCTTTCCTTCTGCATCAGTTATGGTAATAGTAGCTTTTTTTGGCTGTTCGCCTTCTTTAGTTTCAGGATATTTGCATGTTGTCAATACGAGAACTGCATTACCTGCAACATCTACGCTGAAGTTCTGTGAAAGCGTGAATACAAAACCATGATCCTTACCATGCCATACACCTGTTGTGTTGAACAACTCATGATCCTCAGGATAGAAAGAAGGATTGTTTAGAGGATAGTTGAATATTGCGCCAAGTTTTGCAACCTCGATAGGAGTAGCCTTTGCGTAGAGCTTGATGTCCTCTGCGAGAGCAATACCCTCCTTAACCTTCTTAGCTGATACAGATTTGCCATTAAACCAGCCACGGAAAGCCTGACCTTCAGGAACTGTTACATCAGCAGCTGAATACTTGAACTTGAGTTCTGAGTTGCCGATAACTGTTTCTTCACCAATAGCCTTACCATTTGTATTATAGTAGGTAACAGATACATATGGGATTTGGTCACATGCCTCTGCGAAGAAGTAAGGACAGTATTTGCCAAGGTCGAATGTGAGAGTTGCAGCCTTTTCCTCATTGTAAGTATATACAACGTTCTTGGTGTATTTACCAAATTCGTCGTCAGTTGAGCCCGATGTCTCAATTGCGGTAGGTTCACCTCCGTCAATACTTACAGTTGCCTGCTGTGTGTATGCGCTAGTACCGATAGTGAACTTAACAGGACCATCAACTGGTACTGTCATCTTAACACTGCTGTAACCATGCTGTTTATCGTGGAATGTACCACCATCGAATGTTACGCCATTTGGAAGACCATCCTTAGGAGCAACAACTGTATAAGGATTTGTGCGGAAATCAACCTTGAAATCCTCGAAATTGCGAGGCTCAACCTTCACATTACCCTTGATCTCAAGAGATGTCATATAGGCATTTTGATCTGGGTTAAGGTTGTAGAACCAAAGCTGAACGTTAGTACGCTTAACCTTGACTTCTACCTCTTTGCCTTGCTCTAAGGTAGGCTCACTAGAAAGAGTTACCCAGTCAGCATCACCATCACCCTTTACTTTGAGACCCCATCCGCGATTACTGCCAGTTGCTGCGTGAACAAATTTAACACTTGTAACGTTAGCGAGAGTTGAAGTCTTGATATATGGAGTAGCAGTCTTTGCTGCCATCAGGTAGCCTTCTGTGATGCACTCGTTTGTGAACTTAGCTTGTGTTCCTGTTGGGGTTACCTCAGTCTCACTCAATGAGAATGTAAGTTCCTGACCATCTGTTGTGGTCTTCTTTATAGTTGTCTCTGTATCGCTTACCTTAACAGCATCCCAATCCTGGAATCTAGTCTTATATAGAGTTTTTTCCTTTACGGTAGGATCAGTTGCCTCGATAGCCTCAACCTTGAGAATAGGGCAGTACTGACCGCAATATACTTTAAGAGTATTAGCTCCACCCTTATATTCGAATGTAGCAGCACTTCCATCTTCATGATAGCACTTCTCGGTCTTGTTCTTCAAGTCACCGAGCTTTGCGCCTTTATCATCTGTTACATAGCCCTCATAGCCATCTTTGATGTACTGGCATCCACCAAGAGTAATCTTTACTGGACCAGGTACATCAAACTGGATTGCATACCATGAAGTACCATGGTTATCACCGTTGCGATAGTTTACGCCATTACTTGGATAGCTGATCTGTGTGACACCATCAGGAAGAGCAGGAGCAGAAGTCGTAACCAAATTAATATTGAAGCCGAAAGGCTTTGGTTCAGCAGAAGCATCAATCTTCTCAACCTTAACATACGGGCAATACTCACCACAATATACTTTGAGAGTATTAGCACCACCCTTATATTCATAAGAAGCAGAACCTTTACATCCTGCAGCACAAATGCCTACATTTTCGCAAAGGACATTTCCTGCAGCATCTTCTATATGACCATCTACCCATTGATAGTTATCTTTGGCATATTCACATCCGCCAAGAGTAATCTTGACTGGACCATCTACATCGAACTGGATTGCATACCATGAAGTACCATGGTTATCACCATTACGATAGTTTACGCCGTAACTTGGATAGCTGATCTGTGTAACGCCTTCGGGAAGAGTAGGAGCAGAAGTCGTAACCAGATTAATTTCAAAGTCTTTGAAAGTCCTTCCGTCTGCGGCCATCGCTGATGTCGCACCTATAAAGATGAGGCATAACGCAAGAAAAGTGTAAATTTTTCTCATAGTTAATTTTTTAAATTATTATTTATGATATTGTTTTGGCTAAGTCTGTGTGCAAAGTTAATATTTTTTTTTGTATTACCGCGTGTTTTCTATAAAAAATGGAAAAATGTGTAGGATTTTTTGTAAATAATGTAAAAAACGGAAGAAGATTCTTACTCTTCCTCCGTTTTTTTTGAGTTGTTATCTTGTGCTATTTGTTCTCATCTATGGTCATTTTCAGCTTATTTACTATTTCTGCAACTATATTTTGCAACTCATGGTAGTAAACCATGTTTTCCTTGCGTAGAGCATCTTCTGTATAGTTGTCAAGGTAAGCGCATGACCTTATCTCTTTCAGCTCATCTGGTGTTGGCGCATCCTTTGCTTTCAGCATCTTGTATCTGTGAAACTTGTTAATCTCGATGTCTGCTGTCAACTTGCTCTGCTGATATACCGTATCGGCACTCTCGATGTTTGCCATTGTGCTGAATGCGGCTCTTCTCTTCACTTTGTCGAATTTCACGCAGAACTTGTTTCTGTCACATTCAAAAGTCAGTTCTGTAGATAGGTAGCATCTGGAATAGCTGTCGGCTTTGTAAAGCACCAGAGGCTTTAGAACTATCTTGCAATTACGAGCATCTTCACTTACTATGATGTCCCTGTAGTTCTGTAAGTTAGATGCAAACCACTTCTTCGCAATCAGATATTTGTCCCTTGCTGGAGTTGTATTGTCAAATACGGCACAATAGGAATTGCTTCTCAGATCAATACTATCCGGAATGACTTGTGCGAATGCTGAGTTTACACAAATCAAAAAGAAAATAATAGCATACTTTTTCATGTCTTTTCTGTTTTACACATTCTTGTTTTGTCGGGAGGCTCGTGTCTTTTTTTTATACTATTTCTACAGACGGCCAATACCCCGAACCTGTTCTTGTTACCATTTTTTTGAGTACAACGTGGAAACTTCCTCGTACTCATTAAAATAATGAGTGTCAACCTAAAACGGTGGCACATCTCGATTTTTGTGCGTGCAAAGTTAATATTTTATTTCAGAATGACAAAATATTTTGTGATTTTTTGTGTTTTGAGCGCGTATGTGCGTGCTTTTTAATAAAAGGAGAGGTTCAGAACGCTATTTATGTCCTTATTTCTGCCTTGTTCCTTTGAAATCTCCACATAGTAATAGTGTTTATACGAATCTGGATAGGAGTAAAGTAGCATGAAAAACCGTTCTTCCTCCGTTGATCCTCCTAACCAAACTCGATGAACCTCCGCTATTTCTCTTATACAGAATAAGAGGTTCATCGAGTTTGGTTAGGAGGAAGAGAAGAGGAAGAGCGAAGGAAGAGCGAAGGAAAAGCGGAAGTTGCTGTAGCTCAGATTCTCAATTGATGAAACTTCTGCCAATTGGATGGGAAATAATTTTTTACGACTTGAATTTTTTGTCGTTTTTTAGTAAAGAAATTGCTAAAAAATGTAAAATTGCGCGCATTTTTTTATCGGATTTGTTGTTTTTTGTCAAAAATGCTTCAAATGCAATCATTTTTTTTGAAAAATATTTGGTGTGTTCGTAAACAATTAGTAATTTTGCACTCGGAAATCGGGAAGGGTTACTAGCTTTTCAACAAAAACAGGTAATTTCCCAGTGTGAAGAAACTTCGCATTTTTCCGAATGGGTATATGTTTTGCTCTAGGTAATAAAGATTATATTCAAGTAACGGATAACAAAAGAATAAGTTCCAATCTATTTAATAGATAAAGGCTTGATTAGGTAAAAAGATAGAAAATTTAATTGTTAATAATGATATGCTCATCAGGTGCGAGCTTTTATAGGAAAAAAGATTGTTATTACAGGTTAAATTAAAATAAAGTACAGGGTAAACGATACACTGTTTCCTAAAGATAAAAATATTCTAAAAGATAATTACAACGAAGCATCAGTAATGAATGCTCCGTTTTTTTTTATCCGTGAAAAACATAAAAAATATTATATTTAATGCTCATTTTTGTTACTTATGCAATAATTGTATGTGCGCGCACGTTATTATTTATATTTAATAAAACGGCAAAAGTAAAAGGCGAAAATCTTTAGACCTTAGACTTTTGGCTTTAGTCTAAAAAAGAACAGAACAATGATAGAATACATAAAAGGCGAACTGACGGAGGTAACCCCAACGCTTGCGGTAGTCGAGGCTGCGGGTGTGGGTTATGGTATAAATATCTCGCTAAACACCTATACAGCAATTCAGACAAAGAAAGAAGTGAAGTTATACATCCACGAGGCTATTATGACTGGTGGACGTGATGACTCATACACCCTCTATGGTTTTGCCAACAAGCAGGAGAGGGAACTGTACAGAATGCTGATAACCGTTAGTGGGGTAGGCAGCAATACTGCCCGTATGATACTTTCTGCTACTACTCCGACGGAATTGGTTAATGTCATATCCTCTGGTAATGAGAAGATGCTGAAGTCTGTCAAGGGTATAGGCCTTCGTACGGCTCAGCGCATTATCGTGGATCTACGTGACAAGATGGCGGCAAGCGGACTTATCGCCGATTTGCAGTCAAGTGCTGCGGCTGCTGGTATGCCAGTTCTCTCTGCAGAGCAGAATGAGGTGCGCGACGAGGCTGTAGGTGCTCTTACGATGCTTGGCTTCTCGCCAGCTCCAAGTCAGAAGGTTGTTATGGAGATTCTCAAGGCTCATCCTGAACTTCCTGTTGCTCAGGTTATAAAGCAGGCTTTGAAGTTGATAAAGTAGCCAGTTCCTTCTTCCCCGAGGGGGAGAAACTTAGACGGTATTTCAAATCAAAAGGGCAAATTGTAAATCGTAATTGAAAAAGACAAGTCGTAACATATCGAGCAAAGGTAACTATTCTCCTTCCTTTATGGGAGGGGGGAGGGGGTGGGTGTTCTTTGTCCTCCTCCTCATCATCTCGACGATGATATGGGGAACTGTGTCTGCTCAGGATGACAAGACTGCAAGACGACAAAGCAATACGACACGTCCGCAAGGTGCTCCAGAAGACCATATTGATGATGAAGATAAGGCAAAGCCAAAAGTGCGTAAATCTGATATAAGGAAGCAGATAACAATTCAGGAAGACTCTATTCCGGATAGTCTTCTGCATCCTCGATGGAAGATTCAGCGTACTATGCCTATAACATACGATGATCTCAGACAAGGTACTATAGACCTTGACCGTCCGGAGAATCTGAAGCAGGATGTTGTGTATAACGATACCCTTGACCGTTATGTTATAGGTTCAAAGATGGGCAATACGTGGGTTGCCGCTCCTGTGATGATGTCGTTGCAGGAATATCAGAAGTGGGTAGAGAGACAGAAAATGGCTGATTATTTCCGTTCAAAGAATGACGAGATATATCAGACGAAGGGTAAGGATAAGTTCAGTTTTACGGATATGCACTTTGAACTGGGACCTGCTGAGAAGATATTCGGTCCTGGCGGAGTGAGAATCAAGACACAGGGAACTGCCGAACTGAAGTTTGGCGCAACCCTCAAGTCTATAGATAATCCGTCTCTTCCTATACGAAACAGAAACACGACATCCATAGATTTTGATGAGAAGATAAACCTCAATGTGACAGGTAAGGTTGGAGACAAGGTGAACATGAACCTTAACTACAATACAGATGCCACATTCGATTTCGATGCTCAGAACATGAAACTGAAGTATGAGGGTAAGGAAGACGAGATTATAAAGTTGGTTGAGGCTGGTAATGTGAGCTTCCCAAGTAACTCGTCGCTCATCACGGGAGCAAGTTCCCTTTTCGGCTTGCGAACAGATATGCAATTCGGCAAGCTCAAGCTCCAGACGGTTGTGTCTCAGAAGAAGTCAAACTCAAAGAGCGTTAGTAGTAAGGGTGGGGCGCAGTTCACTCCTTTCGAGATAGATGTGGCAAATTATGAGGAGAACCGTCACTTCTTCCTCTCGCATTTTTTCCGTGACATATATGATCAGGCGATGAGTACTTTGCCGACTATTGCTTCAGGAATCACTATCAACAATGTGGAGATATGGGTGACGAATAAGACTGGTCAGACAACGGAAACCCGTAACATTATTGCGCTTACCGATCTTGGTGAGATTGAACCGAAAAATTCCAATTGGAGTGGGACAGGTACAGTACCGGATAATAATGCTAACAACGAGTATAGTACAATTGTCAATAGTTATGCAGATGCCCGAAATATAGATCAGACCGCAACTAAGCTTGATGAAATTCCTGGTTTTGTCGGAGGTGTTGACTATGAGAAACTGGAGAAGGCTCGTAAGCTCTCTCCTTCGGAATATACCATCAATAGTGATTTGGGTTATATCTCCTTGAAATCAACACTCCAGACGGATCAGGTTCTTGCCGTAGCCTTCGAATATACATATAACGGACAGGTGCATCGTGTGGGAGAATTTGCTTCTCAGGGAAATGATGTGGACAAGGCTCTCATTGTGAAGTCGCTAAAGAATACGTCAAACAATCCTCAACAGGGAAACTGGCCGTTGATGATGAAGAACGTGTATTATCTCGCATCTACGGTGGAGAAGGAGAAATTCAGACTTGATGTCAAATACCTGAGTGATACGGCAGGTGTCTATCTAAACTATCTCCCAATCCCAGAGACAAAAGTGAAAAATACTCCTTTGCTTCAGGTTATTGGAGCTGACCGTATAGATAACAGTAATAAGCCGAATGCTAACGGTTATTTCGATTTCGTAGAGAACTTTACCGTAAGCAACGGACGTGTGTTCTTGCCAAAGGTTGAGCCTTTCGGAAAAAGTCTGTATAAATATCTGACAGACAATGGCGTTGCAGCAGAACAGGCAGAAAAGTATGTCTATACTGAGCTTTACGATTCTACGAAGACTGTGGCAAAACAGATAGCCGAGAAGGACAAGTATATGCTTATGGGACAGTTCCGTGGAACATCCGCCAATGTCATCTCACTTGGAGCCTATAATGTGCCGCAGGGGTCTGTTACCGTTACTGCAGGTGGCGTGACTTTGACGGAGGGAAGTGACTATTCCGTTGACTATTCGGCTGGTGAGGTTACGATACTCAATCAGAGTATCATAGATGCCGGTACTTCCATCAATGTGTCGCTTGAGAGTAATACCGACTATGGTCAGCAGAGAAAGACAATGTTTGGAATAAACTGGGAATATGACTTTACGAGGGATTTCCAGATGAGCGGTACTTTGCAACATCTTTCAGAACAGAGCCTCACGACGAAGGTACAGATGGGGGCAGAGCCTCTGAACAATACGATGTGGGGTTTGAACCTCAACTGGAAAAAGGAAAGCCAATGGTTGACAAATATTCTCAACAAAGTACCTTTCCTGCATGTTACGCAACCTTCAAATATTCAGCTTAGCGGTGAGTTTGCACAACTCATAGCAGGTCAGGCTAGTGGAACACAGGACAATGCTTCTTACATAGATGATTTCGAGTCAACAAAATCGGGCATAGATGTCAGCACACCTACATCTTGGATGCTGTCAAGCGTACCATCCACTTTCAAGGAATCAGCTGATAAGTCAGGCTTGACAAGTGGCTTTAATCGTGCACGTCTTGCGTGGTACACAATTGACCCTCTGTTCACAAGGAACGGTTCTACACTTACACCGAGTCATATCAAGAGCGATGTAGAGCAGTTGTCAAATCACTATGTGCGTGAAGTCTATACCAAAGAGGTGTTCCCGAATCGCGATCAGAGTGCATATTCTGGTGTTTCAAGTACCCTGTCAATACTCAATCTCGCGTATTATCCAGAGGAAAGAGGTCCTTATAACTTTACCACAGATCTTGATCAGGCAGGTCATCTCAACAACCCTCGTAATGCGTGGGGTGGTATGATGCGTAAGCTTGATACCAATGATTTTGAGGCTGCCAATATCGAGTATATAGAATTCTGGATGCTTGATCCGTTCATCTATACCCGTGAGAATGGTACGGCGTCACAGTATGGTGGTGACCTCTATTTCAATCTTGGTGACATATCAGAGGATGTGCTTCGTGATGGAAAGAAATTCTATGAGAGCGGTATGCCTGTGGATGGTAGTGAGACATATACGAAATCACAATGGGGTAAGATACCAACACAGAGTACTGTGACTTACGCTTTTGCCACTACCGGAGGTTCACGCGACAAGCAGGATGTGGGTCTCAACGGACTTACTGATGAGGAGGAACGTTCACATACCCAGTATCAGGATTTCCTTTCATTCGCTCGTGCCAATGTTACAGGGCCTGCCCTCGATTCTATCAATGCAGACCCTGCTGGTGATAACTATCGTTACTTCCGTGGAGCAGAGTTAGATCAACGTAAGGCATCTATCCTTGAGAGATATAAGTATATCAACAATCCTCAGGGTAACTCACCTGAGAGTAACAGCAACTTTGACTCCTCATACAAGACAACTCCTGACGTGGAGGATATAAATCAGGACTATACCCTTAACGAATATGAGAAATACTATCAGTACAGAGTCAGCATTCGTCCAGAGGATTTAGTGGTCGGTTCTAATTACATTGTTGACAAGCGTAGTGCAACGCGTACTCTCAAGAATGGAACGAGATCTGTTGTGGATTGGTATCAGTTCCGTATTCCAATCAAGTCACCGGACAGAGAGAAGATCGGTTCTATAAACGATCTCACAAGTATCCGCTTCATGCGTATGTTCATGACCAACTTCGAGAAACCAGTAGTCTTGCGTTTCGCTAACCTCGATCTCGTGCGTGGAGAGTGGCGTGTTTATGAGCAAAACCTTAACACAAACTCTGCTAATACTGCGCAGATGTCAGTAAGCGATGTGAATATTGAGGAGAATGGAGAAAAGACACCAGTCAACTATGTACTTCCTCCTGGTATCACTCGTGTTGTTGACCCGTCACAACCCCAGCTCACGGAGAGTAATGAGTCGGCCATGAACTTTATTGTAACCAGTATGGCTACCGGCGATGCAAAGGCGGTTTATAAGAATATGATGCTGGATATGCGCCGATATAATAACTTGCAGATGTTCGTACATGCAAATGCTCTTGAGCCTAATGTTACCAATCTGCAGGATGATCAGTTGGCTCTATTCATACGTCTTGGTTCTGATTATAAGAGCAATTACTACGAATATGAGATTCCGCTTAAGCTTACGGCTCCTGGTAAGTACAGTACCTATTCTGGTGCTGACTGTCGTGCCGTATGGCCTGCGGATAACATGCTGAATATCAGACTTAAAAAATTTACTGCGCTGAAGAAGGCTCGTAACAAGGCAAAGAATGCAGGTCTTGCATCCTTCAATGCCGAGTATAGCATCTATGATGATGACAGTCCGAAGAACAAGATAAGCATCATGGGTAATCCTACTCTAGGTGAGGTGAAGACGATGGTCATAGGTGTTAGAAACCTTGCCGGTACAGAGAAGAGTGGTGAGGTGTGGGTTAATGAGCTTCGTCTTCTCGACCCAGAAAGTTCTGGCGGATGGGCTGCACAAGGAAATCTTAACGTGCAGTTGTCTGACTTCGGCAGCATCAATGCTTCCGGAAAATACACGAGTGAGGGCTTCGGTGGACTTGAGGAAGGAGTGGCCTCACGCTCTACTGATAACTTTACCACGTATAGTGTCACTACCAATTTCGAACTTGGTAAGTTCTTCCCGGAGAAAGCAAAGGTTCAGGCTCCTTTGTATTATAGTGTTACACGAGAAAAGACAGCTCCGAAGTTTAATCCTCTTGATACGGATATGGAACTTGACGATGCTTTGGAGGCTGCAGGTAGCAAGCGTGAGAAAGACTCTATCTCAAGTATTGCCATAATGAAGAATGTCAGTACGAACTTCTCGCTTTCAGGAGTGAGAGTCGGGATTGCAACGAAGCGTCATCCTATGCCTTATGATCCAGCCAACTTCACGTTCTCATACAGTCACTCTCATAATAATACCTCTGGAGAAACGACGGTATATGAGAATGAGGATGACTGGAAAGGTGCAATTGCATATTCATGGACTCCTGTATATAAGCCGTTTGAACCATTCAGGAAGATAAAGAATAAATCAAAGTATTTGGATATTCTCAAGCGATTCAGCCTATACTGGTTGCCTCAGAACGTCTCATTCAATACCGATATTAATCGATATCGATATGAGCTTCAGGAGCGTGATGTAGAGGATCTCGGTGCAGAAAATTCTATTCCTGCTACAGTGGATTCCCGATTCATGTGGAATCGTGATTTCAGCATACGATGGGATTTGACAAAGAACCTTCATCTCAATTTCCAGAGTGCTACCCATGCTGAGGTTGAAGAACCATATACACAGAAAGATAAGGACCTGTATCTTGACCGTTTTGATGCTTATAAAGATTCTGTTGTCAGACAGAGTCTCAAGCACATGGGAACTCCGTTGGATTATCAGCAGTCGTTCTCTGCTTCCTATAAGGTGCCGCTCAATCTCATTCCTGTATTCAATTGGCTTAATGCTGATGCCAATTATACATCAAACTATAGCTGGCAGAGAGGAAGCCAGTTGGAAGACGGGAAATCGCTTGGTAATACTATAGGCATGAACAGACAGTTGACTATCAACACCATAATGAATCTGGAGAAACTGTATGACCAGATTCCTTACCTGAAGAAAGTAAACGAGCGTTTCAAGAAAGCTGTTAAGCGTGTTCCGAAAAAGAGCAATGGAAGTAGTAAAAAGAATAAAGAGGAAGATATAAAAGGCAAGGGTAATAAGACAAAGGATGGCAAGGAACTTGCCGAAGAGAAGAAAGAACGTGAGCAGAAGGAGAAGGAAGAGAAGAAGGCTGAGGCTGAAAAGAAAAAGCAACTTGCACTCAACCGCAACAGGTTTGAGAGGGAAGTGACAGTCAAGGCTGACACCTCAACAGTGCTCATTCATGGCAAGAAGTCTAAGAATCTCTCTGTTACTGCACATAATGCAGAAGGCAAACTTGTACCTGTAAAGTATAAGGTAATTGATGATAACAAGATAAGGATTATCAATAAGGCCGATTCTGCCGTAACTATGAAGATTACAGTTGTTACCAAGCCTAAAAAAGAAGACCAACAATGGTACAAGCTAACACAATCCTTTGCCCGTCTTCTAATGATGGTCCGTAATGTGAACTTTACATATCGTAACCAGTATTCTATGTCATTGCCAGGATATGCTAAATCCGTGGGCGATGTGTTTGGACAGAATATGGTGGATACCAATGGTGAAGACGCTTTGGCTCCTGGTTTGGGATTTGCTTTCGGATTCGTGGGTGACGATTATGTCGTAAAGGCAAAAGAGAATAATTGGTTGATTGATACACATACCACAACCCCAGCTTCAACAAATAAGGTTGAGGACTTCAATCTGAGGCTAACCCTTGAACCTGCCCGTAATTTGAGGATTGATCTCAATGCATCCCGTACAATGACGACAAACAAGTCTATGCAGTTCATGTATGGCGACAAAAACACATTCCCTGTAAATTATAGCGGACAATTCACTATGACAACCATTTCTGTCAAGTCGGCATTTGAGGGTATGGGAAGTGCGGAGAATGGTTTCCGTTCTGCATCATTCGATAGATTCTGCGAGTCCCTCGACGGCTTCCGCTCAAGAGTGCAGGCTCAATATACAGGTCGAATTAATCCAAATGAGTTCGTAGGCGTTAATAAGTATAGCGCCGATGTCATGGTTCCTGCATTCCTAAATACATATGCTGGTACAGATGGTTTGAGCTTGTTCCCTGCTCTAACGAAAATGTTACCAAATTGGACTGTCAGATATAGCGGATTGAGTAATATGACATTCTTCCAGAATACATTCAAGAGTGTCAACCTCAACCATTCATATAAGAGTGTGTATGCCGTCGGCTCATATAGGTCTTTCCTGTCTTACTGTTCTATTTTGGGTGACCAACTTGGTTACATTATGGATGGTACAAGTGGAACTGATGTTCCCGTGCTTAATAGTCGCTTCGATGTAAGTCAGGTAAGTATAAACGAAGCATTCTCGCCATTGCTAGGAGTCGATGTAACGATGAGGAACAATATGACTCTCAAACTTGAGTATCGTACCACTCGTGTCCTTACTCTGTCAATGACAAGTAGGCAGATTAACGAAACGCTCTCAAAGGATTTCGTCATAGGCTGCGGATATAAGATAAACGACTTCAGTTTCTCTGGACGTAATAGACGATTAGTGAAGTCTGGTAGTAGCAGGGGTAGTGGCAAAGATAGCAGTAGGGATGACGAAGACAGGAATAAGTCAAAGTCATCATCAAAGAATTCGAAGTCTTTCAATCATGACATGAACCTCAGACTTGACCTCAGTCTTCGTAATCAGGCTGCCATTAACCGTGATATCCAGAAAGGTATGAGTTCGGCAAGTAGCGGAAACAAGGCATTCAAGTTGAGTTTCTCTGCTGACTATACTATATCGAAACTGCTTACTATGAGTTTCTTCTATGACTCACAGACGAATACTCCATTGCTAACGTCAAGTAGCTATCCTACTACGACGCACGACTTCGGTTTAGCGATGAAGTTCTCATTAACAAGGTAAATAAAAATAATGTAATAGATAAATCAAAAAAACAGAAATAGCCAATGAAATACAAATATGACTTCCTCATCATCGGTGCAGGTGTTGCCGGTATGAGTTATGCTCTCAAGATTGCAAGGGCAAAGAAAGGAAAGGTCTGCATCATCTGCAAGACTGCGTTGGACGAGGCCAATACTTCATTTGCACAGGGTGGTGTGGCATCAGTCACTAATCTTGTGGTAGATAACTTCGAGAAGCATATCGAAGACACCATGATTGCAGGTGACTTCATATCCGATCGTGCTGCCGTAGAGCAGGTGGTGCGCATGGCTCCGTCGCAGATAAAAGAACTGGTGGAGTGGGGCGTCAACTTCGACAAGAAGGAGGACGGCACATTTGACCTTCACCGTGAGGGCGGTCACTCAGAGTTCCGTATTCTCCACCATGCCGATGATACAGGTGCTGAGATACAGCGTGGACTCATTGCGGCTGTGCGTGCCAATCCCGATATTGAGGTGAAGGAGCATCACTTCGCTGTGGAGATTATTACTCAGCACCACCTCGGTGTTACCGTGACACGCCGTAACAAGGACATTAAGTGCTATGGGGCATATGTTCTCAATCCTGAGACTCAGAAGGTAGATACCTATCTCAGTAAGGTGACGCTCATGTGTACTGGCGGATGTGGAGCTGTCTATCAGACCACTACAAATCCTATCATCGCAACGGGTGACGGTGAGGCAATGGTATATCGTGCAAAGGGAACCGTTGCCGATATGGAGTTCGTGCAGTTCCATCCTACGGCTCTCTTCCATCCGGGGGAGACACATCCTGCCTTCCTCATCACAGAGGCTATGCGTGGATATGGTGGTATACTTCGTCTGCCTAATGGAGAGACATTTATGGAGAAGTATGATGAACGCTTGAGTTTGGCTCCTCGTGACATTGTGGCACGTGCCATAGACAAGGAGATGAAGATTCACGGTCTTGACCACGTATGCCTTGACGTTACCCACAAACCTGCAGAGGAAACTCGCAAGCACTTCCCTAACATATACCATAAGTGCCTGACAATAGGTATTGACATAACGACCGACTATATCCCGGTACGTCCTGCTGCTCATTATATGTGTGGTGGTATCAAAGTTGATCTCAATGGATGCTCTTCAATCGCACGTCTCTATGCTATAGGTGAGTGTTCATGCACGGGTCTTCATGGTGGTAACCGACTTGCAAGTAACTCTCTCATCGAGGCTGTGGTATATGCAGAGACGGCAGCCCGTCACTCACTTGCACACGTTGATGAATATGATTTCAATACACTCGTACCGGAGTGGAATGACGAGGGCACTATGACTAACGAGGAAAAAGTTCTTATCACCCAGAGTGTGAAGGAGGTAGGTGAGATCATGGCGAACTATGTTGGTATTGTGCGCTCCAACCTCCGTTTACAAAGGGCATGGACTCGTCTTGACGTACTCTATGAGGAGACAGAAAAACTCTTCAAGCGTGTGAAGGCGACAAGGGATATATGTGAGCTCCGCAATATGATCAATACCGCATATCTCATTACCAGATGGGCTATTGAGAGAAAGGAATGTCGCGGCTTGCATTATACGACGGATTATCCGCATAAGTAAGACTCCTAACCCCGCCCCTTCCCCCGTGGAGGGAGAAGGGATAGATAATGCTTTATTCGTAGGTGAAAAATGTAAATGGGAACTTGCTTTAGCTTTATGAGCTTCAGCGAACAAATTGTACATGGTAAATAACAAATGAGTGTTAATACTATAAAGAAATACTTCATTTTGTGTGGGGTGGGGCTGGTACTCCTCTTCTCTGCCGATTATTCGAGCGCAAGGACGGATTTTTCAGTTTCTGATTCTCAGTTATCTTTTGAAGAAAGGAAGCGCCCGAAAGTGAAGCCGAAGAAGAAGGTAAGACGCAAGCATCATGTGGTGAAGGTGGTGGAACCACAGAAACCTGTGCAGGAGGAAGTCATAGATGCGTTTAGTGATTCTCTTTCCATTGACTCGCTCGCCCTTATCGGAGATTCTCTCACAAACGATACACTACCTTGGCCAGAATCGCTAAGGGCACGTCTTGACACTATCATCATGAAGAGCCGTACGGTGAAGACATCACAGTTTGCTGTCATGATATACGACCTTACCGCCGACTCGTTGCTCTATGCCGTAAACGAGAAACAGACTCTACGTCCTGCCTCCACAATGAAACTGCTCACTGCCATAACGGCTCTCGACAAGCTGGGAGGCTCGTATCAGTTCAAGACATATCTGAAAAATACAGGTACGGTTGTTGACTCAACTCGCACGCTCAAGGGCAACGTATATGTTGTAGGTGGCATGGATCCGCGTTTTAACCGCGATGACCTTATTGCCTTCGTGGAATCATTGAAGAAGATGGGGGTTGACACTATAGAAGGAAATTTATGCGCAGACCGTTCTTTCAAGGAGAAGGATCTCTTGGGAGAAGGTTGGTGCTGGGACGATGACAACCCCGTTCTGTCGCCTCTGGTCTATTCGCGTGAAGATAAGATGATGGAGAAACTCGTGGCAGAGATGGAAGGACAGGGCATAGTACTAAAGGGCGAGATTGTAGAAGAGAAAGCGCCACTACTTGCTAATGATATATGTTCGCGTGCGCATAGTATTGACCAGATACTCAGTAGGATGATGAAGGAAAGTGACAACCTTTATGCTGAATCGATGTTCTATCATCTTGCTGCTGCGTTCAACAAACCGGCACGAGCTTCCGGTGCAAAGGCATTTGAACAGAATCTGATGCGACGGATGGGACTGAATCCCTCAAACTACCGAATTGCCGATGGTTCAGGACTCTCGCTCTACAACTACGTAACGGCTGAGTTGGAAGTGTCTTTCCTGAGATACGCCTACGAGAACAGTACTATATATAATCAGTTGATTCCTTCATTGCCGCTCGCTGCCTATGACGGTACGTTAGCAAAGCGTCTTAAGGGTACGAAGGCACAGGGCAGCGTAAGGGCAAAAACAGGAACCTTATCTTGCGTCAGCAGTCTCGCAGGCTATGCCAAAGCTGCCAACGGTCATCTCCTCGCTTTCAGCATCTTGAATCAAGGAGTGCTCAGAGCACAGAACGCCAAGGACTTTCAGGATTTGATTTGCGTGGCAATGTGCAAGTAGGATTCTGGATTATCCGGATAATCCGGAATATCCGGGAACAATAAAACTAAAAAAACTCTAAAACTCTAAACTATATGCGAAAACTAATTCTATTATTTATGCTCTCATGTGGCGTCCTCTCCATGCAGGCGCAGAGCAGTTTGAGGAAACAGGTAGAGGAAGGCATTGAGGAAAGTATCCGCCTGACTCAGGAAAGGGAGTGGAGGGAAGCCTTCGCTACATGCCGCGCACTCGATTCTGCCATAGGCAAGGGTAATCCTGATCTTCATTATCTTGTAGCGAAGGAGCGTTTCCGTATGTATTCACGCATCAATAAGCCTAATGATGCGCGTTCACAGATGGAGAAGATGGAGGACTATGCACGTCAGTCGGGCAAGAGCGATGTCATCGAGGATATGCTCATTGCCAAGGGTGCCTATTGTGCCAAGATTGGCAACGCAAGTCTTGCACAGAAATGCTATAGGGAGGTGTTCAACCGCCGTGCCAAGGGCAAGGATGATGCTGGTATCGACAAATGTTTCCAAAGCATGGTGGCAGAGGCAAAGGGTAAGGAAAATGCCGTTATGGCAAGTATGCTCGAGAAGATGTACACACAATGGAAAGACTCCATTGCAAACGATCGTGCTGCTGCTGAACTCAAGGCTGTGAAAGCTCAGTATGCAGAGGCTCAGGAGGATATCGACAGCAAGGCAACCAAGATTGCTGTACAGTGGGGCTTCATCATCGTACTCATCATCATTGGTGTGGCTCTGGCATTGGCATTGGCATTCTTCGTAATGCTGAAGTTCAAGAATATGCTGAAGATAAAGAAACTCAATGACAGCCTTGAGATTGCCAATAATAATAATGAGAGGAAGAGTCTCTTCATAAACAATATAAGCGAACAGATAAATCCATCGCTTGATGCCATCGCACGAGGTGACAGTAAGCAGGTGACAGCCCTCCAGAACTTCATGCAGCATATCAAGGAGTATATGGTGCTTGAGAACTCACGCGAGGAACTCTATGAGCAGGACGACATCAACATGGAGCACCTCTGTATGGATGTGGTAAATGAGGTAAGACAGAGCGTATCTGCCGACCTCCCTATCAAGATGGATGCACACGGCATCACATTCCCGTCAAACGAGGAGGCTCTCAAACAATTGCTTGTGGCTCTTATTGCTGAACTTGCCAAGAGTAGTGAAACGGAGCGTGTCAGCCTCGAATTCAAGAAACGTAATCCGCATACTGGCAACTTCATCGTATCAGGCATTGGATACTCTATGCCTGAAGAAAGACGTGATATCGTATTTCAGGCATTTGCCGAGGTGAGGGATCTTGCAGAGGATGATGGAATGCAACTTCCTACTTGCGCCCTCATAGCATATAAACTCAATGGCAATCTGCGTCTTGACGATGAATTCTCACAAGGTACTCGCTTTGTTGTAGAATTGCATTGCTAACAATCTGTAACCATTATCTCTCTTAAATGTCAAGAATTACGATTTTAGAGTAAAAAATATGTTAATATTCTTATAATTCGTAAGAAATGCTGACATTTTGATAAGAAATTTTGCTAAAAACTATAATTCTTGACATTTTTTTTATACCTTTGCAGACAATTCTAGGATTAAGGGCTAAGGTCTAAGGGCAATGGATTAATGATTGAATATTTTTGTCCTTTGACCTTTGACTTTTGACATTCAGCAAAACAACCAATAAATAATAAAGATATAAAAATGAAAAAGATTAGAGCAGCCGTAGTAGGTTACGGTAACATCGGTAAGTACACCATTGAGGCTCTTGAGGCTTCTGAGGATTTCGAGATTGCTGGCGTTGTGCGTCGTAATGGCGCAGAGAACAAGCCTGCAGAACTTGCACAGTATGATGTAGTTAAGGACATCACTGAGCTCAAGGACGTTGACGTGGCTATCCTTGCTACTCCAACACGTTCTTGCGAGGAATACGCAAAGAAAATCCTTGCTTTGGGTATCAATACCGTTGACTCATTCGATATCCACACAAGCATCCTCGACTACCGCGCAGCCCTCATGCCAGTAGCTAAGAAGAACGGTACTGTTGCTATCATCTCTGCAGGTTGGGATCCAGGTTCTGACTCTATCGTCCGCACTCTCATGCAGAGCCTCGCACCAAAGGGACTCTCTTACACCAACTTCGGTCCAGGCCGTTCTATGGGTCACTCTGTATGTGTTCGCTCAAAGGCTGGCGTTAAGGATGCACTCTCAATGACTATCCCTGTAGGCGAGGGCATCCACCGTCGTATGGTATATGTAGAGCTTGAGGAAGGTGCTGATCTCGCTGAGGTTACAAAGGCTATCAAGGCTGACCCTTACTTCGCAAACGATGAGACACACGTATTCCAGGTAGAGAGCGTTGATGCTCTCAACGATGTAGGTCATGGTGTGAACCTCACTCGTAAGGGCGTTTCTGGTAAGACTCACAACCAGCTCTTCGAGTTCAACATGAAGATTAACAACCCTGCTCTTACTGCACAGGTACTCGTAAACGTAGCACGTGCTTCTCTCAAGCAGCAGCCTGGTTGTTATACTATGATTGAGGTTCCTGTTATCGATATGCTCCCAGGCGATCGTGAGAGCCTTATCGCACATCTTGTGTAATATTTAGAGATTAGAGTTTAGAGGGTAGAGTTTTTACCTTCGGCATTATATAAAAAGAAAACCACCTTCGCGAATGGCGAAGGTGGTTTTTTGTTAATGATTAATTATCAATTATCAAAGTGCTGGTGTAATAGATGCAATCCAAGCATCGATACGTCCTGATGTCTTGTCATCCTCATTGTCGTTGTCAAGGGCGAGACCCACAAACTTACCGTCAATAACAGCCTCGGAATCATCGAATGTGTATTCTGACGCATCAACGGCACCTACGATATTAGCTCCGGCAGCCTTAACGGCATTGTAAATCTCTGCCATGCCTCCGCAGAATGTATCTGAATAGCTTGAAGAGTCACCACAACCGAAGAGTGCTACGGTCTTGCCATTGAGATTAGATGCCTTGATTACCTTGATTCCGTCATACCAGTCATCCTGAACCTCGCCAGCTCCCCATGTGCTTGTGCCAAGAATCAGATTCTCATTCTCCGCAACTACATCTGCTGACAAGTCTGATACGCTGATAGCCTCTGTTCCGAGTTTTGATGCAATCTCGTTAGCAATACCTTCGCAAGTTCCTGTTGAACTGCCATAAACCACAATAGTCTTTTTCATTTTCTTTTTTTATATAGGCCCCCTCCTCCGCCTTCTTCATAAGAAGTCGGAGAACTAAAGGCATGTTAATTATTTAATATTAATTGTAAACTATTAATTAGCTTGCTACACGTTCTCTCTGTTTCCTCTCGCAAAAGCGTTCACACTGACAGCAGATATCATATCCGAGAAGAGCACCGATTATAAAGTCGTGTTCTGGAGAGAGACGTGCAAGAGGTTTATCCACTATTATGCGGATAGCGTCAAGGCATTGCTTTCTCCCAAAGAAGATATTTATGTTGCAGTTACCCACCCTCTGTATGATATATTCAATATTCTGACTTTGAAGTCTATTGACGGCAAAGTCTTCATAACGGGCATTACAGGTGAAGAGAATCATCTGTCTCACACCTTTTTTATATTCATAAATATGATTCATCAGCACCTTCATATCGAGAGCCTGCTGAACGGTTTTAAGTTGTTCTACTGACATTTCTTTTACTTTCGCCTTCCGGCTCTCTCTATGCGAGAGGGCGGGGGAGAGGCATCTTTTCTTTTTCGAGTGCAAAGTTACTGATAATCCACGAATACCGCAATACTCAAAAATCATGATTGTACATAGTGTGAATTGCCAAGTATTAATGAGATAGATGCTTTTCCACTCGTCAGTATCCCCAATTCTGAGTATCTTCTGCATCCTTAAAAAGAAAGAAGCATCTCCAAAACGGAAATGCTTCTTATATTATTAACATCATGAAAGGGATTTATTCTTCTCCTTCAAATTTACGTTTCTTACTCTCCATCAGATCATCGTAGAACTCAAGGGATTCTTTCGAGAAACTGAGAGCATTCTGACGCATAGAGTGATAGGCAGAGAAATAGCCGAGGGTACTTGGATTAGTGAAGTTACGGATAGGATTTGAAGAAGAGCGCTCAGCAATGAAGAGAGCATAGAGGTAGTCGTATGTGCGCTTGTCAATCTTTCGCACCTCCACGGCAATCTCCTCACCGTCCTTGAGAATGTCCTTGTTGTCCTTGTCGAGGTCGCAATATACGAAGCATCCCACGTTGATAGCCGTCATGTCGTCAAATCCCTTGTTGTCGAGAATTGACCACTTATACGGCTTGCCATTGCGTGTCACGAGGGTGTAGAAATAGCCGAGAGTATCGGTATTATAGCCAGTTACATCAACGTGGTAGTACACCACTTCGTCTTCGAGCATCTGCACCTTATACATATATGTGTCGTCGATACTGAACTGCTCCTGCATCTGCGATGTTGACTCCGTGATATAATCGCCAATCTGCACCCTGATGGTGTATTCACGCCCTTCCACGCCCTTTATCTCTGAAGAAGAATAGCAGCCTGCACTATCGAGTTTGAGGATGCATCGCTCTCCGTTGTCGGAGGTTATAACAACCTGGGCATCACTTACAGGACTCTTGCCAATCTCATCGGTCACGTTCTGTGTCTGCGATATTCGTGCCACGGCACCTTTCTCTGAAATGCCAGCCTCCACCACGTATAGCGGCTCAACCGTGTGATAGTCCATGTCGATTTCTTTTTCGCAGGAAGAGAAGAGGAGGAGAAGACCCCCCAGCCCCCCAAGGGGGAGCTTTTTAATAGTATTGACGCTTATTATTTCCTTATAAAATTTCATCATATTTATTTTCATACTTGTTTTCATATTCGTTTCTAATTATATATTTTATTAATCAAAATACTAACTACTCCCCCTTGAGGGGGTGAGGGGGGAGGAACCCTCCCTTGGGGAGGGACTGGGTAGGTCTTACCATTTCAGCGAGAACGATACAAACGGAATTGCTCCGAAGAGTGCTGTCTGAGTGGCTTTTGTGCCGCTTGCTGAGTTGTCGTCCTCTGAGAACGTGATAACGTAAGGGTTCTCGCGATTGTAGATGTTATAAACTCCGAAAGCCCACTGGCGCTCGCAATGCTTGAGCTTCTTTGTGTAGGTGGCACTCAAGTCGAGGTGGTGCGTTGCAGGAGCACGGTAGCCGTTGCGCTCGGCGTAGTAATACACCGTTGAGCCGTCAATCTGATACTTCGCACTTGGAGCCGTGAGAGCCTGTCCTGAGTTGAATATGAACGATGCAGATACATTCCAGAAGTCATTGAGCTGATACATTCCCACGAGGTTCACATCATGGCGGCGGTCGTTGTTGGCTGTGTACCAGCGATTGTTGTTGATGCCGTCAATCTTGTTCTCGCTCCATGAGAGGGTGTATGAAATCCAACCCGTGAGGCGTCCGTTATTCTTGTGGGCACTCATTTCCATGCCGTATGCGCGTCCCTTACCGCCAAGAATGATGTTCTCAATGGCGATGTCTGATTGCATGTTCTTGCCATCCTTATAGTCGTAGATGTCGCTAACACGCTTATAATAGCCCTCAATGCTGAAGTCGTAATCGCCTTCCTTCGTCATGCCGAAATATCCGAGACTCACCTGATCTGCCTTCTCCGGCTTTACGAAATCCGTGCTCAGCGTGTAGCGGTCCATTGGCATTGAAGTGCTTGAATTGCGTATTGCGTGAATGTTCTGCGCCGTGCGACTATATCCGCCCTTGATGCAATGCAGTTCGTTTATGTTGAGTTTCATACTTGCGCGAGGCTCTATTGCATCGTATTTCTTGAAGTGGTTATACCTCAATCCAAGCGACATCTCCAGCCATTTCGCAACCTTCCAGTCGTCATTCACCCAACCGGCTATTTCCGTGCCGTAGCGCTGCTCCTTTTCGTGGATGGTGAGATATTCCCATTCTGCTGAGACGATGTCATCGTATGATGCCTGTGCACCGATTGAGAAGGCGTGATGTGCAGATGGTCGCCAGTCTATGTTCTCCTTCAGAATGGTCTGCTCTATGTGCCCGTTCATCTTATAGTCGAGGTGCGTGGCATTGAAACCCTCCTTACTCTTGTATCTGTTAAAGGAGAGCGTGGTGTTGAAGCGCAGTTTCTCGCTAAGCATGTATTTCCAACCGCCTGACACCGCCATGTTGCCCCATCGCATCTCGGCAAGGTCGTCAATCTCCATATTGTCCTTACCCTTGTAGAATGACACGAACACCTTGTTTGCTGGTGATATGTCGAAGTCGGTGCGGAAGTTCACGTCATAGAAATTCATGGTGTTCTCCCTGTATTTCTCGCTCAGCTTCAGAAACAGGTCGAGATATGACCTTCGTGCTGAGAACAGCATGCTCACCTTATCCTTCACTATCGGACCGTCAACCTCCACCTTACTTGCAAGCAATCCGATGCTGAAGCCTGCGTGCCAGTTGCTCATATCGCCCGCCTTGCTCGCCACGTCGAGAACGGAAGAAGTTGCTCCGCCGAACATTGCCGGAATCTGTCCCTTGTAGAGTGAGGCTGTCTGCATTGCCTCGTCGTTGAAGGCAGAGAAGAGTCCAACGAAATGCCCCGGGTTGTATATAGGTGCATTGTCAATAAGTACAAGATTCTGTGCAGCCGTACCGCCTCTTACCTCGAAACCGCAAGAGCCCTCGCTCTCCGCCTTCACGCCCGGAAGCATCTGAATGGATTTCAGAATGTCCTTCTCGCCAAACAAGGTCGGAATCTGTGTCATCTTCCCGATATCAATCTTTTCAACACCAATCTGCACCTCCTTCATCCTCTTACTTGCAGATTGCGAAGAAGTGACAACCACTTCCTTCAGTTTCTGTTGCTTTACCGTGCTGTCGTTAACTTCCTGTGCCTGAATACCTGCCGTCACAGATAAAGCCATAAGCAATAAACATTTTCTCATTTTTTCATTATTTATTTCAAGGGGTGAACACTAAACTCTACCCCATAAACACTAAACTTTTCTTTTTCCGAGTACTTCATCGCTCTTTCGCCTTCCGGCTTCCTTCCTACATGTGGTGTTACCCATAAACTATAGTTTTATACAAAATTACGGAATCGCCTTTAAACGACCAACTTTGAGTGATGAGTTGCGCGAATAATGTGATGAACGACAAAATATGAAAATCGGGTTTGTCGCTCGCAGAGCGGTGGGGAGGGCGGAGGAGACCTCTTCCAATTTCCGAGTGCAAAAGTACAAATAAAGAAATGCAATAAAGTTGCAAATGGATTATTTTTCTGGAAATACCGAAAAATGATGATATAAGCCAATATAAAATATATTATAATGTATAATGATGATAAATGATATATTTTAATTGGCGATGCCGCAATTTAAAATCATTGGATTTGAGTATTGCGAGGATGAGGGATTTAGTGTAATTTTGCACTCGGAAAAATGAAATGTGCGCCAGCCTTAGAGAGGCTGATACTCACTTTTTCCCTTGATTCTTAGCAACTTGTAAATAGTACATGGTATTATAGATAAATTATGAAAATTCAGAAAATTGTAGGTCGTGAGATCCTTGACTCACGCGGTAATCCTACCGTAGAAGTGGATGTAATTCTTGAAAATGGAGTTATGGGACGTGCAGCTGTGCCTTCTGGTGCAAGTACAGGTGAGAATGAGGCTCTTGAGCTTCGCGATGGCGACAAGGCACGCTATCTCGGTAAGGGTACATTAAAGGCTGTGGCTAATGTGAACGAAATCATCGCCCCTGCGCTTATCGGTGATGATGTGTTTGCCCAGCGTGCCATTGACCAGAAGATGCTTGAAATTGATGGTACACCAACCAAGAGCCGACTCGGTGCCAATGCCATCCTCGGCGTTTCGCTTGCCGTGGCTCAGGCTGCCGCAAAGGCTCTCAACATTCCTCTCTATCGCTATATCGGCGGTGCAAATGCCTATACCCTGCCTGTTCCTATGATGAACATAATCAACGGTGGTGCTCATTCTGATGCTCCTATCGCCTTTCAGGAGTTCATGATCCGTCCTGTCGGTGCACCTTCTATCAAGGAGGCTGTGCGTATGGGTGCAGAGGTCTTCCATAACCTTGCAAAATTGCTGAAGAAGCGCGGTCTCTCTACAGCCGTTGGTGATGAGGGTGGTTTTGCTCCTGCCCTTGACGGTGTTGAGGATGCCCTCGACTCTATCTGTCAGGCTATCAAGGATGCTGGCTATGAGCCTGGAAAGGATGTGAAGATTGCAATGGACTGTGCCTCAAGTGAGTTCTCTGTAGTAGAGAACGGTCAGTATTTATATGACTACAAACAGCTGAAGAACGGCAAACAGAAGGACCCTAACGGCAAGAAGCTCACGGCTAAAGAGCAGATTGACTATCTCGAACAGCTTATCACCAAGTACCCTATCGATTCTATCGAGGACGGACTTGACGAGAACGACTGGGAGAACTGGGTTAAGCTCACACAGCGCATAGGCGACCGTTGTCAGCTTGTGGGTGACGACCTCTTCGTTACCAACGTGAAGTTCCTCCAGAAGGGTATTGCCATGGGCGCAGCCAACTCTATCCTCATCAAAGTTAATCAGATAGGCTCGCTCTCAGAGACTCTCGACGCTATCGAGATGGCACATCGTCACGGCTACACCACTGTGACCTCACACCGCTCTGGCGAAACTGAGGACACTACTATTGCCGACATTGCCGTTGCCACTAATTCCGGTCAGATAAAGACAGGCTCACTCTCTCGTACCGACCGTATGGCTAAGTACAATCAGCTTATCCGTATCGAGGAGGAGCTTGGCAGCGTGGCTAAATATGGATATAAGAAAATATTATGATATTTTAGACGAAGGTAAATGTATTCTGTACATGAAGGTAATTACAGAACTAAAAAAACTTTTGAATAAACTTTTTTGAAAAATAGGCTACATTGTGAAATGTGGCCTGTTTTTAAGAAACAGAGCCCCCTCCAACTCCCCGAGGGGTGAGCTTTTAAATAGTAATTTTGTATAAAAAGTCCCTCCCCCTCGGGGGAGAAGGTGGGGGGCCTATAATTATGGAAAGAAATAATAAAATCTTGTTTTTGTGGTTGATGATTATCTCTGGGTTCGCATGTCATACGCTGACCGATATGCTCCCGATGTTCTGGGGTAAGGATATGGCTGTTGTGGCTACCGACGGCAACGTGGATCAGGGAATGATAGTGTTTATGATGACGCTCTCATACCTTGTTCCTGTCTGCGGAATGCTCTGTCTGCTTACCGACTGCCGTGCCAAACTGTCGAGAACCGTAAATGTGGTTCTGGCTGTCATCATCGCATTGTTCAATGTGGCACATGCTTTTATGGAACTGCCTTCCGATAATGCCGGACAGTATGTCATCCTACCTGTAATGGTGGTTATTGGTTGTGTATTAGCATGGCACTCTTTTAAATATGTGAAGGAGGGGTAGGCTATGGGATTCTTGAAGAAACTTTTTTCAAACTGCGCCCATCCTAAGGGGCGCATGGGACGTGTCATGCTGAAGTTCATGAACGCAAGTCACGGACCTCTGAACAACTGGGGACTTGACCTTGTTAAGATTCAGGATGGTTGGACAATGCTCGACATCGGTTTTGGTGGTGGGGCTTCGTTGAAACGAATGCTCAAACGTAGCAAGGGCGGTATGGTCTATGGTATTGACATCTCTGAGGAAAGCGTTGAAAAAGCCCGTAAGCTCAATGCCGATGTGTTGGGCAAACAGGTATTCATTCAGCAAGGCTCAGTAACCGAACTACCCTATGACGATTGGAAATTCGACCTTGTAACAGCGGTAGAGACCGTTTATTTCTGGCCTAATCTCCCCGAATGCATAAAAGAGGTTTATAGGGTACTGAAACCGGGCGGACGATTCGTCATTATGGTGGAGGTCGTCGTAACCAATTCCAAATGGCTTGACTTTGTGGATGGCATGACCGCCTACCCACCAGAGCAACTAAAGCAGTTCCTCGAAGATTCTGGTTTCGTAGATACAGAGATTCATCGTATGAAACCCTCGTATGCCACAATTATTGGAGTAAAGAAATAAAAATCTCCCTGTCATCTGCTTTATTGCCTAACAAATCTTAATTGTCGGTGTTGGATATTGTTAGTTTCAGAAATTATGACTACATTTGTAGTCGTAAAAAAACAAAAGAAAGGAGTAGATATGACAACGTTAATCATAGGAATGCTGATTCCACTTTTTGGCACGATGCTCGGTTCTGCATTTGTATTCCTCATGCAAGGCGAGATGTCTGACAAACTGCAGAAATCGCTGCTCGGCTTTGCCTCCGGCGTGATGGTTGCAGCCTCCGTATGGTCGCTGCTCATCCCCTCTATGGAGATGGCGCAGACAAGCGGACCTGCCTCTGTCATCCCTGCTGCCGTCGGATTCCTCCTCGGCATCGCATTCCTGCTGTTGATTGACGATATAACGCCTCACCTGCATATCGGAACCGATAAGCCCGAGGGAATGAGGTCACGATTGTCAAAGACCGCCATGCTCACCCTCGCCGTCACCATACACAACCTGCCAGAAGGCATGGCGGTGGGAGTTGTCTTTGCCGGAGTCGGGAGCGAAGCATCCACTATTTCGCTTACCGGCGCCATAGCCGTAGCCGTGGGTATCGCCATACAGAACGTGCCCGAGGGTGCTGTCATCTCCATGCCTATGCGTGCGGCAGGCAACACGCGTTGGAAGTCATTCGTCATCGGATCGCTAAGCGGAGCGGTAGAGCCCCTCGGAGCCCTGGCAGTATTACTGTTAGCCTCGCTCCTCATGCCCGTGCTACCTTATATGCTTTCCTTCGCAGCTGGGGCCATGATCTATGTAGTGATAGAGGAACTGATTCCCGAAGCCTCTGGCGGCAAGCATAGTAATCATAGTACCATCGGTTTTGCCATCGGCTTTGTGCTGATGATGGTGCTCGACGTGGTGATGGGGTAGGGGCATCTCCTGCATACTTCATCGGGTGTATTATCCCCCGTACATACGACATAGATAATCAGGTACAGCCTTCCAGGCTGGGAATGTAGTTGTTGTTTGCTATCCGTGGGCATCCTCTCCTTCGTCGAGTATGCCTACGGTTACGCATGGTGCTGTCTTCCAGACAGTTCAGAGCTTGCGAAACTTGAATCATTAATCCATGATAATTCATGGAAATTTATGTAGCCAAGCGCAGCGTTTATTTTCATCGAACTCACGTTATTTTACGTGAGTTGGATAAGACATGAACATATAATAAATGTTAAAGTAATGAAGATTTTTAGAAACTGTCCCGCAAAACAGGACAGTTTCCGCTTACATTTGCACCCGAAATAAATAAACAATTTAATTTTGGAGGACAAAAGTATGAGAAATTTCATTATTAGTACATTAGCTGTAGTTGCAGTAGTTGTTGTGTCATTCTTCTTGAATGGAGCAAAGCATGTGTCAAACATCCATTATCTCACCAATGATGAGAAATGCGCAATCTATGAGCAGGTGATGGACGGAATCGTGCTTTCGGAGTAGGTCCGTTATAGGTCCGTTCCAGGTCCGTTGTAAGTCCGTTCCAAATCCCATTCAAATCCCATTCACAAATGGGCGATAGAGTGGGGGTGTAGTGGAGGAGCATCAAAGGCTTAATAATCATAGGAGAGAATGTGAATGACAAGAGGTGTAAGTGAAAAAATCAAGAGAGTTCAAAGAGGGGGGTGCACTTTTAATGAAAAAACGACTTATATACATTGATAATCAGTAATTTACGTTTAGTGCACCTCCCCCCTAAAACAAGTGCACCCTATCTCCCAGTATAGGGGGGAGGTGCACGCTTCGTTATCTTTTGATTATCAGAGCGTTATATGCCT
>CADBXL010000012.1 GCA_902798615.1 uncultured Bacteroidales bacterium | reverse complement strand
GAGGGCATCCTCTCCTTCGTCGAGTATGCACCTCGGTTACGCATGGTGTTGCCTTCCAGGCAATTACTAATAACGAGACTTGCTAAGATTTTAAAATCCATACTGAAAATCCTTGCTGAAAATATCGGGAGGCATTTTCTTCCTTGTTTCGCTCGTGCCTCGCTCAGACATCTTGATAAAATCCTTTCTTAAAATCAAGATAAAAATACTTTCCTTGTGTCTCCCTCTTATGGGCTTCGCTTGTGGCAAATCCCATGCTGATGCGAGTTCTCCTTTTCTCTGGTAAGCCTTGGGGTGCTTCCCAAGAAAATGAGTCCTCACCCAGCAGGAGCCACTACGGAAAGACAAAATACGGAGATAAAATAGCTCCCTATCGGTCGTAAAAAATGGCTGGCGCGAATATTATTTGGAAAGCAAATGATCAATAAATTTTATCAGTAAATTCTGGCAGCAAGCTGCTTTTAACACCTTGCTATTTGCTTTCGCCATCTAAAAAAACAGGGAAAAACCAATAAAAACAGATAAAAACAAAATGTTTTCTTTTGTATTCTTTTATTTTAATTGGTTTTTCTAAATGGCGAAAGCAACTCATTATTAACTAAACGCAAAGGCGCTAAGTCGCAAAGATTTTATCTGAACACGGAAAATAAAATAAACGAAGGCCTTCGTTTCTTTCGTGCATTTCGTGTTCGTAAAAAGAAAACCTCTGTGTCTCTGCGCCTCTGCGTTTGAAATATATTGCTTTCGCCATCTAAAAAAACAGGATAAAACCAATAAAAACATATAAAAACAAAATGTTTTCTTTTGTGTTCTTTTGTTTTAATTGGTTTTTCTAAATGGCGAAAGCAACTCATTATTAATACCTTACTATTTGCTTTCTTACATCACATCATCCTCGTTAGTCATCTCATCATCGTAGATCTCCATTTTCTTCGTAGGATCATTACTGCCGATGAGTAAATGATTGTGGTGATGTATCTCTATCTGCCGCATGGCGGGCTTTGTGTATTCTTTCTTTTCCATAATGATTTAATATTATAAAAAGACCCTTTCCCCGCTTCCCCTGCGTAGGGGAAGAGCCGATTCGCGAAAGGAAGTCCCCCTATGCAGGGGGATTTAGAGGGTCTTTTACTTGATTACCACTTTCTTCTTCCCATTAACATAAATTCCTGGCTGTGAAGGCTTGCCGCTGAGACGAGTGCCGTTGAGAGAGAACCAGTCGTTCTGCACGTTGCTGTCAGAAGACACGGAGTTTATGCCTGTTGCCCCGATGGCAAAGACAATAGTAAGGCTTTGAGCCTTAGCCCCATTGCTCGTGTTGAGTGGAAGGAAAGCCTTGCCTGCCGGAACATACTCGCCTGTGTATCTGTGGAAACCGAAGCCTGCCGATGTATTGCCCATTGTATAAATCTCGTTAGCGCTGAAATTGGATATAACATCTGTACGCAAGGTTCTGTCGCTTATACCTCGCAGGTCGTTGCCGTTAGTATCGCTGCTGCCAAATTCTGTGAGAGTCATAACTGGATTGCCTGATGATTTCAGTATTACCGCAGTTCCTCTATTTACAATCTTGTCTTCCACTTCCGTCAGCATGAGAGATGATTCATTCACCATTCCCTTATACACCGTTGTATTCTCATCAGCCTGGAAGTTATAGCCGTCGTTATAGAAGGTCGTCCATTTGTCCCCGTTTACATTGCTTGCCGTCAGGTTCATTGTCACAGTAGCAGGTGTGCCCTTAAAGGCATTTGCACCAATCTTCGGATTGCTATAGAGGGTGACTGATGTAAGGTTTTTACAATTCAGAAATGCGGTATAATCAATGTTCGTCACGCTGTTAGGGATGGTTATAGAAGTAAGGCCACAACGCTGAAATGCGGCATAACCAATACTCATCACGCTGTTAGGGATGGTGACAGATTCAAGGCTGCTACAGCCATAAAATGCGTAATTACCAATGCTCGTCACGCTGTTAGGGATAGTGACAGATTGAAGGCTGCTACAGCCATCAAATGCGTTTGCATCAATGCTCGTCACGCTGTTAGGGATGGTGACAGATTGAAGGTTGCTACAGCCCCCAAATGCATTATTACCAATGCTCGTCACGCTGTTAGGAATGGTGACAGATTCTAGGCTGCGACAGCCAGAAAATGCGGACTTACCAATGCTCGTCACGCTGTTAGGGATAGTGACAGAAGTAAGGGCACAATTCTGAAATGCGGAATTACCAATGCTCGTCACGCTGTTAGGGATAGTGACAGACTCAAGGCTGACACAGTCAAAAAACGCGTCATTGCCAATGCTCGTCACGCTGGTAGGGATGATTGTGTTCTTGCATCCAAGAATTAAAGTGTTGGATTTGGTTTCTATAATAGCATTACAATTGTTTCTGCTATCATAATATGTATTTCCTTCTTCTACTGTTATTGAAGTAAGACCAGAACAACCAGAGAATGCTTTATCATCAATACTCGTCACGCTGTTAGGGATATTGATAGATGTAGTACTACTACAGCCATAAAATGCGTAAGAACCAATGCTCTTCACGCTGTTAGGGATGGTGACAGATTCAAGGCTGCTACAGCCATAAAAAACTCCATTATCAATGCTCTTCACGCTGTTAGGGATGGTGACAGATTCAAGGCTGCTACAGCCACAAAATGCAAAACCTCCAATGTTTGTCACTCTGTTAGGGATGGTGACAGATTGAAGGGCTTTACAGCCTTCAAATGCACTTCCTCCAATGTTTGTCACGCTGTTAGGGATGGTGACAGATTGAAGGGCTTTACAGCCTCTGAATGCTTGCGCTCCTATGCTTGTCACGCTGTTAGGGATGGTGACAGATGCAAGGCTGCTACAGTCTTTAAATGCATCAACCCCAATGCTCGTTACAGAATAGCTGATACCATTTATTGTGACATTGTTAGGGATGTTCAAGGCTCCTGTGGGCTGTTTTCCTTTATACCCTGACAACATCGCTTTTTTTTCGTTTTCATTAATGATAGTGTATTTTGGAGTAAATTCGAGCTCCTCGAACACCACCGTAATAGTTACATCTGACGAACGTATAGTAAACGAATAATGACCTGTTTCTAAACTTCCTGACAAGTCGTAAATTCCTGGGTCAGACAATGACACACTCTTTATTTTGTAGCCTTCAGCGGGAGCGACGGTGAATTGTACTTGTGTTCCCATTTTCGCTTGTTCTGGCGCAGTTACCGTGCCTCCATTCATAGGAATTATTTCTTTGGTAATTTTGGGGGTTGGTATAACTGGACCATCTTGTGCCCATGCTCCTGTTGCTGTCAAGAGCAACATAACGAGCAGAGTCATAGCCACTCGTCGCATAGAGGAAAACCCGACGGCAGAGGACTTGCTCTCCGTCAGAAAAGATAAAGTCGTTCTTTTCATTTTTATTTATTTGTGAAATATTTATATTTTAGTTATTCTGTTAAGTATTAGGGGATTATTGTGCAGAAGACGTGTGGCACATCCCCACACGGGTGCAAAAATATACAAAAAAAATGATATTGGCAAAAAAACGGGAGGAAAAATGTGGAAATGGGGAAATGAAAAGTGAAAAATACTTTGCGTCTTAGCGTCTTTGCGTTTGAAAGAAAATTATGTTTTACGACCAGAAGCAGAGGGAGAACTTTACCCAAGGAAAAGCCCTTTTTTTCTTGCCTTTGGCAAGGTAAATCGTTTTTTCCGAGTTTTTTTTTGCCTTTTTGAGGCATTTTCTTGGCTTTTCCGCTTTTTTTTCTTATTTTTGCACTTTAATAAATGAAAAGACTACTCTTAATATCACTTATAATTTGCGCTCTTCTTCCAACCTACGGAAAGAAGAAGGAGAAGAAACGTCAGGCGATGATTCCAAAGCAGGAACAGCGTCTGAATGATAATGACTTGCGTCGATATCAGTATTTCTATCTTGAGGCTATAAGACAGGAAGGCTTAGGAAACTATCCCGAAGCCTTTGAACTTTATCGTCATTGCCTTGAGATTGACTCTCTCGCTTCTGAGTCGCATTTCGCCATTTCAGGCTTCTATTCTTCAATAAACAAGGATTCGCTTGCTCTCTATCATCTGAAGAAGGCATATAGCCTTGACCCGAAGAATGATGAGTTTGCTGAACGCCTCGGACAATACTACCTCTCGCAAAACATGATTGAGGAGGGTACACGTGTTTACGAGCGTCTGGCGGATATGTGTCACGACCGCTCTGACTTCCTTGATGTCCTCACACGTATCTACCAGTACAAGAAGGACTATCCCAAAATGCTTGAGACTCTCAACCGCCTTGAGGAAGCAGAGGGACAGAGCGAGAATCTCACTCTTAGCAAGATGCAGGTGTATTCAAGCATGGGTGACGAGAAAGGTGCATACGAGGAGCTCTCACGACTGGTGAAGAGGCACCCTAACGACCTTAACTACAAGGTGATGATGGGTAACTGGCTTCTTGCCAACTCAAGGAAGGACGAGGCTCTGAAGGCTTACAAGGCCGTACTGAAGGAAGAGCCAGGGAATCCGCAGGCTCAGATGTCGCTGATGGATTACTATCGTACCACAGGTAATTCTGAGGAAGCCGATACCCTTCTCTACAGGATTCTTGAGAATCCGGAGACAGAGGCACAGACACGCATAAGCCTTATGCGTCAGGTTGTTGCCGACAACGAGCAGAGCGGAGGCGATTCAACCCGCATCCTCAATATATTCTCACGCATTCTCTCCCTTCCACAGCAAACGAGTGACATGGCGGAGATGCACGTTGCATACATGAATTACAAGCACATGCCAACCGACTCTATATTGTCTGGTCTCAACAGGGTGCTTGCTATCAATCCTGAGAATATAGGGGCACGCCTCCAGAGGCTCGACATCATGTGGAGAGACACTATTGACGAGAATGTTATTGCCGAGTGTGAAAAGGCAATCGACTATACTCCGGAGGAAACAGCACTTTACTACTATCTCGGTCTGGCAAAGTATCTGAACAAGGACGAGGCTGGGGCTTTGAAGGCTTTACGCAAGGGTGCTACTACCATCAAGGAAGAGACTCCTAAGGAGATTTCCTCAAGAATATACATGATTACGGGTGATATCCTGCACTCCATGAACAAGTCAGAAGAGGCTTACGCTGCCTACGACAGTTGTCTGAACATCAACCCTAACGAGATATCATGCCTAAATAACTATGCATACTATCTCTCGGAGGAGAACCGCGACCTGAAACGCGCGGAGCAGATGAGTTACAAGACGATTAAGGCTGAGCCTGAGAACACCACGTATCTTGACACTTACGCATGGATTCTCTATATGCAGAAACGATATGAGGAAGCACGCATATATATCGACCAAGCTCTGAAGAACGACTCTACGGAGACTTCAAGCGTGATTTGGGAACATGCAGGCGATATCTACATACGACTGGGACTGAAATCGGATGCCAGCAACTACTGGCAGAAGGCGATTGATTCAGGAGCAGATAATGCAACGGAGATAAGAAAGAAGATTGCAAGGACAAAGAAGTAAGGATGGCCTCTCCCCCCGCCCTCTCCCGTAGAGAGGGGACCGGAATGCGAAAAGGTATCAATTACTGGAATACCAAATACTCTGATAATGAATAAACTATTCCATATTCTTTTGGGGATATTCAAATTATCCCATTCAATACTATTCAAATACCCATCAAAGGGGAACTTATTGGGCACTCCGGCTCCCTCCCTACGGGGGAGGGCGGGGGGAGAGGCCGCTTTCCTCTCCTTTATTTTATGCTCCATTCTCCTCGTTTCCTGCGGAACGAAGAAGAACATTGAATCATCTGGAGTTGGCACGAAGAGCATTGACAACACCGCAATAAGAAATACGGAATATGTGCGTAAAGTATATAGTAATGCCACAAATGTCAAGAACATCGTTTCAAAGATTGATTTCTCTATTGATGCCAACGGTAAGAACATATCCGTTGACGGCAGGATATATATGCGTAAGGATGAGGTAATCCGTGTGGTTCTCGCGCCTTTCGGCATTATGGAGGTGGGACGTGTGGAGTTCACTCCTGAATATGTACTCGTGGTTGACCGTATGCACAAGCAGTATGTGAAGGCTACATATAATGACCTCGCTTTCCTGAAGAACAACGGACTCAACTTCTACTCTCTTCAGGCACTCTTCTGGAACGAGCTGTTCCTTCCAGGCAATAATCAGCTCACCGTGAACATGCTGGATAAGTTTGATTCTGAGTCATCAGCAGGTCCACAAAGAAAGGTGAAGGTAAAATCGGGTAACCTGAATTTTGAATGGGATACTACAGCCGCAACAGGTAGAATAGATGCCGCTAACGTGGCATACAGCACAGGTTCTGCCAACGCATCAAATGCCTCTTGGAAATACGACACTTTCTCTGCCTTAGGCTCAAAGATGTTTCCTGCACTCCATTCCGTGTCTTTCTCTGGCAAGACAGGAAATAAAAACTCCAATATTCACGTGAATATCAGGATGAAAAAACTCACTACTGACTCCAATTGGGAAACACGCTCCTCAGTATCCGACAAATATGCCAAGGTAAATGCAGAGGAAGCGCTGAAGAAGATAATGCAGTTTTGACCCCCAGCCCCCCAAGGGGGAGCTTTTTTGATAGTAATATCCTCCATTGTGGGATTGGGGCTTATAAAAAAATAATAACAATTAATGTTCAAACATTCATCAAATAGCATCACCTCTCTCAAAAGCGAGAAAAGGTATATAAAAAACTCCCCCTTGGGGGGGTGGGGGGTTCTTCTCCTTTTCCTCTCTCTCCTTCTCTTCTCCCCTTCTGCTTATCCTCAGTCTAAGCAGAAGAAATCTGCACAGAAGACAGCGGTAACAACGAAAAAGAAGACATCGGGAAAGACTGCTTCAACCAAGACGTCAGGGAAGGCAACAACCAGCAAGACAACAAAAAAGAAAGGTTCCACAAAGAAGGGGTCGGAAGGCAATAGCATCAATAGTCTGAAGATGCAGCGTGACGAGATCAAGAAAAATATCGCCAAGCAGGAGAAGGCTCTTCGCGCAAACAAGGCTCAGGTAGAGAAGAAACTCAAGGACCTTATAGCTATAAACGGCGAAATGGACCGTCGCCGTCAGAGCATAGATTCCATCAATCATGACATACACCTTCTTGATGGTGATATCGGCATTCTCAACGCACAGCTCAATACCCTCAACGCACAGCTTGAGGCACGTAAGGCACAGTATGTTAAATCCATGCGCTATATGGCAAAGCGCCGTGGCATACAGAGCCAGATGATGTTCATATTCTCAGGCAATGACTTTAGCCAGATATACCGTCGTATGCGTTTCATGCGTGAGTATGCTGCATATCAGCGCACTCAGGGTAAGGCTGTTCAGGAGCAGCAGCAGCGTGTAAACGAGAAGAACGAGCAATTGAAGGCTGCCCGTGGCGTTAAATCAAACCTTCTGTGGAAGGGTAAGAAAGAACATGCCGCCCTCGAAGGTAAGAAGGAAGAACAGCAAAAGGTTGTTACTTCGCTCCAGAAGCAGCAGAAGACCATACAGAACATTATCGACGAGCAGAAGAAAAAGGATGCCGCCCTTAATGCGAAGATTGACCAGTTGGTTGCAGAGGAAGTAGAGCGTGCGCGTCAGCGTGCCATTGCAGAAGCTAAGAAGAAGGCTGAGGAAGCAGAGGCTGCACGTAAGAAAGCGGAGGCTCTTGCCCGTAAGAAAGCAGAGGCGGAGGCTGCAGAGCGCGAGAACCAGCGCAGAATCGAAGAGGCAAAGGCAGCCGAACAGAAAGCGAAAGCTGATGCTATTGCTGCCCGCAACGCAAGGGCAAGGGAAGTGGCAGAACAGCGTGCACGTGAAGCGGAGGCTGCACGTATCGCTGCAGAGCGTAAGGCCGTTGTTGATAAGGAACGTGCCAACATCGAGGTTGCAAGGGCTAAGAAAGAATCTGAGGAGGCTGTGCGCCTGAGTAGTGCCGACCGATTGGTAAGTGGCGGTTTCGAGGCTAACAAGGGACGTCTTCCTTCACCTGTTGCAGGTGGAAGGATTGTGAGCCACTTCGGACAGCACGGCGTAGAAGGACTTCCGGGCGTGGTACTCGATAATAAGGGTATCAATATTCTCGGCTCACAGGGTTGTGCCGCACGTGCTATCTACGATGGTGAGGTTTCAGCAGTATTCGATGCAGGAGGTACAATGGGCGTACTTGTGCGCCACGGTGCATATATCTCAGTATATTGTAATCTGAAGAGCGTGAGTGTGTCAAAGGGACAGAAGGTTTCCACACGTCAGTCTCTCGGAGTAGTAGGACGTGATAATATCCTTCAATTCCAGTTGCGTAAGGAGCGTGACAAGCTCAACCCGGAAGTGTGGCTCGCAAGGTAATGCGAAGATATCCATAAATTATTTATCCCGAGTAATTCGACCATTCGAATCATTCGGGATAAAATTTTTATTGTAATTCGGCGAATTTACGTTATTTGGTGAATTTCTTTATGATTAATCCGAGACAACAGCCTAAGAGAACACCGAGTGAGTTGCATACAAAATCAAAGAAGTCTCCTGAACGGCAAGTAGTAAGATTAGCCTGTGCAAGCTCGATGAGACCGCCCATAATGATAGGACAAAAGACACCACCGATAAGCAAGGTATGACCCTTCAAGTGGCCCCTCACCTGCCCTTCGGGCATCCTCTCCCCAAGGGGCGAGGAAGAAGTTATTATTTCTTGCGCATAACCTTCCTTTGAGGTTTCATTACTAACTTCCCCCCTCGCCCTCTGGGGAGAGGGTGTCACATAGTGACGGGTGAGGGGCTTATGCCTCCTAATATACTCAAACCAAATCACAGTGGTAAGCGAACCATACATCACGAAATGTGTCCACTTATCAATAAGATTCACATCACTAAGCGGAGTCTCCGGAATAGGGATAAGACATACCACCCAAATAACCACAATCAACAGGGAGGAGAGAGGATAATTACGTATTTTTTTTAATAAGAACATAATCTTTTACCTAAAATTCGATGCAAAATTAAACAATTTTTTTTAACTTTGCAAGCAAAAAGCATTTTTTACTAATTTACAAATTACGAATTACCTAGTTACCATAATTCGCTAATAGGAAATTCGTAATTGGTTATAGTAAACAAGTAACTAGTAATTCGTAATTCACAGATGCAAAGAGTCGGCTTCGGCAGTAAAATCGGTATCATTCTCGCAACAGCAGGATCTGCTGTGGGATTAGGTAATATTTGGCGATTCCCAACTATGGCGGGACAGGACGGTGGTTCTGCCTTCATAATCCTTTATCTCGTATGCACCCTGATGCTCGGCATTCCGGGTATGATAGCTGAGTTTATTGTTGGTCGTCACGGTGCTTCTAATGCTCTTCGTGCCTACTCGCACATCACAGGCAAGAAGTGGTGGGGCTTCATAGGTGCAATGGGAGTATTATGCTCTTCCATGATACTCGGCTTCTATTCCGTCGTTGCGGGATGGTGTGTGTATTACCTCTTTGCAAGCATAGCCGGACAAGTGCTTGGCGATGCACAATATGTTAGCGATTTCTTCACAAACCTATGCTCCGACCCGATGAAACCGGCGATTATGTCGGTTGTATTCATCGTTCTCACGCATCTTGTGGTGGTACGTGGAGTGAAAGGCGGAATAGAGAAGGCTGCCAATATACTCATGCCGATGCTCTTCGTACTGCTTATCATCCTCGTTATAGCAAGTTGCACGTTACCAGGAGCAATGAAGGGTGTTGAGTTCCTTCTGAAGCCCGATTTCTCGAAGGTGACAAGTAGAGTGGTGCTCGATGCTATGGGACAAGCATTCTTCTCCCTGAGTCTCGGAACAGCCTGCCTCTGCACATACGCAAGCTATTTCACACGTCAGACAAATCTCGTAAGCTCTGCTGCACAAATAGCATTTATTGATATATTCATTGCCGTACTCTCAGGCTTGATGATATTCCCTGCAGCTTTCTCTGTAGGTGTCAATCCTGATAGTGGTCCTTCTCTCATTTTCATCACCTTGCCAAACGTATTCCAACAGGCATTCGGGAGTATGCCGATAGTGGGTTATATCATCGGGATCCTCTTCTATGCACTCCTTGCCCTTGCCGCGCTCACATCCACTATTTCTATGCACGAGATAGGCACAGCGTTCCTTTCTGAAGAAGTGAATATGACACGCAAGCAAAGCTCGATAACAATCACCATATTATGCAGCATCTTCGGCGTTCTCTGCTCATGGTCACTCGGTGCAATGCCAGAGTTAGCCGTGGCAGGAAAGAGTCTCTTTGACTGTTTCGACTTCCTTACAGGACAGATAATGCTTCCTATAGGTGGATTCCTCACCGCCTTAATCGTTGGATGGATAGTACCAGTAAAAGTTATCCGCGATGAATTCACCAATTACGGAACAGTCTGCACCAACCTATTCACCATCTTCATCTGGACAATACGCATAGTCTGCCCAGTTGGAATAGTGATTATTTTCTTGAATCAATTTGGGGTAATATAACCCTAAGCATCGAAGATGCGACACCTGATAGCGAAGGGCGCAAGCCCTGGTGATTATACAGATATGTAGTTTATAGAGGTCTGTAGGACCGATACCTATTATACTAAGTGCCGCACTTACAGCGCTCCCTAAATCATAACCTCTATATTAACGGCGCTCGCGCACCGCCCTGTTAGATACCGCCTCTACGAGGCTTCATCGCCCCCAAATACAAGAATTCGCTTTCCTTTCATACTTTTTTTATGAAACATTTCCATAAATCCGATAAATACGCAATTATCTTGTTGCTTATCGTTATCATTGTATGTTTGGTACTTTTCCCATTGGTGAAAAGCCCCAAAGATGACACACATGTTTCAAAAATGGAAGTTACGAATAAAGCATATCCTAAAAAGAGAAATCAGCCACAATACTATAAAGTCCCTGAAAAACAATACGAACTTTTCGACTTTGACCCAAATACCGCAGACAGTACCCAACTACTGCGCCTCGGATTGCAGCCGTGGCAGGTGCGTAATATCTATAAATACCGAGCAGCAGGTGGACGATATAATAAGCCTACTGACCTCGCCCGACTATATGGACTCACTCTCAAGCAATACAAGCGCTTAGAGCCTTATATCAAGATAGAGAAGGAGGTAATGGCAGCTGATGTGTATAAAAAAACAGACGATGAAAAGCCGATAAAGAAAGATACTGCCCTTATTGCCTATCCTGTCAAGATAAGTGAAGGAGAGCATATCAATATAAACACCGCTGATACTAACGAACTAAAGCAAATACCCGGCATAGGCTCATACTATGCAAGGCGAATCGTTTCATTCCGACAGCGATTAGGCGGAATAGCCAACGTACACCAACTGTTGGAGATACAGGGCTTCCCGGAATCATCGCTGAAATATATGAGCATAGGTGAATCCGCCAATAACCGAAACCTACCACCCATCACCCGAATCAGAATCAACCATCTGGATGTAAATGCCCTCTCCCGCCACCCTTATATCAGATACATACAGGCGAAAGAGATCATGAATCATCGCCGTCTTCGCGGTCCAATAAAAAAAGCAGACGACCTTCGCCGCCTGCCTTCATTTACCGATAAAGAGGTTGAGAGGGTAAAGCCGTATATAGACTTTGAACCATAACCTACGGCCCCCCTCCAACTGACACATACTCCGATATTATCAACATCGGACTTCCCCCGAGGGGGAGAGTTCTTAGATAGTACTAAGCCTCAAAGGATAGCTTTGATATATAAACTCCCCTCCCGCTCGGGGGAAGGGAGTTTATTTTTATTGTTCGCTATATTGTTTCAAACGAAAACGCCTTTCGCAGAAAAGTGTAACTACTCCCCCTGGAGGGGGTGAGGGGGGTGGAGCTTGTCACATACTCCGATGTTATCAACATCGGACTACCCTTGGGGAAGGACGGGTTAGGCTGTAGGGGGGCTTCTTATATCTCCTTAAACACCTCCTCAATCATCACGAGCATACCATTGATATGCTGGAGGAGAGCGTTATTTGTCTTAGGAGTGATGATTGTAGGCTCTTCCACATAATTGTTCTTGAGGTTTGCGTAAGCCTCCTGGAAGTTAGCGAATGGAACTACACCGTCAGGATTTGAGTGGATGAGCTTCAGACGATATTTAGGCATCCAACCCTTGCAGAGATTCTGACGGTCCATCATAGTGAGCAGACGGTCAAGATGCTCTGGATGAGCGTTGAGATAGTCGAAGTTGAGAATCTTGTTGAGAGGAGCACCATTCCACTTGATAATCATATCAGCTACGTTCTCCTTGTTCTGACGGATAGCCTGTGGCACGCCAGTCTTCAAAGCCCATGCTGTGAAGAAATCCTCATAGTTGATACCTGCCATCTCTGCTGGATAGCTGTTGAACATAGAGTTGATAACAGTAGGGATAACTGAACCAAGAGCCATGTCTTTGCCATTCTCAAGATCCTCAAGATATGTCTCGAAGGTAAGACGGAGGTCGTAAGGACCATCACCGCAATATACCTTCTGCAAGTGCAGACGACTCTGGGTATAGGCATCCAACTGCTGAACTCTTCTCAAAGAAGCCAATGAAACGGCACCACCCTGTGAATAACCGAGGATATATGTCTTATAGTTGCTGTCAAGTGAGATATTCTTCTGCTTAGCATAGTCGAGAAGAGTGAGAAGGGCATCCACACTTGTACGGCCGTGAACCTCAGAATTAAGGTAGAGGTCAGGATGATTAGAAGTAGAACCAAGTCCGATGTAATCAGGAAGAATACACAGAGAACCAGTTGCAGCCATAACAGACTCAACAGATGTATAGTTGGATGGAATCATCATTGCACCAATCTGAGTACCATGATTGATAAGCATCACGTTCTTGATTTTCTTGAACAGAGGATAGACGATAAGCGCAGAAGCCGTAACAGGCTTGTTAGCCTCGTCGAGAGTCTGGTAGGTCACATGAACAGTCTTGTAGATAGCTGGCACAAAACCACGTGTCGTATTCTCGTTCTCCAACTTAGCAAACGACTCCTTGAAAGAGGCGTTGAGTGCTGAGAGCTGAGAAGCGTCAGCCTTGTCAGCAATGCCCACTACGGCGTTGCTGAAGAACTGCTCTTCTGAAACCTCATTCTCATCAATTACAGAGAACTCGCGTGAAACAACTGTCTGCTGAGTTGTAGCAACAGACTCCTGTTGGATATCCTCACTTGAACAAGAAGCGAATAATCCAACCATGAAAGCGCATACGATTAATGCATTTTTCTTCATAAATCAGTTTTTATTAAGTTAAGATAATGTCAAAAGACTAAGGTCTAAAGTCAAAAGTCTAAGGTCAAAGGTCAAAAGTCTAACCCCCAACACCCATCACCCAATTTTCAAGTGACAACGTGCGTAGCATCCTCGCACTCAGAACTTGCGTAGCTTGATGAGCAACACGAATAAATAAGGCTTGTCGCTTGAAGAGCAATGCCCGTCTCCGATTTTCTGGGTGCAAAGTTACTGCATTCTCCCCACATTTATATGTAATTTTTCGTCAAATTTCTGTATTATTTCGTCAAAATGGCAAAAATGACACAAAAAACCATATTTGATATGTCAACTTTGCTGAATATGAGAGTTAAACAATGTGAGTTCGATGAATTGCTTTTAAAGCAAACAACAATTTTTTTTAGAATTAAGCGCCAAACATATACACGCACCTAACAACATGACTCACAATACATTATCAAGAATTTTTCGCTCTGTGTATATGTTTGACGTTTAATTCTAAAAAAAAATCACACCTGTAATCTCGACATTACAAATCAAGGTATTAAATATATGGCTCTTTTATGCCTTCGTTTCAGGTCCGCTATACCTCCGTTACAGAACCGTTCCAAATCCGTTCCTTAGAATAGGCGAAAAATGGGACTTACATAGGACTAGCATGGGAGGAAGAAGGGAGGAGCTGCATTGGAATCATATTTAACGTGGGTTTGACGAAAAAAAGAAACTTGGCAATTCATTCTTCAGACTATTGCAAGTATTCTGACTGCGATAGCAACCACTCTCGGAGTAACCTCCTGTATGGGGTATTAAGAGACTAATTTATTAAACGCAGAGACGCAAAGACGCAGAGCTTTATAAAAACTTCGCGACTTTGCGTCTTAGCGTTTATTTCTTTTCCCCATCACCTTCCGGCTCCCTCGGGAGGGCGGGGGAAGGGGCCATTGCTTCACCACCTTCTTGCCATTGATGATATACAAGCCTGAAGGGAGTTCGTCGAGAGAGGTGGCAGGCAAACGCTTACCGTTGATGTCGAAGATAGCGTTTGAGGTGTTGAGGGTATTGTCTGCCTCTACATCGTCGATGGCAGTCGTAGTGCCTTCTTCCACGATATTCTTGAAGAACTTCTTCCAGCCATCTGTCGCCTTATATTTGTCAACTGTTCCCTTGGGCACATATAGCGTAGCATCGTAATTCTGAAAAGTATTGTCATTTATAGCAAATGGCTTTGATATCTTTGAAGTTACTTTATCAAGAAAGAAGCAAACCAGAGCATTTACAACTCATTGTATTTCAATAGATTTTGTTTTAAATGGTAGAAAAGTGATGACGTAGATTCTATTGAAATTATAAAAGATGAAAAATTAACGTATTTAACTTCTGTAAACCTTCGCTGATTTAAGCATTATAAAATGCCAAAAGAAGTTTCTGAAAATACTCTTTGTAGTTCATTCATTTTGAATCTATCTATATATTTGTGTGAGATAAAATTAATAACTGGCGCATTATCAAACACTTCCAGAAATTTGCAAATATAAAAATCACATTCTGCATCGGTCTGGTCAACGAAGCAACTTCTAACGAGCTACTGCTCCAGACAACACAACAAATCATCAACCTTATCACAAAATATAGCGGTGGAGAAGGTTAAATCATCATCCCAAAGATCGTTTAAGGGTAAAATACCAAACTTACGTGATTTTAATGCCACGCGAATGGTATTTCACAATTAATGAAATAGTCGTACCTTTGCACCAGAGAACTCAATACAATTTGTCATTGTTAATATAAGAATCCATGGAAACAAAAGATTTTGAGCAGAGCCGACAGTATAAGATCTATACTTCTGAGGCTTCAGATTGTAAAGTTGAAAAAAGCGCACAGATACTCGGTGGAGAGGTCTGGTATAATTAGCGCAGTTCCACAACCTTTCACTAAGGCAGTTAAAGAGCTGCCTATTTTTTTTATCATAGTCATCGTACTGTCTGTGGCATATTCTGCATCACGAAAAACATTGTTCCTATACAATGTGTTAAGATAGTTCATGGTATCAGACACCACATCACTATGGTATGCCAAATACTTTTTGTATGGGATTGTAGGCGTTAGAAAAAGTTCATACCTTTGCAATCTGGAAATCTGAGACATGCGAAGAATAAATTAAAATAAATAATAGTACGATATGGAATTTAGAGTGGAAAAAGCTGTGCTTGATGCAGGTGTGAAAATTGTGTTTGCGGTAATTCGCGGACTCGACAATACGACTGCCAACGAAGAGTGGCTGATGCGTCGTGAGGTTTGGTTGGAAGAACTGTTGGAACGATACAAGGGCATTGATGTTCATCAGGATGCTATATTGGAGGGGTTCAATATTCTCCACGAGCATACTGGCGTGAAGAGGCGCAAGAATATTCCTGCTAACGAGAACCTTGTCAAACTACTGCTAAAGCATGGTTCACTTGCGTATATCAATAAGGTGGTGGATATCTACAACATCATATCACTCGACAGCAAACTGGCTCTTGGCGCACACAACATCGATTATGTAAGTGGAAACGTAACACTACGCTTCAGCAATGGAACAGAGCGCTTCGTCCCACTCGGACAGACAGAGCCTATACCGATCAACCCACATGAGTATTCATATATAGATGATTCTAACGAGGTGCTATGTCGCCTGGAAATACGACAAGTGCAGAAGACACTTGTTGACGAGACTGCTCGCAACGTGTTCTACATTGTTCAGGGCAACGAAGCAACTTCTGACGAACTACTGCTCCAGACAGCACAACAAATAATCGACCTTACCACAAAATATAGCGGCGGAAAGGGTAAAATCATCATCCCAAAGATTATATAAGGACAAAAGCCCTACTTACGTGATTTCAAATGCCATGTGGATGGTATTTCACAATAAAGGAAATAGTAGTATATTTGCACTTGAAAAATATAAACGTGTGCCAGCCCTTTTGAAGGGCAGACACGCACTATTTTCTTCGTGCGAAGAAGTCCTATGTTAATAACATCGGAGTATGTGAAATTGCACGTTGCACTTGAGATTTCAATATAATTTGCTATTGTTAAATATAAGAATCCATGGAAGCAAAAGATTTGGAGCAGATATAAAATATATACTTCTGAGGTCTCAAGCAGAAAAGTGGAAAAAGCTCAGATACTCGATGGAGAGATTTGGTATAATTAGCGCAGTTCCACAACCTATCACTAAGACTGCCTAAGTGCTGTCTTTTTTGTCATAATCAGCGTACTGCCTGTGGCATATTTACATCATGAATGACACAATTCTTCTGTAATGTTTTTAATATAGTTATGGTATTGGACATCACATCGTTATGGTATCCAAATACTTTTTGTATGGGATTGTAGGCGTTAGGAAAAGTTCATAACTTTGCACTCGAAAATCAGAGACGTGCGCCTGCCCTTTGATGGGCTGACACGCACTATTTTCTTCGTGCGAGCAACTTCATCTCTGAATGTCACACCGACGAAGTATTAGGCCTACGTATTGAAATAAATATAAGAAAGCAAAGAATGAGCTACATCACCCATCTGAAAGAATTAGAAGCGGAGAGCATATACATACTCCGTGAGGTTGCAGCGCAGTTTGAGCGTCCCGTCATCCTCTTTTCTGGAGGCAAAGACTCCATCGTAATCGTGCACCTTGCCTACAAAGCGTTCTATCCTGCCAAGATACCGTTCCCCCTGTTGCACATAGATACAGGGCATAACTTCAAGGAGACGATAGACTATCGTGACGCGCTTGTTACTCGTCTTGGCACCGAACTCATCGTCGGTTCGGTGCAGGAGAGTATAGACACAGGACGAGTGAAAGAAGAGACAGGCTATTACGCCTCACGCAACAAGCTTCAGACCACCACGCTGCTTGACACGTTGGAGAAGTACCATTTCGATGCAGCCATCGGTGGCGCACGTCGTGACGAAGAGAAGGCACGCGCCAAGGAGCGATTCTTTAGTCATCGCGATGAGTTCGGACAATGGAACCCCAAGAACCAGCGCCCAGAGCTATGGAACATATTCAATGGACGCAAGGCGATGGGCGAGCACTTCCGCATATTCCCTATCTCTAACTGGACAGAGATGGACGTATGGCAGTATATCCTACAAGAGAAGATAGAGATGCCGAGCCTATACTTCACCCACGAGCGCAAAGTATTCGAGCGCGACGGTCAATGGTTAGCCGCCGAGCCATGCATCAAACTGAAGCCCACGGAGCAGGTAGTGACAAAGCAGGTTCGCTGTCGCACCATCGGCGATATCACGTGTACAGGTCTTACCCTATCTACCGCACACTCACTTGAAGACATCATCGAAGAGATTGCAGCTACACGTGTGACAGAGCGCGGTGGACGTGCTGATGACAAACGTAGTGAAACAGCAATGGAAGACCGCAAGAAAGCTGGATATTTCTAACCACTAAACCTTTGACCTTAGCAAAAGGCATGTAAATTATTAATTGTAATCTATGAATTCTGAAAGAGGATATTTAGATATGCAGCTGCTGCGCTTCTCGACGGCGGGCAGTGTGGATGACGGCAAGTCAACACTCATAGGGCGACTGCTGTACGACTCAAAGTCTATATTTGAGGACCAGTTGGAAGCGGTGGAAACTGCTTCCAAGTCACGTGGCAACGAGGAGGTGAACCTTGCCTTACTTACCGACGGTCTGAGAGCCGAGCGTGAACAAGGCATCACCATCGATGTGGCTTATCGCTACTTCGCTACTCCAAAACGCAAGTTCATCATTGCCGACACACCAGGACATATTCAGTACACACGTAACATGGTGACTGGCGCTTCAACTGCCGACATGAGCATCATTCTGGTGGATGCTCGTCATGGCGTACTTGAGCAAACCGTGCGCCACTCCTACATCTCAAGTTTGCTTGGCATCCCACATATTGTCGTAGCTATCAACAAGATGGACCTCGTAGATTTCTCCGAGGAGGTGTTCGATCGTATCGTATCTGACTATAAGCAGATGGCAAAGACTCTCCATATCCAGAACGTAACCTTCATCCCTATATCGGCAAAAGATGGTGACAACGTGGTGAACCGTTCTGAGCATACCCCATGGTACACAGGAACCCCTCTGTTGGAATACCTTGAAAGGATGCCTGTAAACAAGTCTGCCTCTAATGTTGAGACTGACATACAACGCGCTTTTCGTTTCCCTGTTCAGTATGTCATCCGTCCTATAAGCAGCCGTTTCCCTGATTTCCGAGGCTATGCCGGACGTGTTGCAAGTGGCGCTATCCATGTAGGTGATCATGTAAAAGTCCTTCCAAGCGGTCTGGAGTCTGTCGTGTCACATATCTCGCAGGCTACCGAGGAACTATCAGAGGCCACCCCACCACAGAGCGTCACCCTGCAACTTGCTGACGATATTGACATCTCGCGCGGTGATATTCTAGTGAAGGCCGACGAGCCGCAGCCTCATCAGGAGCAAGACCTGCGTCTCGATGTCTGCTGGTTCAACGAGCAACCGCTACTGCCACGTACCAAGTACATCGTGCGCCAGACAACCTTCGAGACACTCGGCATAGTACGAACCATTAACTATCGTCGCAACATCAATACCTTGGAGAAAGAACCAGGCGTGGCACAAGTAAAGATGAACGATATTGCAGAAATCACTATCCATACAGCACAACCCCTCGTATTCGACGACTATCGTCTGAACCGCATCACGGGTAGTGTCATATTCATTGATCCTGACACCAACGAGACTGTTGGAGCCGGTATGATAAAAACCGATACAATATGGAAAGGAAACAACTCATACGTGATTTAAACGAGCGTTTTCGCGATGCGTCTGCCGAAGAGGTCGTCGGCTATTTCCTCGAGGCATACAAAGGGCGCATAGCCCTTTCTTCTTCTCTCTCTATTGAAGACCAGACTCTGACCGACATCATTGCGAGCAAAGATAAGAATGCACGCATCTTCACCCTCGATACAGGTCGCCTCTTCCCTGAAACCTACCAGCTTATTGACAGGACTAACCTGTCATACGGCATTCAGATTGAGGTGTTCTTCCCCGACTATCACGAGGTGCAGCGCATGGTGCGTGAAGAAGGCATCAACCTATTCTACAACTCAATAGAGAGCCGCCATCGCTGTTGCAAGATCCGAAAGCTCGAACCTCTTGCCCGTGCCTTTCAGGGACTCGACGTCTGGATATGCGGTCTCCGTCGCGAACAGAGCATCACACGTCATGACATGCAAGTGGTGGAGTGGGACGAAATACATCAGCTTATCAAGGTCAATCCTCTTATCTCATGGACCGAGCAACAGGTATGGGACTACATACGCCAGCATCATGTACCATACAACAAACTGCATAATCAAGATTACCCCAGCATAGGTTGCGAGCCTTGTACCCGTGCCATAGAGCCAGGTGAGGATGTCCGTGCCGGTCGTTGGTGGTGGGAGTCACCCGATCATCGTGAATGTGGATTGCATCAGAAACACTAATACATTAAAAATACCAAACATTTGCCAACATATCACATATTATTGTGAAACAATTTACCCCGCTCAAGGTATTGCCTGAGCGGTTTTTTCATTGTACCTTTGCACTAAAATAATATTATAATAATAAAGTGATTAAAAGGTATGAAAAGATTGAAAGAAATCAGGATTACACTCATGGGTATGCTGATAATAGCACCAATATTATCAACAACAGCTCAGGAACTGAAGTTACCCAAAATTTCAGGATTGGTGAACGCACGTTATTCGTGGAGCGACAAGGAAGGCGCAACCCATGGTTTTGACATCCGTCGTGTCCGTCTGGCTGCAGATGGCGTGCTAAGTTATAATATTGACTACAAGTTTCAGGCAGAATATGAAACAAGTGTCAAAGTTATTGATGCATATCTGCGATGGAAGATTGCTCCAGAAGTAAATGTGCAGATTGGTGAATATAAAGTGCAGTATTCGCAGGAGACTCTCTCTGGTCCTGCCTCATGGCTGACTATAGAAAATCCAACTGCGGTGGCTCAACTGAATGGCTACAATGACTTGAGCGGTTTGAAAGCCAATGGGCGCGATGTTGGCGTTACGCTCTATGGTGACCTGTTCGATAAGGTTATAGGCTATCGTGTCGGTGTTTTCAATGGTAATGGAATCAACGCCAAGGATAACAACAACAAGAAGGACTTTGCAGGATTGCTTTGGCTGAGACCTATTGAACAACTGGCATTTAGCATAGGACACTATCAAGGAGCTTACGGAGCAAAGGGCGATGAGCACGTTCGCAATCGCACATCTGCGGGGGTAGAGTACAAGAACGATAAACTGACCGTTAGAGGAGAATACCTTTACGGCAATACCGCTGGACAAAAGAGTGACGGTGCATACGTTACTGCCGGCTACTGGATTTCTGATTTCGTGCAACCTCTGTTGAGTATCGACTACTTCAAGGCTGACAGGGATTATGATGAGAGTCTGTGGAACTATCAGGTGGGCGTAAACATTACGCCTATCAAGAAACTGCGTATTCAGGCTGCATATACATACACTGACAAGAAGGTTGCAAATGATGTCAACCAATTTGAAACACAATTTATTTTACAATTCTAAAAAATACACGAGTATGAAAAAGAAGTTTTTGTCACTTGCGACATTAGGTGCTGTTGTACTGGCCTTGTCGCTTACCGCCTGCGGCGGAAAGAATGAATCTAAGGTTGGCCCTGAAGGCGAACTAAGTGGTGAAATTTCGCTTTCTGGCGCATTTGCCCTATATCCTTTAGCTGTTCAGTGGGCTAGTGAATTCCAGAAACTCCATCCTGGCGTAAAGATTGATGTTTCAGCAGGTGGTGCTGGCAAGGGTGTTACAGATGCTATCGCTGGCGTAGTGGACTTTGGCATGGTTAGCCGCGAGCTAAGCGAGGCTGAGATACAGCGTGGTGCCGTGGGCTTTGCCGTGGCAAAGGATGCCGTGGTACCGACCATCAATGCCAATAACCCTACCATCAATGACCTGAAGAAGCATGGTATTACCCGTGACAACTTTGTGGCACTTTGGATCAAGGGGGCAAAGAAGACATGGGGACAGGTTGCCGGCACAAGCAACGCAACTCCTATCGTAGTATATACCCGCAGCGACGCCTGCGGTGCGGCGGAGACTTGGGCACAATATCTCGGAGGAAAACAGGAAGACCTAAACGGTACTGCCGTATTCGGAGACCCAGGTTTGGCGGCCGCTATTCAGAAAGATGTTAATGGTCTTGGACTTAACAATATCGGCTATGCCTACGATACCAAGTCGGGCAAGCCTAATCCTGGCATTGCCGTTGTGCCTATAGACATAAACAACAACGGTAAGATTGACGATGAGGAATATTTCTATGACACTAAGGCTGATATCGTGAAGGCGATTGCCGACGGACGCTATCCTTCACCTCCTGCACGCGACCTGTATCTCGTTTCAAACGGTGTGCCTACAAATCCTGTTGTGGTGGCTTTCCTTGAGTATATCCTTACAGAAGGACAGAAAGAGAATGGTCCACAGGGATACATTGAAATTCCACAGGAAAAGCTCGATGTCGGGTTGAAGAAGTTAGGTGTTAAGTGATATGACTTTAGGTTTTAGAGTTTAGAGACTATACCTTTGACTTTAGAATATTAGCGAAAGGCATGTTAATTGTTAAGTAAGTGGTCAAATTTAATTTATTATCAATTAGAGACTTGTTTTAGCTTGATGAGCTTCTGCGAATAATTTGAGATTTTTCCTTTTGAATTTATAAGAATTTGAGAAGTGTCGCTTACGCTCCTTGCCAATCACGACTATTCCCAATGCTACGCAAGTAGCAATTCTTCTCTTTTTCTCATTAATTCAAAATTACTTCCCATTGGTCAGTGGGGCTTCGACAAATCTCTCTAAATCTATAATTCTTCTTGATTATAAAAAAATTCTGTACATTTACTTAATAGCCTTATACATAGATAAAATGATAAAAGATAAAAGATTGCTGAAAGACCGCATGGCAGAGCAGTTGATGGCCACACTGACCATCAGCAGCCTGCTATTAGTAGTGGCAATGGCAGTAGGCTTGTACCTGAAATCGGTACCTATCTTGCAGGAGCACTCTCTGTGGGACTTGCTGACCGAGGGCGAATGGCGACCTATGAGCAATAGGTTTGGCTTTTTCCCATTCCTTATAGGTACTCTATACGTGTCGCTGCTTGCGCTGGGCATATCCATCCCTATCTCCTTGCTCATGGCTATATACCTGACGGAATATGCCCATACGATGGTGAAACGCTATGTCTTCCCGTTATTGGATATTCTGGCAGGACTGCCATCGGTGATATATGGCGTGTGGGGTATGCTGGTCATAGTGCCGTGGATGTCTGATGTGGTGGCTCCGTCATTGCATCGCGACAGTAGCGGATATACGATGCTTGCCACAGGCATCGTGCTTGGCGTTACGGTCATTCCGTTGCTGGTCAGTCTGTTTATCGAGATATTCAGCAACGTGAGTCGCGAATACCGTGAGGCTGCATGGTCACTGGGCGCTACACGTTGGCAGACCACCAAGGATGTCATACTGAGCAAAACGGCACCTGGTGTTATTGCTGCCATCGTTCTGGCTGCCAGTCGTACGCTTGGCGAGACTATTGCCGTGATCATGGTTTGTGGCAACCTTGCCATAGTGCCTGGCTCGCTTCTCGATGCTTGCTATCCTATTCCTGCCTTGATTGCCAACAACTATGGTGAGATGTTATCGCTTCCGCTATACGAGAGTGCGCTGATGTTTGCAGCATTCATACTGTTCTTCGTGGTTCTGGTGTTCAATCTGTTCTCACGGCTTATCCTACGTAAAATGCAAAACTGATGAAAAAAGCTATTGTCATAGAGAAGATATGGAAGGTTCTGATGTTTGCCTCCATAGCATTGGTGCTGTTCTTCGTGGTCAGCGTCATTTGGTCGGTCTTCAAGCGTGGACTGCCCGTGTTGTCATGGGAAATGGTGTCGTCGCTGCCTGGTGGCGGTTTCTATATAGGCAAGGAGGGCGGTTTCCTCAATGCTATCGTGGGTTCGCTCTACATTGTGGGTGGTGCCACCGTTTTGGGGTTACTCGTCTCTATCCCTGTGGTGTTCTATCTCAATGTGTATCTAAAGCCTCATTCAAGGTTTGGCAGCATTGTACGTCTGGCTTACGATGTCCTGTTCGGAATTCCGAGCATTGTATATGGAGCTTTCGGTTTTACTATCATGATTTTCTTCGGCCTGCGTACGTCGCTGCTTGGCGGTATCATCGTTGTCACCCTGCTTATCATCCCTATCTTCGTGCGTTCTATGGATGAGGTGGCAAAGACTATTCCGCAGGACTTGCTGGAGGCTGGCTATAGCCTCGGCTCTACACGACTGGAGTCAATCAGCATAGTGGTTCGTCAGATTGCTCCTGCCATCGCTACCGCCACGTTGCTCAGCATTGGGCGTGCCATTGGCGATGCAGCAGGCGTGATGTTCACCGCAGGCTTCAGCGACTCAATTCCAACGAGCCTCACGCAGCAGACTGCCTCATTGCCTCTGAGCGTGTTCTTCCAGCTCAGCGCACCACAGATAGAGGTGCAGGATCGTGCCTATGCTGCTGCCGTAGTGCTTACCGCTATAGTACTTGCCCTCAGTCTGAGCGGCAGATTCATAATGAATCATTTCTCGCGGAATAAGGTCTGATCGTGGCATACCAAACGTTTGGTATGTAATATACCATCCAGTCGGTATTGCGAACATGACGTGATAATCGTATCTTTGTAGCCACTAATCTTAGCAAGGTATAAGGATTAAGGTCTAACCGCAAACACCTAACACCCGACACCTTCTAATTGTTATTTTTTTTAATTTGTTAATTATAAATATGAGTTTTTCCATCGCCCTTCCACAAGTATTTGGTGCAAGTATCAGTCACCGCATCCCATGGTCGGTACATGTGCCGTTCGTTGTTGACCATAAGTTTCCTCGTCTGAAGGACACTCATCTGGCTACACGCAATCTTAACATCCATATTGGCAAGTCTCATATTCTGAAGAATGTCAACGTGGAGATTCCTAAACACAAGATTACGTGTATCATCGGACCGTCTGGCTGTGGCAAGACAACGTTGCTGCGCACGTTCAACCGTCTTGTTGATTCCATAGAAGGCGTAAAGATTGACGGTGAGGTGAACCTCGGCAAACAGGATATCATTGCTGCAGGTCCAAGTCAGATGACAGAGTTGCGTCGCAACATCGGTCTCGTGCCTCAGCGCCCTTGCCCTCTGCCAATGAGCATCTATGATAACATTGCCTATGGATGCCGCATACATGGTGTTCGTGGCAAGCGTAAGCTCGACCTCGTAGTGCAACATTATCTGGAGGCTGTAGGACTATGGGATGAAGTGAAAGACCGTCTGCATTCTCCTGCCAACAAGCTTTCTGGCGGACAGCAGCAGCGTCTCTGTCTGGCTCGCAGTCTGGCAGTAGAGCCAAGTTATCTGCTTGCTGATGAGTCAACAAGTGCTCTCGACCCGATTTCAAGCAAGACTGTAGAGGATCTCTTTGTCAAGCTAAAACGTGACTATTCAATCGTGATGGTCACCCACACCCTGCGTCAGGCTCAGCGCATTGCCGATCATGTCATCTTCATGTATCTCGGTGAGGTTATCGAACAAGGGAATGCAAAGGAGGTTTTCAACAATCCTAAGCACGAACTGACCAGAAATTATCTAAGTGGTGGTATTAGCTAACATGGTGGCTATAGAACACCAAACGGAAAAGAAATTAACAAAACAATGAAATACGAAGATCCTTTTAACTACACCTCTACACATGAGGGAGAACAGAATTGGCGTAGCGCTCTCATACAGACAATAGGAGCATTGCTTATGCTCATATTGGGATTTATCGGAAACGGAGTTATATAGGGGGATTGTCACCCCAAATTTATACTATTATGTCAATTACAATCCGTCCAATTACCCAACGCGACCAGCGGAAACTGGCACAGTTGATACGCTCTGTGTTCAAGGAATACAGAGCACCTCTCGAAAACACCGTATATGACGATTTGAATACATGGCACATATATGATTCGCTTCAAGGAGTCAATGCCCAGTATTGGGTTATCGACATTGATGGTGAGATTGTTGGTGGCTGTGGATTTTATCCTACCGAGGGCTTGCCAGATGGCTATGCAGAACTCGTCAAATTCTATTTATCGCCAAAGATACGTGGACTCGGCTTTGGCGGCAAGATACTCCGACAGGTTATTGAGGAAGCACAGGAAACAGGATATAAGAAACTCTACATAGAGACATTCCCTGAATTCTCAGCTGCTAAAGGCATTTATCTTCGTCATGGATTTTACCATATTCCAGAACGCCTCGGTAATTCAACTCATACTGCTACAAGCATCTTCATGCTGCTCGACATCTAATTTCACTTTTAAGGAGAGTTTAGAGGCTAGAGCCTTCATTTCTTTCAAATCGTAATGTTTTTATTTTTGTACAAATATATATAATAAATGCAAAGGCATCAAATTATTATGTTTCTTTGGTACGAATGTTACTCCCTCCGCTATAACAATATCGCAACAGGTTGATTATCGATAAGTTACGATATGATTCTTTTTCTCTTAAAACCTATAATCAACCCCATAAATATTTGAAAAAATACGAAGATATGCAAAAGGCTCTCTGTTAAAGTCGCCTAACGTTTACGAAGAATTCCTGTTATAATATGTACTATTTTGTGATAAATGCTTCTATTATTTCAAGACTCAAAATTGTAAGAATTCTCCACCAATTCAAATAATGCAAGACTATTACTGCCGATAAGTTCGTCATCCAAAAGTGTTATTATATGAGAACTAGATTTAACTGAGTATGCTTTTATTTCATTATTGTAAAATTCCATATTAATTCATTTTAAGAGTTAATATCAACCACAATCCACACTCCATCATTATCCTTGCCTTCACGTTTCAAAACACCTTTCTTCTGTAAAGCGGAAAGGTCACGTTCGATGGTGCGTTGACTCACCGACAAAGTCTCCGACATTTGTTTGCCGGTGATTGACGGAGACTCTTTGATGAGATCTAGTATTTTCTGCTGACGCTCAGTGAGTTTCGTCTCCGACATGTCTCCGTCATGGTCTCCGACATTCGGGGTGTCGGAAGAGGCAAAGATGATGGTTTGGAATTGGGTTGGAGTTGATTTGAACATAGGCTTCAGTTCGTCTTTATACCCTTCCAGGGCTTTGGTCTCATTGCATATGCGTGTGAGTCCGCTACCTCGTTTCTCCATGTAGTCAAGTTGAGCCATTACGTTTGCTAGAATGGGATTGCGTCTTTCAGAAGAAACATCTGCGATGTCTAAGTCCTGTATCAGCATACCATTATACATTCCGCCTGGTGAGGTGATAGTAAGACGGTCATCATAGATATCAAGATGAACCTCACTGCCCATTACGGTATAGTCACGATGAATGAAATGGTTTACCATAGCTTCAAGAACGGCACGCTCAGCATAATCAGGCTTGTTCTTACGTCCGTTAGGTAACTTCTCCCAACCTCTGCGAGTATTTGACTTTACGAAGTTCATGGCTTCTCGAAGCAACAGAAGGATATTGCCTGTAAACTCTGCATCATTGATGGCATCGCTTTTATCTTTTCCGTCCCAACGGGTGCAATATAATCGAGATTGCCATAATGGACAATCATCAGCAAACAAAGCTCCCGCATTAGTAAGAACTCCGCTGTTAGTAACAAGTCCAAAAGATACAAGGAACTTCTTATTCCATTCCTGTGTTGTACGTTTCTTGAACGTATTTGCCAATATGACAAAAGTATTGTCCTCTGCCTTATAGTCTGTGACAAGTGAATCAAAAGTCTTGTTTGAGCCTTTGAGCACAAGTCTAACCATCTGTTCTGCCGTGGCTGGCATACTTTCATCACCAACACGAACAAAGGCAACACGCTGACCATCTCCAACGTAGTAATACGGGGTGTAATGCCCTGCATTAACCTTGAGTTGCAAGATATGTAAACCATCTACATCATGCGGAATCATCTCCACCTCTGGCAGAGGATCCATATAGTCACGAATCCTACTACTTATGGTCTCGCAAACATGCTGCACATCATCAAGTCCTTTGACTATGCCATCATTATCAATGCCAAAGAAAAGCGAGCCACCCAAACCGTTGGCAAAAGCACTTACACTTTTCAGCCAACTCTTAGGTTTCTTCTCTTCAAGCATCACCTTGAAGTCGTATTCAGTACATTCTGCTATCAAAGACTTTAAATCCATTATTGTATAGGTTAGCTAAAGCCAATATTATTATACTATCATCTTGCAAAGTTACATATAATAAATGAAATTAAAGTGTTTTTCCTATATTTTTTATTTCCATACGGAAAAATCCATAAAAGAAACCTCAAAAAGTACTTATAAACGTAGTATTTATCTGCTTAACAGAACAATTCCAGCAGATGAATTGTTCATGTCGGGCATTGTTACACCTACAGGAGCGCCTATATAAGTTGGATCACATACAACGAATTTTTTCTTATTCAATAGAATATAATCACCATTTACGTTTAAGTTAAAGTTTACTGCAGCAGCAAGATGACCAGGATAATAAATCAAGATACAATCTAATTTTGTAAGATCTCGTACTAATCTTGTGAAAAGAACACTTCTGTCCTCACAGTCACAATAAGGATAGAACAAGGTTTCTTCTGCAAAGAAAGTTCTGTCGTGCCCCCATACTTTTTCATCATACTCATAAGCAAACCCCGTCTGAACCCAGTTTAGAATCCTACTAACACATTCATACTCTGACAAACCTGCCAACTCTTTTCTTAAAACAGGATACAATTCGTTTTGTATTTCCGTTGCCATAGGTGCATTCGCATACTGGGACCACAGTGTCATGTAGTTGGCATCATAATATGAAGACGGATATATAGTTCCAAAACAACGGTACTGGAACAACTTCTTTGTCTGCCAAACTATTTTATATCATATTATTCATAAATAGCTTTGTATAAATAATTTATGTATTAAATAGAAGAAAAGCGACGATGCAAATTCTAGGTGTTGATAAATGAGAAAATATTTAACTTTATGTAACGGAGATAAATTTAAATGATTATCCGTTATTTTCCCAAAATTATATTGGTTATCTTCACGGATGTTTTATTTTTCTTTGAGAGCGGTAAAGCGCCCATCACCAATGTTATGGAATGGTTTTTGCAAGCAACACCGTTGCTTTCGCTCCTTTTAATCACTTGCCGCAGTTGTTCAGTGCTTGGACGACCACCCTGAAGTGCCTATGTCATTCATTCCTAACGTAGTCCCGTCCAACCGGGACTGAGGCTAATCCACTACCCACATCTGTTGGGGACTATTGCGTATAATCAATAAATTTATAAATAATGACATAGATATGATTGTAACTTCAAATACCCTTTAATAATGACTGATACAGAGTGGAATCTGATGAAGTTTGGCAAGTCTATAGAAAATGTTGATGTATACACAGACTAACAAGGCATCAGACTTATGATATGGTACAAATCATCAATATGTTTATATTATGCACCAACATCAAAGTTCCCTCATAACAAGCCCCCCAATAGGGTATAACCTATTAACATATTTGTGTTATATGAAATGACGTGTGTGGGGGATTGTGGGAGTACGAAAATTGCCGTACCTTTGCATCCAGAATCATTAATCATCACAAAAACAAATAAAGATATGAAAAAGGTAGTATCAGCGATAGCTGTTTTGACGAGATTTAGCGTCAGTAATATTATAGGAGAAGATGTGTCTTCTAATGTATATTTTATAGGTGCAGTTGTCGTTGGAGTAGTCCCCAACGGCTAAAAATATAACAATGACTTAAGATTGTTGAATTTCGATAACAAACTCACACAAACTCAGATAGAATAAGGTAAAGACCGGGTTTACCGCATGACAATAATTTAAACAGTTAGTATCTTATGGGAAAAAGATTGTTAGTTGCAACAATAGTTGCAATAGGTCCTTTGTTGGCCTTTGCTCAAAATGTGATTTCAGGTCACATTAAAGATGTTCGCACAGGCGAGCCTCTAATTGGTGCTTCTGTCATAGTGAAATCAGAAAAAGGTCAAGGTGTAGTTACCGATGTTGATGGAAACTTCAAGCTTCAGACCAAGAAAGAGGCGCCTCTAACTCTAAGAGTGGAATATATAGGATATCGTCCACTTGATGTTGAAGTGTATGATTTTGAAGAGCCTGTGGAGATTGCCATCTCAGATAATTCAAATAAACTGAATGAGGTTGTGGTTCTGGGTTATCAGACACTTAAACGTGGTAACATTACAGGAGCCGTATCATCAGTAGATGGAGATGTGCTTGAAAGTGTAACATCTGCGACTCTCGGTAACAAGTTGCAGGGTGCAGCTCCAGGTCTGCTGATATCAGGTAGTTCAGGTGTGCCTGGCACCGCCCCCACTATCCGTTTGCGTGGTGCAACATCAATTTCAGCCACCAATACTCCAATTTACATCGTTGATGGTGTACTCATTAATACAGATGTACTTCAGGCAGTAGATTTGGGTGGACAAGGAGCAGATCCATTGGCTGATCTGAATCCTGAAGACATTTCTTCTATTCAAGTCTTAAAAGACGCCAGCTCTACCGCTATTTATGGTGCTAAAGGTGCAAATGGTGTAATTCTTATTAACACCAAACGTGGTGCGAAGAATCATAAAACCAAGGTAAATCTAAAATCTGAATGGGGATGGAGCACCGCTCCAAAGAAATGGGAGCAAGTAAGTGGTCCTGAACATGCAGAACTTGTGAATCAGTGTTGGGTAAATAGCGGAAACGCTTATGAAACCCGTCCTTTCCGTCCTTCGAATGAAGTAATTTCTGGTTATCCAGCCTATGGTAATCCCGAAGACCAGCAGACCTACGACCGTCTTTCAGATGTATTTAGGACTGCTTTTCAACATAGCTATAATCTATCGGTAAGTGGAGGTAACGACCGCACAAACTTCTACATCGGAGGAGAATATACAAGTCAGGATGCAACCCAAAAATTATCAGATTTCAAACGTTTCGGATTGCGTTTGAATTTGGATCACCAGATAAACAAGTTGATAACCATTGGTAGCAGCAACCAGATCAGCTTTACGGATCGCAAATTGATACGTACAGGAGATGGTCCTGCAGGTCTTTTTCAGGCAGCTCTGCACACACCAACTTTCTATCCCATTTACAAAGAAGATGGCAGCTACAATAAGCCTGTAACATTCGATAACCATCAGGCTATGCTCGAGCATTGGGATGGCGGTGCTGATGGTTCAAAGTTACTGAACTCTGTATATGTAAAATTGAACCTCCTGGATGGACTCACCTTTAAGTCAACACTCAGCAACGATCGCAACACTTATCATGAGAAGTTCTATTACGATACTTATACCAAAACTGGTTCGGGTACCAATGGTTCTGCCACAGACGCGCAAACCACAAAGAATATTCTCTCAACAGAGCAGTTGTTTAACTATCTAAAAACGTTTAAGGAATTGCATAATATTTCGGCATTTGCAGGAACTTCTTACCAAAAGACAACACGTGAGCGTGCAACTATAACAGGAACCCAATTCCCGAGTAACCAGTTGCGTCGTATTAGTGCTGCTGCCGACCAGACAGCAGCAACAACAGGTACCAGTTCTGCCCTTTGGTCTTTCTTTGGTGGCGTAAACTATGCTTATAATGATCGCTATTCGATAGACTTCAATATACGTGCTGACGGCTCTTCACGATTCGGTTCAGACAATCGTTGGGGTGTATTCCCTGCTATAGGTGGATCGTGGACTATTAGCAATGAGAAGTTCTTTAAGCCGAACAATTATGTAGGAGATTTGAAACTTACCGTAAGCTATGGTCTGAGTGGTAACGACAATATAGGAGACTTTGCTTCTCTTTCTCTTTGGAGTGGCGGCCAGAACTATAACGGAGGTGCAGGCGTTGGTCCTTCACAGTTGGGAAACCCTTCTTTGAAGTGGGAATCTACCAAACAGTTTAATATTGGAGTTACAACATCGCTGATAAAAAACTACGTTGATGTAGAGTTCAACTACTATTATAAATATACAAACGACCTGTTGCTGAATGAAACTGTACCAGGTAAAACTGGCTATGGTTCTATGTCAAGTAACAACGGAGAAGTGAGCAACAAAGGTTATGAACTCATTGTTAAGGCTCATACTACCCCCAACTGTCCTTTGAGACTGACATCAACTTTCACCATCAGCCACAACACCAACAAGGTTGAAAAGCTACCGGTAGAAATGACAGGAGAATATCAGATGTTCAAGTTGTTTGAAGGCAAACCACTTTATTCTATGTGGGTGTATGACTATCTTGGAGTTGACCCACAGACAGGCGATGCTATCTACCGCGATGTAACAGGTGATGGATTGATAACAGCAGACGACAAATTAGTGGTTGGTGATGCATGGCCCGATTTCGATGGCTCATGGCGCAACGTTATAACATATAAGCGTTTTACCCTTGATTTCAACTTCTACTTTAAATCGGGTAACAAGATATTCAATTACACTCGTTCATTCCTTGAGACTGGCGGTAAAAATGGTGTAAAGCGCGCAATGCAAGCGAGTTCACTTAACTATTGGAAAAAAGCTGGTGACACAAATGTCCTGCCACGTCCAAAATCAACTCAAAATGCAGATGGTAGCACTAACTACGAGCAGCAAAACAGTCGTTTCGTAGAGGATGGATCATTTATTCGCTTGAGAAGTGTTACATTCGGATATAACCTGCCAACTTCAGTAGCTAAAGCAGTAGGCATCACTTCTGCCAATGTGTATATCACAGGTAATAATCTGTGGTTGAAGACCAAATATACTGGTCCTGATCCTGAGGTAACTCTTAATGGTGAAAGTCCTAATGGACTCGTTCAAGGACTTGATTTCTGTACAATTCCGCAACCACGTTCACTAATATTTGGACTCAATGTTACATTCTGAGATAAATAAAATGTAATTTAACAACACTAGTGTCCCGTTAAAATCCAGGAAGATATTTATAAGATTCTAAATATCAAGATGTTGTAATAATTCTTGATGTGAACCGATTTGAATTCGCAATTCTCGTGAATTACTCTTCATAAGAAAAACGACCACTGATTATCAGTATTTTACGAATACGTGATCAATTCAAATCGTGAATATTAGATTTAACGGGACACTAGTGATTTAACAATAATAAAAGAAAGAACAATGAATATACAAAAAAATATATTTTATGCCATTGGTGGAACATTACTACTGACGGCATGCAGCTTGGACAGAGAACCAGAAACTGCTATCTCTGGAGCGGGTGTAATAATAGATGAGTCAACAGCAGAGACAGTACTCGTTGGCAGCTACGATGCAACCCAATCATTTGTCGGATCACAGATTGTCGCATTTAATAGTGCTTCTGATAATGTGATAGGTTTTGGTTCGGCAGGAGCTTCTGTACCCCTACTCACAGCATCAGGTTCTGGTGGCGGATATAACCAATACTATAGCGCCATTAATCAGGTAAATCAGTTGATAGCAGACATACCTGGCTTAAACGATGTCCTGTTTACTGGCAATAGTAAGAACACCAAGCTGGCTGAAGCCTATTTCCTGCGCGCGCTGGCCTATTTTGGACTTGCTCGTACTTATGGAGGCGTTCCTCTTGTGTTCACGCCGTCTTCATCAGGCCACTCTGCTGATGGCATCAAGCGAAGCAGTTATGCTGAAACATTGGCGCTGGTTGAGTCGGATTTGAATCAGGCAGAGGCATTGTTCGATAAATCGCTGCCCACACGTGCCAGAGCCTCTATCTGGGCAGTATATGCGCTCAAAGCACGTCTTTACCTTTATCAAGAGCGTTGGGACAAGGCCGAAGAATACGCAACAAAGGTGCTCGAAAATACATCATTTGCTTTGACAACAGAAGTAAGGGATTGGTATGAAAAAGCCCTTTCAACAGATGCAATCTTCGAGTTGGTATTCACTACTGCTGATAAGAATCCCATATACACCTACTATCTGCCAGCCTCTTTAGGTGGTCGTATAGATTATGCTCCAAGCAGAGAGGTTATACAGCTATTGCTCGATGAAAAAGTAAGTGGAAAACGTAAGCAACTTCTTGCTCAAATGAGTGATAATAGCGAACAATATGTAGTTCAGCAATATAATAAAACTGATGGTACAAGTTCATTCCCTGTACTCAGACTTGAAGAACAATATCTGATACGTGCAGAAGCCAGAGTACAACAAGGGAAGCTAACGACTGCAGTTGAAGATATTAACGTTCTTCGCAAACGTGCTGGTGTTGAATTGCTGTCTGCTGGAGGAAAGAGTAGCAAAGATCTGTTACTTGTACTGGAATTGGAGCGTCGCCTTGAATTGGCATTTGACGGACATCGATACAATGACATTATACGCACTGGGCGTGCTGCAGAAGTGTTTGGCGAGATTAACGAGGTATACAAAGACTCACGCTATTGGGTATTCCCTATACCTTGGACAGCAATTGCCGCAGATTCCGACTTAGAACAAAATCCTGGTTATTAATATTATTAATCATTAAAATATAGAAAACAATGAAAAAGATTATTTTTACAGTAATAGCAGTATTATCTACGCTGACAGGTTTTTCACAAACTCCTATTACCATAGGTGAGTACACTACTCAACACGGTCCCGAGAAAGGCAGTCTGGTTATTATTGGTGGTGGACGTTATCCTGAACAGGTATCTGATTCCATAGTTGCATTAGCAGGTGGTAAGGATAAAGCAAAAATAGTGATTGTGACTAATGCTTCTGGTGTGAAAGATGATGCACGCGACAAGAAAATTGTAGATGAATTCAAGAAAAAGACAGGAATCAAAGATGTTTCAGCGCTCTATTTGCAAACTATCGAAGAAGCAAACGATGAAAGTAAACTTAAGGATTTGAAGGATGCTACAGGCGTTTTCTTCTCTGGTGGACGCCAATGGCATATCACAGATGCTTATCTGAACACTAAAGCGCATCAATACTTTAATGATGTGCTGGCTCGTGGAGGTGTTATCGCAGGCTCATCAGCGGGTGCCAGTGTGCAGGGGTCATTTCTTTGGAGAGGTGACACCAAAGGTCCCCACATCTTGATTGGTGACCATACACAAGGACTCGGATTTCTCCGTTATTCAACAATCGACCAGCATATCCTTGCTCGTAATCGTCAGAGCGATCTTGCCGAATTCATAGCTGCTGCCAATTTGCTGATTCCAGAAGGTCAGACAAAGTTTATCGGTATTGGTATTGATGAAGGTACAGCTATTGTAGTGCATCAAGACCAGTTTGAAGTAATCGGAAAATCATTTGTTGCTGTTCATGGAGGCCACAATAACTATGGTCGCAGGGATGAGCTTTTCCAGGTATTGAAACCGGGCGACAAATATGACCTTGACAAAGGTGTACGTATCACTAAGCGCGAGTATTAGTTGGATTTTATTTATGATTTTGAAGTCGTAGTTAGTAAATAAAGCTACGACTTCTATTTTTTTGTAAATGTACAGAATTTTTTTATTATCAATTAGAGACTTTGAGAAATTTGTCGCAGCCCCACTGACCAACGGGAAGAGACTTGCTTTAGCTTGATGAGCCATAGCGAATAAATGTCACTTACGTTCTTGCCAATTACGTTTTCCTAATGCTACGCAAGTGGCAAATCCTATGTAACTCCTATGCTGATCCAATATATCTCCAATTCTGAATTGGATTTGGATTGGACTTGAATTGGAGCTGCAACCGTGTTACATCGAAAAAGGAACGAGATTGAAGAACGGTTTAACAATGAACTTTTTTTTCGTTTTTTCGTCGAACTCACGTTAAATTTAATTTAACTATTTGCTTATCTCTCAAATACCATGTGCGAGGTACATAGTATAACAAGCATAGGGGATTGTAGAAATGTCAGAATTGTCGTACTTTTGCACCCACAAACATTAATCATTTATATATCAAAGAAAAGTAATGAAAAGAAGATTGTTGATTCTAGGATTAGCACTAGCGCCACTTTGGGCTATTGCGCAAAATCTGATTTCAGGTCACATTAAGGATGTTCGCACAGGCGAGCCTTTGATAGGTGCTTCTGTCATAGTGAAATCAGAAAAAGGTCAAGGAGTAGTTACCAATGTTGATGGAAACTTCAAGCTTCAGACCAAGAAAGAGGCACCTCTAACTCTAAGAGTGGAATATATAGGATATCGTCCACTTGATGTTGAAGTATATGATTTTGAAGAGCCTGTGGAGATTGCCATCGCCGACAATTCGAATAAACTGGAAGAATTAGTTGTATTGGGCTATCAAACCCTGAAGCGCAAGAACCTCACTGGCGCGGTAGCATCGGTAGAAGGCGGTGACCTTGAGTCAATTGCAGGCGCTAGCTTTACTGAAAAGCTACAAGGTCAGGCACCAGGTATGTTGGTATCAAATTCTTCAGGAACTCCTGGTACATCTGTTTTTGTGCGTTTACGTGGTACCACATCTATTAACGCAGGTAACGATCCCCTTTATATCGTAGATGGTATTCCCTTTAATGGCAATAGTATTCAGTCACTCGACCAAGGTGCGCTTGTAGCAAATCCATTGGCCGACATAAGTCCTAACGATATTAAGGATGTACAGGTGCTGAAAGATGCGAGTGCAACTGCTATCTATGGTGCTCGAGCTGCCAATGGCGTTATTCTGATTACCACCAAGCGCGGTCAGAAAAACAAGAAGACTCAAGTAAATGTAAAAGCCGAGATTGGTTGGGGAAAAGCAGCAAAACTTTGGGATGTGCTTGATGGACCTAACACTGCCATTCTGCTGAATGAGATAGCTGTCAACGACGGGAAAAAAACTACTTACGACCCCAATACTGCCGACAACTACATTCTGCGCGACAAAGCTTTCCGCACAGCAAAACAGCAATCTATTGGTTCCAGTATCACCGGTGGAAACGATCGCACTAACTTTTTTATAGGTATTGATTATACCGACCAGGAAGCCATTCTTGAAACTCAGGGATTCAGAAGAATAGGTCTGCGTGCTAATTTGGACCACGACATCAATAAAAAACTGACATTCTCATCGAGCAATCAGCTTACCTTTACCCGAAGAACACTCTCGCCAACAGGTGATGGTCCTACTAGCCTGCTGCAAACCTCGGTACAGCACAATCCATTGGTGAACCCATATAAGGATGATGGCAGCTACAACTATTCGGGTACATTTGAGAATATCTATGCAATCCTTAACAACAATGACAATAAATCGTATGGATTGCGCAACCTGAACAACCTCACATTAACTTGGAAAGTTACACCTGAGTTGAGGTTCAAGTCGTCATGGAGCTATGATAACAATCAGTTTAGAGAGCGCCGTTATTACAACTCACAACTTAAGAACGGATCGCCTAACGGAAACGCCAGAGAGGTAAGTACAAATGTGTATACGCTCACTGCCGAGCAGTTGTTGAACTACAACAAGACCTTTAAAAAGATACACGAAATAGCAGCGTTTATAGGAAATTCGGTACAATACGCCGGAAAACATACCACTTCAGTAAGTGGTTCCGATTTCCCTAGCGATGCCTTCTCCGAGATAGGTTCGGCAGCCGTGACAGAGGGCTCTACTAGTGGCTCGTCTAACTCGCTCATCTCATGGTTCGGTGGATTCAACTATGGATTATTAGACCGATATAATCTGGACTTCAATATACGTGCTGATGCCTCATCGAGATTTGGTTCCGACAACCGTTGGGGTTACTTCCCCTCATTCGGTGCCTCATGGCTGGTAAGCAAGGAGAACTTCCTGAAAGATATTAAATGGCTCACTACTTTCCGCATCAAAGGTAGTCTGGGATGGACTGGAAACCAAAGCATTAGCGACTTTGCAAGCCTGGGCCTGTGGTCGGGAGGCGGTATCTACAACAATCAGTCGGGTGTGATACAGTCGCAATTGGCAAATCCTGATTTGAAGTGGGAGACAACACGACAGTTTGATTTGGGATTTGAAGCCTCGTTCTTTAACGATCGACTGTCTATTGCTTTTGATTATTACAATAAGTATACCTACGATTTGCTGCTTCAGGCTCCCATATCGGGAAAGACAGGTTTCTCTAGCATATTCAAGAATATTGGTGAGATGAACAATAAAGGTATCGAATTCTGTATTACATCACGTAACATCCAGAAGAAGGATTTCAACTGGACCACCCGATTCAACATTTCGCACAATGGCAACAAAATAGAAAAGTTGGAGAGTCCAATCACTCAGTACAACAGAGATTGGGTAAGACTTGAAGAAGGAAAACCCATGTACTCATTCTGGCTCTACAAGGAACTGGGTGTTGACCCAGAAACTGGTAATGCCATCTATGAGGATGTAGACAAGGACGGCAAGATAACCACTGCCGATCGCCATATCTGTGGCGACAACTGGCCCGACTTCAACGGTAGTTTGATTAACGATTTTAGATATAAGAACATAGATGTATCTGTTAATTTATACTACTCTGTTGGAAACGACGTATTCAACATGATGCGCTTTTTTATGGAGGCTGGTGGCACCTATGGCAACAAGCGTGCACTGCTCACATCGCAGTTAGACCGCTGGCAGAAGCCTGGAGATCATGCTAAACTGCCTCGACTCACATCGACAACAAATCCTGATGGCAGTCTGAACTACGGTTTCCAAACCAGCAGATATCTGGAAGACGGCTCATTCCTTAGACTCAAGAACCTGTCGATAGGATATACGCTGCCCAAGAAACCACTCCGCACCATCGGTGTTGAGAAGGCACGAGTATATCTGAATATCACTAATGTATTCACCATTACGAAGTACTCTGGTCCTGACCCTGAGAGTAACGTAGGTACTACCTATTCGGCTATTCAGGGACTAGACTTCGGATTGGCTCCTCAGCCACGACAGTTTATTATTGGTACAAACATCACATTATAAAAAATGAAAACAATGAAAACTAAGAATAGCATCATCATATTAGCCATCGCGCTGTTCACATCGTGCGATGTGCTGGAACAGAGCCCTACGAACAATGTTTCTGATTCGGAAGTAGGTACAAGTGCATCGGCTGCAGCCACACTGCTCAATGGTGCCTATCATCGCCTGGCAGCCAGCAACTATTATGGCGGAGGTTTCTTTACCACCTCTGTGGCACTGGCATCGGATAATACAGAATGGGTAGGTTCATACCAGTTCCTAGGTAACTTCGACCAGCATAATTATCAGGCCGACAACTCGGCAAACCTGTCGGCATGGTACTCTATTTATTCGGCAATAAATGCCGCCAACCAGACCATCAAACTGACTTCGGAGGCATCAGGTATTTCTGATGCAGAGAAGAATCGCATCATAGCCGAAGCTACAATCATACGCTCGCTTGGTCTCTTCGATCTGGCACGTACTTGGGGTAACATACCTATCATCAAGGAGGCTACCAGTTCGCCAACACAGTTTAATGGTGTAAAGCAGTCGGATGCCAAAACGGTTTATCAGACGGTTATCAATGATATTCTATCTGTTAAAAACGATTTGGCTCAGCCTAAAACACGTGGAAACGCATATATCAGCCAGCCTGTGGCCGACGCATTCCTGGCACGCGTATACCTCTATCAGGAAGATTGGGCCAACGCCGAGAAATATGCATCGCAAGTAATCAGTCTGAGCGATTACTATGAATTAGTGCCCATCAGCGATTGGTTGGCAAACAAGCAAACAAAGGAAAGTATTTTGGAATTGGCTTATTCTTCTTCATTCTCCAATGAGTATTATTACTATTGGCAGCGTGTAGGAGGCGGACGTCAGGAAATAGGACTTTCGCAGGAGCTCTACGACCTTATTACTAGTCCAAAGACAGGAGGCGATCGTGCTATCTTAGTGAGCGATGACTCTACGCCAGCAGAACGCCTGCTAACAGCAAAACTCTACTGGCGTGATGGCAATGATGACGATCCCGCCTACGTATTCCGTTTGGCTGAACAATATCTCATTCGCGCAGAGGCACGAGCAAAACAGGGAAAGTTTGAAGGAGCTATCGCTGATCTGAATGCCATTCGCCAGCGCTCGCATGTAGCCAAATATAATGGTGGCACAGATCAGATTGACATCATTGCAGCCATAGATCAAGAGCGCCGTATAGAACTTGCTTTTGAGCCACACCGTTGGTTCGACTTGGTAAGAACTAATCGTGCTGTGGAGGTGTTGGGAATTGACAGTCACTACACACTATTCCCAATTCCAAATACCGACGTACTGGTAGATGAGGATCTTGAACAGAATAACGGTTATTAATCATCATAAATAGATTTGAAAATGAAAAAGTTATTAGTTTTTGCATTTGTCTTTTCTTTCATATCCCTTGGTGCTAATGCCCAGAAGAAAAGCAAGGCTGCTAAGCAGACCATAAAATCATCGGTGGTTATTGATTATATCAATGACAACTATGACACTTACGATAAACTGCAGAAGGAGATATGGAATTACTCAGAGGTAGGATTTCAGGAAATCAAGAGCTCAAAAGCACTACAGAATCATCTTGCATCAAATGGATTTAAAATAACGGATGGCATCGCAGGTGAACCAACGGCATTCATTGCTGAGTATGGAAGCGGCAAACCTGTGATTGGCATTGTGGCAGAGTTTGATGCCCTGCCGGGGTTGTCGCAAGACACGGTGCCATATCGCAAGGAGAGATTTGAAAACAAACCAGGTCATGGTTGTGGGCATAACCTTTTCGGTGTGGCTTCATCGGCTGCAGGTATCGCCATAGCTAAGTGGCTCAAGGAAACAGGCACACAGGGCACTGTTCGCGTATATGGGTCGCCGGCAGAAGAGGGAGGCTCTGGTAAAACCTATATTGTGCGCGATGGTTACTATAAGGATGTGGATCTCGTTTTGGACTGGCATCCGGGAGGCGAGAATGCTGTACATTATAGCCCAGGTTTGGCAAAAGTGGGTATCGACTATGTCTTCCACGGTAAATCGGCTCATGCCGCTGGGCAGCCTTGGGCAGGACGCTCTGCTCTCGATGGCCTGCTGCTCTTTGCCCATGCCGTTGACATGATGCGTGAACACATAAGGCCACACAATCGTCTGCATTACGTGATACACAATGGTGGTGAGGCTCCAAACGTGGTGCCTGACTATGCCAGAGCAGAATTCTATGCTCGCAGTCCGAACACAAAAGAACTGCGACAGATTGTGGAGTGGTATGACTCGGCTGCCATCGGTGCCGCTAAGGCTACGCAGACCACTGTGGAGAAGCGCTTTATTGGTGGACAGTATGAGTACTTCATTAATGAAACCATAGCACGACAACTGCAGAAGAACTTGGAGTTTGTTGGCGGTGTGAAATGGAGCGAACGCGAATATGCCTTTGCCAAGGCGCTCAACAAGGTGAATGGTAATCCCGACAGCATTCTGAATTCTGTGGGCAAAGTAAAACCTTTGGGCAAGATTTTGCGCCAGAGCGAGGGTGGTGGTTCTACTGACGTAGCAGACATCTCATGGAATGTGCCTACTGCTGGCTTTGGTGTGGTTACTACCGTTCCTGGCAATCCTGGACACAGCTGGCAGAACGTTGCAACTGTTGGTACAACAATCGGTACCAAAGGACTTATCAATGCAGCTAAGGTGCTTGCATTGACAGGTATCGACTTCTTTGCCTCTCCAAAGCTGGTGAAGGAAGCTCAGGATGAATTCTATCGCGAACGTCCGGCTGACTTCAAATACGAGCATCTGGGTGGCGATGTACCCCCAGCTCTGGATTATCGTAAAGGATTGAACTAATCATAAAAAAACTATCAGTTATGAAAAAGTTATTTATCACTATATTATCAGTTTTAACACTATCAACAGCTTGGGCGCAACATGTAGAGCTGAGTTATTACCTGCCAGATCATGCGCAATATAATAAGAGCATACCTACACCAGAATCGGTGTTGGGGTATCAAGTGGGCGATTTCTACGTGCAGCACCCACAGCTTGTGAGCTACATCAAAGCCATTGAGGCCGCATCTGACCGAGTGAAACTGGTGAACTATGGCTATACCAATGAGCGTAAGCCGCTTTACTTGGTCATCTTTAGTTCGCCTGAGAACATCAAGAATCTGAATAAGATCAAGGCAGAGCATCAAAAGCTGACCATTCCATCAGAAAGCGGAAGCGTTGACATAGACAAACAACCAGTATTCACTTGGTTGGGGCACTCAATTCATGGTAATGAGGCCAGTGGTACAAATGCTTCGCTCTTGCTCATCTATCATCTTGCAGCAGCCAATGATGCCGAGACTCTGAGCTGGCTGGAGAACGAGGTGATTATAGTTGATCCTGCCAATAATCCAGATGGCGAAGACCGATTTGCCGAGTGGGCGAATCAGCACAAGAGTTTTGTACCAAGCGAGGATCAAGTGAACATAGATCATACCGAGGCATGGCCTGGTGGACGTTACAATCATTATTGGTTCGACCTGAATCGTGACTGGCTGAACCTGCAGCAGGTGGAGAGTCAGCAGCGACAGAAGCAGATTCTGGCTTGGGTCCCAAATATCTACACTTGTGCTCACGAACAGGGAGCCGATGCCAACTACCACTTTTCACCAGGTGAGCCCACACGTGTTCACCCGCTGATTCCAGAGGAGAACCAGACTCTCATCAAACGTCTGGCTGCCGAATATTATGTGCCCGCCTACGACAAACGTGGCGTGCTTTACTTCTCTGGCGAGGCTTTCGATGACTACTATATCGGTCGTGGACGTGAATATTTCGATTTTCATGGTGGCATAGCACTTCTATGGGAGGAACAGAGCGCACGAGGCTTCCAGCAGAAGACAGCCAACGGGTTGCTTACCTTCCCATTTGCCATCCAGAATCAGCTCACAACCGAGCTGGCTACCATACGTGGTGCCCTGAATCTGCGCAAAGATCTGCTTGATTATCAGCGACGCTACTTCAAGAATGCCTCATCGGAGGCTGCAAAGAATCCTGTTAAAACCTATGTGTTTGGTTCAGAGAGCGACCCAGCATCGGCTTATCGTCTGGCAGAACTCGTGGCTCGCAATGGTGTGGAGGTGTATCGTCTTGACAAGGAGATAAAAGCCAACGGTAAGACATACAAGCCTGCCTACAGCTATGCCGTGCCTGTGAACCAGCCACGCTACCGATTGGTAGAGGGCCTGTTTGAGATTCGTGAGAAGTATGCCGATAGTCTGTCGTATGACATCACGGGTTGGACATCGCCATTCCTCTTTAATGTAAACTACAGCAAGCAGGCCGCTGCCGTTTCGTTGGGCGAGAAGATACAGATAGATGCGCTACCTAAGGGTGAGTTCAAGGGTGCTAAGGATGCTTACGCCTACCTGTTTGAGTGGAGTGGCTATTATGCTCCGCGCGCACTCTATCGCCTGCTCAAGAATGGTGTTTATGCCAAGGTATCACAGTCGGTTGTAAAATATGGTGACAAGGAGTTCCAACGTGGTTCCATCTTGATTCCTTTGGGCGATGTATATCAGCAGAAGTCGAAGGATGAAATCTACAACATTGCAAAGCTGATAACCGAGGAAGACGCCATAGATGTATGGTCAGTGCCTACAGGCTATCTGGAGGGGCACAACCTGGGCAGTTCTACATTTTCGCCAGTGCGCACCCCAAAGGTGGCTATCGTTGGCGGCAATGGTGCTTCGGCTACTAGCGTAGGAGAAATATGGCATCTTTTCGATACACGTTACGAGATTCCCTTGACTATTATTTCGTCAGAACGATTCGCTCAGGCAGATTTGAGCAGCTATAATGTTCTGATCCTAAGTGGTTATGGCCTCGACTTGTCAAAAGCTGCCATACAACGTGTTAAGAGTTGGGTGGAACAAGGTGGTACGCTGATTGCTTATGAGAATACTTTGCCATGGTTGGTTCGCAACGAACTGGCCAAGATTGAATTTGAGAAGTCTGCCAGTGTGAAGGATGGTAGCTACGAGAACTTTTCTATTTCATCGCGTGCAAACAACATTCCAGGTGTCATCTTCGGTGCAAAACTCGACATCACACATCCATTGGGTTGGGGCTATACTGATGAAGATATCGCTGTGTTCAAGAACAATGGCGTGAACCTCAAACCAACGGAAAACAAACTGCGCACCCCATTGGTTTACACCAAGCATTCACTCGTATCGGGCAATATCCTGCCTCGCGTAGCAGCTGCCTACGAAGAGCATCCTGTAGCCATCGTGAATCGTCTGGGTCGTGGAAAGGTTATCGGTTTCTCTGTAGATACCAATTTCCGTTCGGTTTGGTATGGTACAAACAAACTGACAGCTAATGCTATATTCTGGGGACACCTGATTAACACCAGAACTTTGGAACAATAGATGTTAAACAGATCTTATGAAGAAAATACTCAGCAATAATGTCATTATCTTAGTACTTGCCGTAGCAATAGGAATATTGCTCGGCAAGTACGTAAATAATCCTGCAATGTTGGCTGTTGCTCAGACTATAAAATCAGTCAGCAGTCAGTTTATTTTCTTTCTCGTGCCATTGATTGTGCTGGCATTTGTGGCATCTGCCGTTACAAGTTTAAAGAGCAATGCCACATGCTTATTCTTATTTGCTTTTCTGATAGCCTATCTATCAAGTGAGGCTTCGGCAATGTTTTCGCTGCTGCTTGGCTACACGCTTGTGCCTTTGCTACACTGCGGTCAGTTGGGGGGGATGCGTGCACTGCCCGAGGCTGTGTTCAGCTTTTCCATACCACCAGTTATGAATGTTATATCTGCCTTGTTTTTGGCTATATTTCTAGGTTTAGGAGTGGTATGGACCAAGGCTACAACCATAATTGCCGTGCTGAACGAGTTTCGCGAACTGATGCTGGTGGTGGTGAAGCGTATTTTGCTACCAGTCCTGCCATTCTATATCGCTGCAAACTTTTATGTCATGGCTTGGCAAGGAAATATTGATTCGCTGATAGTATTTCTGCCTGTAATAGCCATTATTGTGATGGCTCACTTTGTTTGGATTATAATATTATATACAATAGCATCGATCTATTCACGCAAGAATGCTTTCGACATTTTGCGCCATTATGCTCCTGCTTATTTCACAGCTTTAGGCACTATGTCGTCTGCTGCCACTTTAGGTGTGGCACTCCACTGCGCAGGTAAAAGCAGGGTGCTTCGCGCTGACGTTTCGGAGTTTAGCATCCCTCTGTTTGCCAATATACATCTGTGTGGTGCCACTCTCACAGAGACGTTCTTTCTGGCAGTAGTCTCACAGTTGCTCTATGGGCATCTGCCTACTCTAGGGGTGTTCCTGTTGTTCATCGTATTGCTGGGCGTGTTTGCTATTGGCGCACCAGGTGTTCCAGGTGGAACGGCATTTGCCTCGGTGGGCATCGTTACCTCTGTGTTAGGGTTCGACGATAATGGAGTGGCTCTGTTTTTGGCGCTCTTTGCTTTGCAAGACTGCTTTGGTACTAGTTGTAACATTTTGGGTGATGGTGCACTATCGCTCATCTTACAGGCCTATAATGATAGAAATAACAAGGAAACAAAATAAATAATTAAAATTTAAAAAACAAAATGGCAACAACAAAAACATTTGTATCACATCTTTATTGCCCAAAGTGCGGCAAAAAATATTCGGTTGACGAAGTAAATCATCTGTGCGAGTGTGGATCTCCCTTATTGGTGGCATACGATTTGGAGGCAGCCCGTAATGAAATTAATCGCGACACGTTCAAGAATCGTACCGCCAGTCTGTGGCGTTACAAGGAATTGCTGCCAATAAAGGACGATAATAACATCGTAACCCTTGGAGAGGGTCTAACCCCATTACTTCAGTTGAAGAAGGCTGGTCAGAAATCTGACATCAAGAATCTATATATCAAGGACGAGGGCATCATACCTACTGGTACATTCAAGGCTCGCGGTGCTGCAGTAGGTGTATCTAAGGCAAAAGAGTTGGGTATTGATACTATTACCATGCCGACTAATGGTAATGCGGGTGCTGCATGGTCTATCTATGGTGCAAAGGCTGGCATCAAGTCTGTAATTGTAATGCCTGAAGATGCGCCATCCATCACCCGTAACGAGTGTGCTGCCGCTGGAGCTGATTTGTACTTGGTAAAAGGACTCATCAGCGATTGTGGTAAGATCGTAGGTGCTTGCGTCAAGAAACATGGTTGGTATGATGCTTCGACTCTGAAAGAACCATACCGCATAGAGGGAAAGAAAACCATGGGACTGGAGATTGCTGAACAGTTAGATTGGAATCTGCCAGATGTGATCCTTTATCCCACAGGTGGTGGCGTTGGTATTATCGGCATTTACAAAGCTCTATCTGAACTTAAGGAACTTGGCCTTGTTTCAGGTCCACTGCCACGTTTGGTAGCTGTTCAGGCTGAGGGGTGTGCACCTATTGTGAAGGCGTATAATGAGAAACGTGCCGACTCTGAATTCTTCACAAACTCACAGACTATTGCCTTTGGAATAAATGTCCCTAAGGCTTTGGGCGATTTCCTGGTGCTTGATGCTCTCTACAAGACTAATGGAATAGCTAAAGCAGTATCAGATAAAGCCATACTTGAAGCTTTGAAAGAGCTTGCATCACTTGAAGGTAATTTTGTGTGCCCAGAGGGTGCAGCCATATATGCTGCTGCTAAGCAGCTGCGCCAAGAGGGCTGGATAAAAGCCGACGACAAGGTTGTACTTCTAAATACTGGTGCAGGAATCAAATATCCTGACACTCTGCAGATAGAAGTACCTTATCTTGAGAAAGAATCAGTAATTGATTAGTTTTGCGCATCATTTCGATAAGTTGTATTAGAGGAGTCGGGTAATCCGATTCCTTTTTTTGTGAAACTTTCAAGTGGTCAGGATATTAAAATACCTCAGTTCGATGAAAAAAAGGAAGCGATTTATCTGAAATAAACGCAGAGGCGCGAAGGCACGGAGGGAAATAAATGAAAAATGAAAGTGAAAAATGAAAAATACTTTGCGACTTAGCGACTTTGCATTTGAAAAAGGAAGCGGATTTATGATTTATCTGAAAATAATTTGCGAAAAAATATTACTGCGCTAACTATCAGATAAATCAGAAAAATCCGTTTCCCTTATTTTTTTTACGATAAAAATACACGGAAATCCGTTTCGATGAAAATTTCATCGAACTCACGTTACATTATTTGTTTTGTGCAACATCGCCTATAAGAGCAATCAGTGGAGTAGGGTAATCTGGCTCTTTCTTTGTTAGCTCAGTAAGGGTGGTATGGACGAATTGTTCGTGGGGTGTCGATAAGTTAGATGCCAACAAAACGGGGGTGCCAGGTCTCTTACCTCGGGCTATGAGTGCTTGGGCTATCTGTTGCAGTTTAGAACCACTCATATAGTAAACCAGAGTTTCTGCATCGGGAGTCAGCGGTCGGTTGGCATGACCATTGATAAGTGCCACACTCTGCGAGACACCTCTTTCTGTCAGACTCACTTTTGCGCGTGCTGCTAATGCCGAAGCTGTGGTGATGCCAGGCACCACTGTCACCTCAATTCCACGATTTTCCAAATAGCGTATTTCTTCCTGTGCATGGGCAAAGAGCATGGGGTCACCGCCTTTAAGGCGTACTACCCTTTTACCTCTGAGCGCAGCTTCAAGTAGCATCTGGTTTATCTCATGCTGTTCTGCGCTATGATGTCCACTACGCTTACCGACATATATCAACTCGGCAGGAAAGGTCTTCAGGAATTCCTTATCTACCAAGTCGTCATGAAAGATGATATCGGCCTGTTGCAAGGCCTTGATGGCTTTCATTGTGAGCAGTTCTGGGTCGCCAGGACCAAAACCTACGAGGGTCACCCCCCCAGGCACCTGCTGCTGATTGCTTGCCAGAGCGGCTATACGATCACGTATGGCTATGCTGCGTTTCACGTCTTTAGCATCAGAGGCTACGGATATGGTGAGGTCACCATCGCGATAGATGGCAGGCGAGGTAAAGTCACACTCACTAGGCGAATCGCATACACTTGTCAGTATGCCTCGTTGTCTGGCCAACTGATGGATGTGGTGGTTCAGTTGGTGATTGTCTGTGCATACAAACAGAAGTGATACACCATCCAAATCTGTCTCGACAAAGTGACGTTCCTCCCACTTGAATGATAGTGCCTTTATTTTATCGTTTACCTCAGGAGCTATTACCTTAGCCCGGTTGGTAAAACGACTCAGTATGGTGGCCTTATGGGTAGCCACCTTACCGCCGCCAACAATCAGTATTTTTGCATCGCTAATGCGAATGTTGATAGGTAGGAAATCCATTTATTTCTTTCGGATTAATACTTTCCAATAATTGTCCACTTTCTCTGTAGAGAGCACTTCATGCCCCTCCTGACGTACACTACCTGGAACGTTGTTTATAGGTTGGCCATCGTCAAGCAGAATCTCCAGAAGTTGTCCGCTCTTCATTGTTGACAATTCTATCTTGGTCTTTACAAAATTCATAGGGCAAGCAACTCCTCTGAAGTCTTTCTTTACGTCGGCATCGTCTGTGATACCATCGTTTTTTGCTGGTTCTGCCTTCTGGGGGGCAGGTGCTACCACAGTTTTAAACTGTAGCGAATCATCCATGTTAGCATATAGCTCAATCACTTTGGCAGCCAGCGCATCAACTTGCTCTCTAACTGCTATGAGCGACTCACTATGACGGGCTTTCTCTACCACACTCCTGAAATCAGCAGATACTATACCTGCATCGATAAAGAGATCCTCAAAGTTTGCATACACCTCATCGTCAGTACGTGGATCTGCTCCACGGGTAACAAGCAACATGCGCGAAGCCGAGAAAACGATATCACGCAGCAGTCTGTCCTTATCAGCTCCTGGCTGTGCCAACGCATCCTGTTTCTCTTTGATGGTGGCCTGATCAAGTTCGATAATGTCGAAGAGACCAGCCGAACACTCTGCCTGTCCATGATTAGTCAGCGAGAATATCTCGTTGGCTCCCCAATCGAAGTAGTAGTTCTTGTCCTCATCAAAAGCAGGTACATCCTGATAGCGTGCAATAGCCTCTTTTATCACTTCGGCACCCTTGGCTCGCACAAAGGCATCGTACCTTTCGTACTGCGCCTTGAACTGCAAGTAACTACCAAGATAATCGACCACAAACGATGGAATGTCTTTAGCTGCTAAGTAACCCAGAGCCTCGGCCAGTTCGGTAGCACCGTTCACACGAGCCCATACCGTATAGGCAGGATAAGGTTGATCTCCGACTCGTCCAATGCGACCGCTGAATCCTAAGTCGCTCCAAGCGTTTTGCGCGCACGAATTAGAGCATCCGTTAATATTAATCTTCAAATCTGGCAATTGATCCAAATCCAGATTGCTCTGTTCTAACTTGTGACGTATTCCCTTTACCAATCCCTTAGGCAAGCATATACCCAGACGGCAGGTGTCGGCACCTGTGCATGAGGTAAGGTTGTTAAGTATAACAGGAACATCAAGATGCAATCCCAGTCCTTTAAAGAACTGATATACATTAGGTAGATAATTTTCAGGAATATTACGCACCTGCATATTCTGGCGTGGTGTAAATCGGATTACATCGTTGCCAAACTCCTCCAAGAAATCTGCAATCTTGTCGAATACTTCAGGTGTTGTATTACCATGAAGGAAAGGAATCACGGCATAATAACCATCGCCCACACTCTGCTTTTGTGTATAGCGATGCTTCCAAGTTTTGAATGCTTCACTTTCATCATTTATAGATGCAAACTTTGGTTCCTTATACTCAAATGGCAGAACAGCAGGTTCAAAGTCAAGTGATGTGCCATTTACAAGTTTGTCATACTCTTCAAAGTACAGTCGCTTGGCTTCCTCCTCGCCATTCTTATAGAATATATAGCGTATCCTCGCTTTATAGCGATTCTTACGATTACCATTGAGATTAAAGAAGTTTTTTGCAGCCTTAGCAGCCCTGAATAGATCTTTTTCTGGCAAAAAATCAAATATTTGCCAGCCCTTATGTGGTCGACTAGCTACGCTACCACCTAACAATACACGAAAACCGCGCTGCCCATCTTTTATTAGTGGAATCAGTCCCAGATCAGCCACAAGAGAAAAGTTAGCATCTTCCTCATTCATATCAAAGGCAATCTTCAGCTTACGAGGCATCGACCACGAATCTTTCTCAGCGATTAAACGCGTAGTAAGTCCAATGGCATAAGGATATGGGTCGAAAGTTTGTCTATCGCTGATACCTCCAAGTTCATTGACCAATATATTACGGATGGTATTACCGCCACCGCCCTGGGTTGATAATCCTTCTTCCTGAAGTGATATGAGAGCCGGTATTGCCTGATTGATGCTCACATCGTGAATCTGGACTTCCTGACGAGTAGTGATATGTATATGTGAGCATTCTACTTGACGAGCTACTGCGGCTACACGTCGCAGTTGACGGGGGGTGATTAGACCTCCTGTGCAACGTATACGCAACATATAGTGCCCATCTTGACGTTGCTCATATATTCCCATTGGTACACGGTGAGATTTAAGCTGTGCACCACTTATCTCTCCTTTATTAAACTGCTCTATTAGCTGCTGATTATACTTGATGTCCGCAATTAGACTTTCTGGAATTTTATACATAGTTCATTATTGCTATTATTTTGAAATGATTGAAATTATGTCGCAAAATTACAGTTTTTTTTCCATCAATTGAATTTTTTTTTCATGGCATTATAAAAAATGACATGTTTATGTTATGGAACAAATACCTACATTTAGCGATTTTATTGCTAATATTGCAAATATAAGCCAAAATTAAGAGTGAGGAACTTCCTTCAACCGTGCTATGTCCTATGCTAAGAATGGAAGAATGATATGGCAAAGAGAGAGCATTCAGTCGTAATAAAATAAAAAGGTAGCACTGAGGCTACCTTCTATATAGTTGATGGCTTCTAGAATGATGACCTTCGGAATATTGCTTGTTCAATTGTCATTATTCAAACCTTGGGTGCAGAGATACTACTTTTTTACGGGCTTTTGCTCGTTTGTAGCTTTCTTCTTTACCTCCGTAGCATCGTACTTAATCTTCTTGAAGCCTTTGACGATGTTCGGAACGTTGGTCTTGTCAGCGTCATACTCGATGGTGACAGTCTTGGTTTTGAGATCCGTAACGATGCTCTTGATACCTTTCTCGAAACGCAAGTTGCCCTTGATCTTCTTTTCGCAATTCTCGCAATGCATCTCAGGATTGGTGGTGAACACAACGGTCTTGATGTCTTTTGCCAGAGCAACCATAGCGGTCAGCATCATGGCACTTAATACTAATACTTTTTTCATAGCTTTTTTTTATGAGGGGGTAGTTATAGTCTTCCTATATTCACTCGGATGCCGGCATAGAACATGGCACCATGAACTGGTCCCCACACCATCGTGGGGTCGAAGGTGCTGCTCCACGGGTCGGCAGCATTGATGATGGGCTGTTTCTGGCGGAAGCCTGTGAGGTTCTCGCCACCGACATAGACGGAGAAATGACGGAACCAGCGGGTGATCTGTGCAGACACTTGCTCGTAACTATGGAAGTGCTCGTCCCAAAGCCCATTGACAGGGGTAGGCATGCGTCCGCCACCGTTCAGTTGCAGCGTGGCATCAAACTGCCAGATGTCGAGAGGCGTCTTGTAACTGGCTGTGACGAGGCCCTTATAGCGACTGGTCAACGGTTTCTCCATGAGTTTGCCACCATAGGTGGACTTCACGTCGTTCCAACGCCATGCGGCTGTCAGGTCCAAGCCTTTGACGATGGGGTAGGAGGCATCTATCTGGAAGGTGGTGGAATAGGACTTGCCGTCGAGGTTGGTGATGCGAATCTCTGTGGGGTTGCTGTCGTAGTCGATGACGGCCTGCTCGTTGAAATGCGTATGATAGAACTCGGCATTCAACTTGAGCGTATTGCCGAACAAGGGGATATAGAACGAGCTGCTGATGCCTGAGTTCCATGCCTGTTCCTGTTTCAGGTCGTCGATGACCAGCTGTCGTCCGCTTGCCAACAGATAGTTGTTCTCTGCCAGCGCCCAGACGGTACGGTAGCCCTTTCCTACTGAGAGTCGCAGGCTGACGATTTCGTTGGGTGTCAGCTTCAGGTGGAAACGAGGTGTCACGAATGTGCCGTAGAGGCTGCTGTGGTCGGCTCTCAGACCAGCCATTGCTACCAGCTTGTCGTGGAGGTTGTAGGTGTACTGTGCATAGATGCCTGGCGTGGTTTCCTTTTCGTTCCTCCTCAGGTAGTCGTGGTTAAGCGAAAGACCAGCCGACAGACTATGATGATGCGTGAATTGCGTCTCAAAGAGCAGTTGTGCGTAGGCATTCTTTTGGTTCACGTCGTAGTGCTTGTGACCATAGCTGGCATCCAACTGATGCATCGAGAGGTTGCTCATCAGGGCAATGTTGGTGCCGTGTTCAGGGTCGAGGATGAAGGCATGCTTCATGTAGCCCTCGTAGCGGTTGGTCTCAAAGTCTATATTATAGAGATGTGAAAGGTGTGAGGTGTGTTCCGTCTGTCCTCCTTCACGCTTCTCCTTTATCATGCCTATGCCCCCATGAAAGATATAGTTGCAACTGCTGTAATGCCAGCGGTTCTGTAGGTTCCATTGGCGCACGTTGGCTTGGTCGAGGAAACCGTCGTTGTTCTCGTCGTGGTGTCCGTAGTCATCCTGATAGTGTGCCAGCAACTCCGTGCTCAGTTGGCTGTTCAGATGGATATTGGCATCGGCATTGGCATCCATGCGGCTCATAGTGTTTCCGTAGATGTTCAGCGTGATGCCTTCTTCGTCATCAGGCTTCAGATATTCCACGTCAATCTGTCCGGTGATGCTCTCATATCCGTTCTTGACAGACGAGGCACCCTTCGATACCTGAATGCCGCTCATCCAGGGACCGGGAACGTAGTCGAGGGCATAGGGGGCAGCCGCTCCACGAAAGTTGGGCAGGTTCTCTGTGAGCATCTGCACATAGGTGCCACTCAGTCCTAAGAGTTTGATTTGCTTTGCACCGGTGGCAGCATCGCTGTAGTTGACATCGACTGAGGGGGTGGTAGAAAAACTCTCGCCAAGGTTGCAGCATGCGGCCTTGAACAGTTCCTCCTTGTTGATCATGACGCCATTCACGGTACCACCCATTTTCCGGGTGCCGGCACGGCGCGATGTGATGGTCACATCCATTAGGTCCTGTGTCTTTATGGTGTCTGTCTGCGATGAGACATTAGCCTGTGCGAAAGCAGGCATATACAGCATCATCATGATGCTGTTCAAAATAATTTTCATGTTGTATTATTCTATTTGATGATAATATGATATACAATAACTCGTCTCAGGAAATTGCAGGCAAAAGGCAATCCCCTGAAAATGTGGAATATCATATTAAGAATCAAATAAGCAGGACTTGGATGAGGTTCAGGTAATCACGGGGCGGAATTTTCCACACCACATAGATAGGCTGAACCTTCGCCTTGCAAGTTGTAGGCAGAATCCATTCGGCTGCAAGGCTTGGCTGAATGGCAATAAGAGGTTGTAGGACATGAAAGTCGTAAGTAGTGGTTTGTGGTGTGATTGTTGGCGACTGCTGCACATGCTCCACAATCAGGCAGCCCTCATCAGGCGCACAATCCTTGTCCTCAACCTCCATGCCACATGGAACCACCTTTAGCATTCCCGTACAACTGCATTGTACGATGTCAACACCTGCTCCAATGAACAATATCGTTACGGAGAGGAGTAAAGGCAGCAATATGTGGCTAAATTTCTTCATTTGTGGTTGCAAAGGTAATAATTTTTTTGTTTTGTTGCTTTTTTCACAATAAAATTTAATGGTGTTTAACTCTTGATGGAAACTTGAATAGTATTACCTTTTGTCCTGCTTTGTAAGCTTGCCTACCATGATTGTGGTATGGTAGTTCCCATGTTATGGTTATTGTATATATCGTTTTTTGTGTGTACTTTTGCACTCGAAAAAAATAAATTACGAATTACCTAGTTATTATAAGCAATAACGAATCGAAAAATGCGAACCAAGTAATTCGTAATTAGTAAATATGTAATTCACACACAAAATGTAGCAAGATGAATTTTATATTTATTTCACCACAATTTCCTCACACATACTGGCAGTTCTGCAAAGAACTGAAAGAGAATGGTGTAAACGTGCTCGGTATTGCTGATGCACCATACGATTCGCTGAGTCAGGAACTGAGGGATTCCCTGACAGAATACTATCGCGTTGACAATATGGAATGCTACGAGCAGATGTTTAAGGCTGTGGCATTTCTGTCGTTCAAATACGGCAAGATTGACTGGATTGAGTCAAACAACGAATACTGGCTTGAACTGGATGCATTTCTTCGCACCAATTTCAACGTAACAACGGGCATACAGAGTGATAAGATTAACTTCATTAAGGAGAAATCGGAAATGAAGAAGATATATCAGGCTAATGGCATTCCTACTGCCCGACAACAGAATGTGAAAGATGGTCTTGATGCTGCTCTTCGCTTCTGCGGTAAATGCGGCTATCCTGTTATTGCCAAGCCTGATGTTGGCGTAGGTGCTGGTGGTACACATAAGATACATGATGAGCAGGAACTTAGAACCTTCTTCAGATCGTATGCTGATGACGCATATGTCATAGAGGAATTCATCACTGGCGAGATATGCTCATACGATGCCATAATAAACAATACTGGTGAGGCAATCTTTGAGTCAATGACCGTATGGCCACCAAGCATCATGGACATAGTAAATAAGAAACTTGACCTCTCATATTATGTGGCAAAGGATATACCAGAGGCATTGAGTATTATTGGCCGTGAGACGGTGAAGGCATTCGGAGTAACAAACCGTTTCGTGCACCTTGAGTTCTTCCGGCTTGACAAACCGAGGAAGAACCTTGGCGATGTGGGTGACTTCGTGGCTCTTGAGGTCAATATGCGACCTGCTGGCGGATATACGCCCGACATGATCAATTTCGCGCACTCCACCAATGTTTACAAAATATGGGCTGATATGGTGGCTTTCGGTAAGTCGAAACTGGCAAGCAATTCACAGCATGACACGGGTAATGCCCTCAGTACTGCATGGCAGGATGAATATTTCTGCGTATTTGCATCGCGCAGGGACATTTATCAATACGTTCACAGCCACAAGGAAATAATTGCAAAATACAAGGATAAGCTCGTGATGTGCGAACGTATGCCCGAAATATTGTCGGGGGCAATGGGCAACCAGATGTACACAGTGAAATTAAAAACAGAAGAAGAAAAGGATGAGTTCATAAGATTCGTCCATAACAAGAAGTAGGAATGAAAATTGATTACATCAAGCACTTTAGCCAGTCGCTCGGACGCGACATGGAGTATAAGACATACGGAGACAACGGGCATGCCGTGCTCGTATTCCCTTCACAAAACGGAAGATTTTATGACTATGAGAATATGGGGATGGTCAATGCCGCGGCTCCTTTCATAGAAGAAGGGAAAATACGACTGATATGCGTTGATAGCATAGACAGCGAGACATGGAGTGACATTGGAGGTGATGCCAGATGGAGAATAGAACTGCATGAACGCTGGTATAACTACATCATAGAGGAACTAATACCAAAGGTGCGACGCGGTGATGAGACCTTCATCGCTACTGGTTGCTCAATGGGGGGCTTCCATTCCGGCAACTTCTTCTTCCGTCGTCCCGATTTGTTCGATACGCTTATTGCCCTCAGTGGTCTCTATCATGCCAGCTATTTCTTCGGCAATTATAGCGATGAACTCGTTTACCTTAATTCGCCAATCGACAACCTCACGTGGATGCCGGCCGATCATTATTACTGGGATCTGTATAGAAGTCGTAGGATTATCTGTTGCGTAGGGCAAGGCAACTGGGAAGATGACCTTCTGGAATCAACACGTCGCCTTGACACCATTCTGGCACAAAAAAACGTGCCGCACTGGTTTGACTATTGGGGATATGATTCTGATCACGACTGGCCTTGGTGGCAAAAGCAGATTGCATATTTCCTCAGCAAGGTGGTATAAATACGATAAGTGCCATTGCTTTGAAATCGGTTTGATGTCTTCGACACCACCCATTGCTGTTACTCGTGAAAAATCCATGCTTGTCCAACAGCTCTTGAACAAGCATGGTATTGAGATATATTCTCATCACATGAATCGGTCATATTTTGATTATGACAAAATCGGATTACAATTAAGATTAACAACATAACATTTTAACCCATTTTTTAGTCATTTGGGCTAAAATCAGTGTTTTCCCCCTATTTAATTATAAAGCAATGAAAGTAGTATTGGATGGTATCTCAAACCAGTCAAACCATTTGCCAACCATCATGACCATGACGTAAATGAACAATGAGAGTCCCAAAACGAAGAAGAACCACTGGGCATAATGCCCAAGTTAACAGCCATCGTACTTTTTCTCCAGTCGTGCAATATCGCATACCACCGTTCCTTATTGCGTTGATGATATTTATGCGATCGCCATTGGCAATAATTGTTTCTGCCTCTTCGTCCCATTCGGAGACGAAAATCCTGTAGTCTGTGTTTGACTGACGGACTACGCGGTTATGGATAATCCGGAAGTGTATACTGCCTTCCCTACCTTCAACGGATGAAGGCCTGAACTTTATCTTTATTGATGTCATAACGCCAAATTCTTATCTTTTAAAAGCAAAACTTCGCTTCCTGCATCTGAAAGTTTTGCCAGTTAACCTGATTGTTATTTTTTCGAGGAACGGGCTTGCCCGTGCCACTTATTTATACAGTGGGGAAGCCTAATTCCCCAGACGTATAAAAACGCCTGGGAGAGTGCCACTTCACGAGCAAGCT
>CADBXL010000011.1 GCA_902798615.1 uncultured Bacteroidales bacterium | reverse complement strand
CTTTTTATGTGGTTTTACAATCAATTTCATGCAAACCGCCACGGAGTGAACTTTCGTCAATCATTGACAATCCTTGTCAACTCATTCCACGATGTCACGTTCTTCAAATGAGGTCACTTCCTTGCTCTTTTCCCTCTCGTTCCTCAGTCAACCGTCGTACACTCTTGTCAACCTCTGTCAACCCTGTCCACGAGATGGCAAAATAAAAGCCCTCAAAATTCTCCGCGGTAGAAATGCGTTGCAAAGGTAAGCGGATTTTTGAGAACTACCAAAAAACGAGTCCGAAGTGTTAAAATTTAAAAACAGCTGATATACAGTGCTTTATCTCTATGTGTTTTTCATTGCTTATAGTTGCTTAGAGAACTCTAAATACTTCCATAGAAAGCCCACTTTCCAATACTCGTCACGGAATTAGGGATGGTGACGGAGGTAAGACCTGAGCAACCAGAGAAAGCCTGATATCCAATACTCGTCACGGAGTTAGGGATTGTGACAGAGGTGAGACCAGAGCAAAGGGCAAAAACGCCATCTTCAATACTCGTCACAGAATTAGGGATGCTGAGGGAGGTAAGACCTGAGCAATTACAGAAAGCCTGATATCCAATACTCGTCACGGAGTTAGGGATTGTGACAGAGGTGAGACCAGAGCAACCGTTGAAAGCATCATGTTCAATACTCGTCACGGAATTTGGGATGGTGAGGGAGGTAAGACCTGAGCAACCATAGAAAACGGAACTTTCAATACTCGTCACAGAATTAGGGATGGTGAGAGAGGTAAGACCAGAGCAACCAGAGAAAGCATACTCTCCAATACTCTTCACGGAATTAGGGATGGTGACGGAGGTAAGGCCAGAGCAATCAGCGAAAGCCCCCCCTCCAATGCTCGTCACTCCATTTTCAATTACAACTTTCTTGATTTTGCCTCGTTGGAAATACCAAGGAGCATGATTATAGTTTGGCATATCCGTTCCTGATATGGTTAATGTACCATCATCAGATAAAGTCCATGTAATCTCCGCATGGATTGACCCAAGCGAAAAGATACAGAAGGAAATAAGTAATAATAACTTTTTCATAGTATAAACAAAAAAAGGGCGCAGACCTTCCGATTCAAGAGATGGAGAACAAAAGCTAAAAGCTCAATGTTATATTTTATGTCGAGAGAATCGGTAGTTGCTCACCCAAGTTAATAAATAAATGTTTAACTATCTTACAGATACCAGTATCTAATACTAATTCCGCATAAGAGGAAAGCGTTACCGCTCGTCTGAGTTTATTCTAAAATGTACTTTCTGTTTCTTCTTATTAAAGTTTAAGTGGTTAATATATTAATGTTCACATTTCTGTTTGCAAAAATAAACAAATTATCTGATTCCACCAAAATATTACCACGAAATTTACCGAAATACGTTTTCTACCCCACAAAGATTTGTTCCTATTTTTCCCCATAAATGAGGATGGACAAACGAAGAATCCATATAAATGAGGATTTCGTATGTGAAATAATAGTTTTAATTTTGCATCCGAAATATAAAATAAACGGGAAAATGGGCAATCAAGAGGCCATTATAAAGAAATACAACGTAGCCGCACCTCGTTACACGAGCTATCCGCCAGCTAATTACTTCCACGAAATGAAAGCGGAAGAATATGCTGATGCTGTGCGTCGCTCAAACGAGGAGGGTACTTCTCTCATATCCTTCTATCTCCACATGCCTTTCTGCAAGCGCTTGTGCCATTACTGCGGATGCAACTCGTACATCATGCCACGCACAGGCGATACGGTAGCACGATATATTGATGCTATCCACAAGGAGATTGACATGGTTGCTGCACTATTGGACAAGAGTCGCCCGATAAGTCAGATTCACTTCGGCGGAGGAAGTCCGACAGCAATGCCGGCATCTGTTCTGAAGGAGATAAACGACCATCTGCTTTCGCTTTTTCCTACCATAGAGAAGCCAGAGATAGCGGTGGAATGCCATCCAGGCTATCTTACTGAGCAAGACTGGATAGCACTCACCGAAAGCCATTTCAACCGTTTCTCTATTGGTGTTCAAGATCTTGACATCAAGGTGCTTGAAACCGTAGGGCGCACACCAAGTAACCTTCCGCTTGAGGAGATAATGGCAATATTGCGCTCAGCAGGTGCTACGATTAATATGGACTTCCTTTTCGGACTTCCATATCAGACACCAGCATCCTTCGCAAAGAATATAGAGAAGGCTATCCAACTGCATCCCGATCGTCTTGTGACCTTCAGTTACGGTCATGTGCCTTGGGTATTCAAGCGTCAGCAGGTGCTTGAGAAGCATGGACTTCCGGCTACAGAAGAGAAGCAGAAGATGTATGAGGTGGCTGCTGATATGCTGCATGAGGCAGGATATAAGAGTATAGGATTGGATCACTTCGTGTTGCCGGAGGATGAGCTATACAAGGCATTGGAGGCAGGACTACTTTACCGCAACTTCCAAGGCTATTGCACACGCAGAACCACAGGTCAGGTATATGCTTTCGGTGCAACGGGGATCAGTCAGCTTGACAGCACATACGCTCAGAACACAAAGGATATTCAGGAGTATATTGATAACACGCTCAATGGCATACTCACCACACGCAAGGGCTATTCCCTCACATCACAGGAGCGCATAGCCAAGGAGGTTATCGAGCGACTGATGTGCAACTACCGTCTCAACTGGAATGAGATAGCCACTACTATGCAGATTAGCGTGGAAGAGGTTAAGGCTGCCCTTCATTATGATCAGGCACAACTCAATGAAATGGCTGCTGACGGATTGTTTGACATGACGGAAAGTGGCATTGTGATGACCACTACTGGACATCCGTTTGTTCGCAACGTAGCAGCGGCTCTCGATCCTCTGATGCAGAATACAGATAAGAAGTTCTCAAAACCGATATAAAATGGAAAAAGATATTGTCATAATCGGTGCTGGTATAACAGGCATGACATGTGCCTACGAACTGCATCGCAAAGGAAAGAATATACAGGTACTTGAGTGTCAGAACCGCATAGGCGGTCAGATAAATACTCAGAAGATAGGTAATTTCACGTTTGAAAGCGGTCCTAATACTGGAGTGGTAAAACACCCGGAGGTTGCAGAGCTTTTCGAGCAACTGGGAGATGCCTGTACGCTTGAAACCGCTCTTGAATCAAGCAAACGACGCCTAATATGGAAAGGCAATAAATTCCATGCGCTTCCGTCAAGTTTGGGCACGGCATTAAAGACTCCGCTCTTCACATGGCACGACAAGTTCCGTATTCTCGGAGAGCCTTGGCGTAAGAAGGGTAATAATCCTTACGAGTCAGTAGGCTCTTTGGCAGAGCGCCGTTTGGGAAAGTCATACGTACAGTATGCCGTTGATCCTTTCCTCTCAGGTGTATATGCAGGCGATCCATATAAGTTGCCTGTTCGTCTTGCTCTTCCCAAGCTCTACAATCTCGAACAACAATACGGCTCTTTCATCAAGGGAAGTATCGCCAAGGCAAAGTTACCCAAGACTGCCCGCGACCGTAAAGCCACCAAGAAGGTATTCTCTGCAAAAGGCGGTTTCAGCAACCTTATCAACGCACTTGCCAATGCGATTGGAAATGAAAACATTACCACAGGAGCCCAGAGCATAACCATCAATCCTGAGGGCGAAGGCTGGATAATAACATATCAGAAGGAGGGTGAGCAAAAGCAGATACACGCCTCAAAGGTTGTTACTACCTGTGGTGCATACTCATTACCTGAACTTCTTCCTTTCGTAGATGCAGAGACAATGAAAGACCTCAGTAACCTGTACTATGCACCTGTTGTGCAGATTGGCGTGGGAATGAACGACTGCGGCAATAACCAATGGCTCGCCTTTGGAGGTCTTGTGCCATCGCGAGAAAAGAAACAGGTGCTCGGAATCCTTTTCCCATCTGCTTGTTTCGAAGGAAGAAGTCCGAAACAAGGAGCAGCAATGGCATATTTCATAGGAGGTGCACGTCATCCGGAGATGCTGAAGAAAACAGATGCAGAGTTTGAAACTCTTGTAAACGACTGCCTCGTAGATATGCTGAAATATCCAGCAGGCACAAAGGCTGATGCTATCAAGGTATTCCGCCATGAACGCGCCATTCCTCAATACGAGGCCTCATCCGATGCTCGTTTAGCTGCTGTGGACAAACTTCAGAAGCAATACCCTACCCTCCGCATCGCAGGTAATCTGCGTGACGGCATAGGCATAGGCGACCGTATTAAGCAGGGTTTTGACGAAGCCGAAATACTTTGCAAGTAGCAATAAGCAGTTTCTACAATAAAGATACAAATAAGAAAAAGGTCAAGACCAGTAAAATACTGGATCTCGACCTTTTCTTGTTACCTGAAATTAATACAATCTATAACTTACCTTAGCTTAATACCTCGTCATCTTTCCCCTTAATCAAATAAAATAGTTTTATCCCCTTTAACATAATTATTACACTTATTTCCGAGTGCAAAGGTATGAAGTTTTTTCCTTTTGTGCAAGATTTTATGTTTCATAAAGTTTGTGATTTATACCATGCAATACTTTTTACAATTGTGCAATAATGCAGAATTATATTGCTATATAGTGCATTTTATGTTGCATATTTGCAAAATGTGCCCGTACACAATATTAAAATAGGGGTTTTTCATGATCAAATTCATTTTTCCCCACATTAGGATTACAAAAAAAGAAAAAATAAAAAAGTATGAGAAAATTTGTGTATTTCAAGATAAATAAGTATTTTTGCAGAAGCTATTATCTAAACAAGAAAGAAAATCTCTTTACTACCAAAACAACATCTCATTATGAAGACGCTATTAACTACAATTATGTTTCTTGTATTCTGGACTACGGTTTACGGACAGGTAGCCTATGAAAACATTGACATAAAAACAAGCAACAACTACCAATACGTTGCAACAAACAATACACCTGCAAACGAGAAATATTCAAGAGTTAGGAAATGGCTTGAGGAATATATCCCTGATTTCAAAAATACAATTATTGTAGATTATCCACAGGCATTCCAAGTGGAATTCAGACCAGAGATAGAATACGACAAGTCAGAAACAAAGACCCACTATCTTGTAGCCAATATATGTGTGGAATGTCGTGATGACAAGTTTGAGGTAAAACTGAAAGAAATAAACAGGAAGACGTTAACTTCAACTTGCAATTACCTTACTCTACCTAATAAGATATATAAGACTCGTCAGTACAACGCAAATGAAGAGATAAAGCAGTTCGACAGATACAAGGAACTTTCATCCAAGAAAAACCTGACGAGTGATGAAACAAAAGCCTTGAAAGAGCTAAAACGCTATGCTAATGTTACAAAAGAGAAAATAATTGAAAAGGAAATGAAACAATACACAGACTTGCAGAAAGCAATAGCCAGACTTATTGAAGGAATAGAAAAAGCGATAAAAGGCAAGAAAAGGAAATAGGAAAAGAAGTCCATTGCAAGCAAATATTAGCAAAAATTTCCACAGGATAATCTCTTTTTTCCAAATAGGCCAAAGCCTATAGAGGTATATTATTAAAAATTCTGAAAACATTTGGATTTGTCACAAAAAAGCTGTAACTTTGTAACATTAATTTATCTCTCCTAAACAATAAAACACGTGGGCTATGAAAAAAAGTTATAACAAAATCCTTATGTCCATATTGGCAGTTTTCATGCCAATAATGAGTTATGCGCATGATGTTGAGATTGGGGAGATCTTCTACAATCTCGACAATAACAGCAAAGAAGCTACGGTTACGTACAAGGGAAGTAATCCAGACAATGAGGATTACACCAGATTCGTTGTGATTCCTTCTACTATCACCCACAACGGCACTAAGTATAGCGTTACTGGTATTGGAGCTTGCGCCTTCAACAATTGCCTCAGACTAAGGGCTGTAGCTATCCCAAACTCTGTAAAATCAATAGGCGATAAAGCGTTCGCGAAGTGCAATGGGCTTACTTCTTTCACCATTCCTGAATCTGTTACAAGCATTGGCAAGAAGGCTTTCTATCTTTGCACAGACATCAACTCTATTAACATCCCTAACTCTGTACAGAGCATTGGCAGTCACGCATTCTTCGGATGCTCAAGCCTCACATCTATTACTATTCCATATTCCGTTACATGTATTGGGGATAGTACTTTCTCATATTGCTCAAAACTTGCATCTATCAAGATGCCACATTCCGTAACCTCTATCGGTCGTGGTGCATTCCGCAGTTGTACAAGCCTGACTACCATAAAGTTTCCTAACTCACTCAAGCATATTGGAGAGGGAGCTTTTGCCAAGTGCTCAGGACTTACCTCCATTATCATCCCAAACTCTGTAAAGAGTATTGGTGAAAGAGCTTTTGCTCATTGTTTCGGTTTTGACTCTGTGACAATCCCAAGGTCAGTAACAAGTATCGGTAATAAGGTCTTTACTGATTGCAGAAACCTCAAAACCGTGACTAATCTTTCAAAGATTCCTCAAAAGATACATGTCAATACATTTGCAAAATATGGTACTCTTCATGTAGCGAAAGGCTGTAAGTCAGCCTACGAGAATGCAGAATACTGGAGAGACTTCATGATTATTGAGGATGTAATGTGATTTCGTTTTGTTTCGTTTATGATAGCAAAAAGGTGCTTACAAATATTTGTAAGTGCCTTTTTTTCATTTCCTTATGGCAACATAAACTGCAACAAATTAACGTGAGTCCAACACACATTAGCTCATAATGTCGAACTTACGTTATTTTAACGTGGATTCGATGAATTTGTCTACTTGTATATTGTTGAATATCATGTAGTTGAAAGAGCTCTGAAGGAGCGATACCTAAAAGGGCAGTCCGTTAGGGCTGTTATATTTGTCGATATAGGAGGATGAGGTCTGTAGGACCGACACCTTCTGTATTTATCTATGTTTTTAGGTGTCGCACTTACAGCGCTCCTTTAATCACGCATCTACCGAATAACAGCCCTATCGGACTGCCCTATTAGGTGTCGGGCTTTCAGCCCTCGCAGTCTTGAATTCGTCGAACTCACGTTATTATAACGCTCTAAGACAAGGTTCTAAACCCCAAAATATTTCTTTATAGACTCTTCAAGTTTTCTCTCATCGGTTATTTTTCCAAGGATAGTGCCATCTGGAGAAACGAAGAAATAGCTCGGACCTGTTTCTGTTCCGTATCTCTGCATGATATCCTCAGCACCTTTCTTGTCATTCCATTCATGCCAAGGGTCTCTACCGTATTTATTCGGGTCTTTACATTCTATATTCCAGAAATACGGATCATCGCAATTCACCATAAGCATATCCACTTTGTCAGAATGGTTTTTGTAGAGATTATTGAGCACTTCAATTGGACGATGTTCCACACATGGCACACAAGTTCTTGAGTTGAATTCAAGCAATAGGTACTTATCATTTCCGTTAAACTCTGTTAGATGATGCTCTTTGCCGTCATGATCATACAATACGAAGTCATGGAGTTTTTCTCCAATCTTTAGAGGCTCATATTTGGGCTGTAACTGCTGTCTTGCAATATATACATATTCTTCTTCTTCTCGTTTCTCAACCTTTGGAGCTATAGCCAGCAGTTTTGCAGCTTTTGCCCTTTGTCCCTTGTTCCGACTAATTAATATTCTTACTGAAACACTCCAGAGATAATATGAAAAAACAGGACTGAACTTTTTGTCTTGCATATATTCCGTCATACGCTCCACATATAGAGAATCTGCTTTTTTCCACTTCCTCTTTACTGAGTAATACTCGTCATCATCATTATTAATCCATTCGTATCTCCTTCTAAGATCATAATATCCGGGAATCTTTTCGTCAAGATAGGCACGATATTCATTAGCCTCCTTCTGCAAAGGATTGTCATTCTTTATATACCAGTTTTCATAATCCACCCCTACACCGGAAACGGTAGTCGTTGTACCAGAAGTCGCATATAGACGAATACCACGTCTCATTCCTATGGTATTTAAATAATATTCGTCTTCTGCTTTTTTCGGAACATACTCAAATCGGAATTTGCCACCCTCAATAGTGTCTTTTGCCACACTACTTCTACATTACCCTCTATGACTATTGGGGCGAGAGATTTTTCTTCAGAAGGTTTAGACTCCTGTGCCCATCCACCAATAGAGGCAGACACAAAGCATATAAGGAATATAATAGATCTCATTAGTTTATAATAAATTTAGGTTTATATGACTAATCTTGGTTAGAATAATGATTCCTTTTGAATTTTGTGCAAATATAGCAATAAAATTACATACTCAGCAAATCTATTCAACATTTTGATAATCACCGTCCCCGATTTTAACATCAGTTAACAGAAAACAGACAAACACAAGGAACATTCAGCAAACCGACGTACTCGTATCAAGGTATAGCGTTCAGTCGCTATAAAGCCTATGATCCTCCCTTCCTCCTCCCTACCAAACTCGATGATAATACCATTATATTACCATAATAATACCATAATAATACCATTAACTATGGTATTTTAATTGTATCTTAATGGTATTTTAATGGTATTTACATAGGAGCTACGACGGAAGAAAGGCGAAGAAACATGGTTTATAGTTCGCTTGCGAAAGTTGTAATGATAATGCGTTTCCATGTTGTTTTCGTAAAGGCAATAAAAAAAGCAGTTACGAAAATCGTAACTGCTTGATTCTTAATGTAGCGGGACCGGGCCACGATCCCGGGACCTCCGGATTATGAATCCGACGCTCTAACCAACTGAGCTATCCCGCCAACACTCAATTTCGGTTATCACATTACTGCTCTAACTGAATTGCGGGTGCAAAGGTAAGCATTATTTTTGAATTCTGCAAATTTTTCCGCGTTTTTTTTATAAAGCAAGCGCATTTAGCATAAATATGAAGAAGAAAACTATTCATAGACATGAAAAAACAACAGGCAAGAACAGAAAAATAGGAGCTTGCCGTCAACTGGACAAACTCCCATCTTTCATGATTATTTCAGGAAATAGATATACAAATCAACCATTAGGATTATCACGACGATAATCAGCACCCAGATCATCCAACGGACACGTTTCACACGCCTTGGCCGTTCAAGGTGAGGAACATAGGTTTCCTCCTCATCATCGTGGTGATGATGATGGTGATGATGGTGGTGGCGATGCTCAGAAGAAATCTCCTGCTGAACAATATTTAAATCTTTAGATTCGGTCATCGTAGTATAATAAAAATAGTTTCACGAAGGCAAAAGTACTAATATTCTATTAGAAAATATGAGTATAGTCAATTAAATATTATTAAAAAAGAAAAAAAGGTCCTATTTCTGTTCATTTTCAAGGAAAAATGAGTAACTTTGCAACCTAAAAGATACTTAAATATTTAAGATAACATATTTTTATGGCAGAAACAAAAAAGATTAAGACTGCACTTGTGTCAGTCTTTCACAAGGATGGTCTTGATGAACTCCTCAAGGAATTGAACAATCAGGGCGTAAAGTTCCTCTCTACTGGTGGTACACAGAGTTTTATCGAGTCACTCGGTTATGAGTGTCAAGCTGTTGAGGATCTCACAACCTATCCAAGCATTCTTGGCGGTCGTGTAAAGACTCTTCATCCAAAGGTATTCGGTGGTATCCTCGGCCGTCGCGAGAACGAGGGTGACAAGGAGCAGATGGCAAAGTACGAGATTCCAGAGATTGACCTCGTAATCGTTGACCTCTATCCATTCGAGCAGACTGTAGCAAGCGGTGCTTCTCAGGCAGATATCATCGAGAAGATTGACATAGGCGGTATCTCTCTCATCCGTGCAGGAGCAAAGAACTTCAACGACGTGGTTATCATTCCTTCAAAGGCAGAATACCCAATCCTTCTCGACATCGTGAAGAAGCAGGGAGCAGCTACTACACTTGACCAGCGTCGTGACTTCGCTACACGTGCATTCGGTGTTTCAAGCCACTATGATACTGCTATCAACGCTTGGTTTGAGAGCACAAAGTAAAAAAAGTAAATTTACTATCTGAAAATAATTTAAAATGGGATTTTTCTCTTTTGTACAGGAAATTGCTATGGACCTTGGCACCGCCAACACCATCATCATCAGCAATGATAAGATTGTGGTTGACGAGCCGTCCGTAGTTGCACTTGACCGTCGTACCAACGAGATGATTGCCGTGGGCGACCGTGCCAAGAGCATGTACGAGAAGACACACGACAATATACGCACAATCCGTCCGTTGAAGGATGGTGTGATCGCTGACTTCACAGCTTGTGAGCAGATGATGCGTGGACTGATCCGCATGGTACATTCTGGCCGCCATCTCTTCTCTCCTTCTTTGCGCATGGTCATCGGCGTTCCTTCAGGCTCTACCGAGGTTGAGCTTCGTGCTGTCCGCGACTCTGCAGAGCACGCCAACGGTCGTGATGTATATCTGATTTTCGAGCCTATGGCTGCTGCTATCGGTATTGGTGTGGACGTAGAAGCTCCAGAGGGTAACATGATTGTGGATATCGGTGGTGGTTCTACCGAGATTGCTGTCATCTCCCTCGGCGGTATCGTAAGTAACAACTCTATCCGTGTAGCAGGTGATGAGCTTACCTCCGACATTCAGGAGTATATGGCACGTCAGCACAACGTGAAGGTTTCTGAGCGTATGGCTGAGCGTATCAAGATTCATGTAGGCTCTGCCCTTACCGACCTTGGCGACGAGGCTCCAGAGGATTACATCGTGCATGGTCCTAACCGTATCACAGCTTTGCCTATGGAGGTACCAGTATGCTATCAGGAGATAGCTCATTGTATCGACAAGACTGTGGCAAAGATCGAGAACGCCGTTCTCTCTGCTCTTGAGAATACCCCACCTGAGCTTTATGCAGATATCGTGAAGAACGGTATCTACCTTAGTGGTGGTGGTGCTCTTCTCCGCGGTTTGGATACACGTCTCCACAATAAGATCGGTATTCCTTTCCATATTGCAGAGGATCCATTGCACAGCGTGGCAAAGGGTGCAGGTATTGCCCTCAAGAACATTGACCGCTTCTCATTCCTTATGAGATAAGGTTGATGCCGACACATACAAACGCAAAGACGCAAAGCCGCAAAGAATAAATCTTACCATTAGAGATACTGATTGACTTTGCGTCTCTGTGTCTTTGCGTTTTGATTATACTTTCTAACAAAAACTACAAGGCTTTGAACAACCTATTTGACTTCATTCTTCGATACATCAGTTGGTTTGTATTCATTATTTGCGAGATAATCAGCCTGGTGCTACTCTTCACCTACAACAACTATCAGGGTAGCATCTGGATGTCGTCTGCAAATGCGGTTTCAGGCAAGGTGTATGAGGTTAATGCCGGAGTAGATCAATATTTCTCTCTTACTGATATCAATGAGCAACTGACCAAGCGCAACCTGTACCTTGAACAGAGGGTGCAGGATTTATCCTCACAGATAGCAGAAAAGACCGGAGACTCAGCACTTATGAAGCTTGAGAGCTATGAACTGATGAAGAAATACAGTTTCATCTCAGCAAAGGTTGTATCAAATTCTATTGACAAGCGCGACAATCTCATTACCATAGACAAGGGTGAGACAGATGGTGTGCGCAAGGATATGGGAGTAGCATGCGGATATGGAGTAGTAGGTATAGTATTTATGACAGGTCGCCATTACTCTGTAGTAATGCCTATCCTTAACTCCAACTCAAGTATCAGCTGTACAATCAACAACCGTGGATATTTCGGCTATCTCCATTGGACAGGTGGTAACAGTCGTATAGCCTTTATGGATGAGGTGCCTCGTCACGCTCATTTCAAGCTTTACGACAAGGTTGTTACAAGCGGCTATTCTTCTGTATTCCCTCCAGGAATAGAGATTGGCAAGATTATCCACGTATATAATTCTTCCGACGGATTGTCATACAGATGTATGGTGGAGTTATCTACTAACTTCTCCAAGCTTCGTGATGTCAGCGTGATTGACAACGCGCAGATGAAGGAGAGAATTGACATTCTTCGTGCAGCCCAGGACTCTTTGGAAAAGAAATAAGCAAATATGAACATAGATTTTATTCATCGTATCGGCCTGATGGTATTCTTCATTTTGGTGCAGGTACTCATTCTGAATCATATCCACCTGTTTAACGTGGCCACTCCGCTGGTTTACGTTTACTTCATATTGCTTTTCCCTCGCAACCAACAGCGATGGGTGTCAATACTTCTGGCGTTCTTCCTCGGTCTTATCCTCGATTCTTTCTGCAATACCCCGGGAGAAACGGCTTTTGCCCTTACCTTGACGGCATTTCTACAACCATACTTCCTCAGTCTGTACCTTGAAAGGGACAACTCCGACAACTTCACTCCGAGTATGGCAAAGATGGGATTCATGAAATATGCCACCTACGTTTTATTGTTAACGTTCATATTCTGCTTCACATTATTCACCCTGGAGGCTTTCTCTTTCTTCAACTGGGCACAATGGTTGCTTTGTATCCTTGGAAGTTGGGGAGTAACCTCTTTAATCATTATCGCGATAGACTCAGTAAGGAAATAGGATGAGGCATGATCTGGATTATAGGAAATTCGTAATTGGCGGTATAGCAATAGTTATTGTTATTGTTTATACCGTACGATTGTTCGTACTCCAGATTATGAGTGATGACTATCGCAAGTCTGCCGACTCAAACGCTTTCTTGAAGAAAATAGAATACCCTTCTCGTGGTGTTATTTCCGACCGTAATGGCGAACTGCTTGTGTATAATCAGCCCGCGTATGATATTATGGTTGTGATGAACGAGGCAAAGGATCGCCTTGACACACTTGAATTCTGTCAGGCACTCGGAATCTCGAAGGCATACTTCATAAGGAGGATGAACGAAATCAAGGACCGTAGTAAGAATCCGGGATACTCACGCTTTACCCAACAGTTGTTCATGGCACAGCTATCCAACAACGATTTCAGCGTATTCCGCGAAAAGCTTTTCCGTTTCCCAGGCTTCTATATCCAGCAACGTAGCATAAGGCAGTATCAATATCCGTATGCCGCCCACGTTCTTGGAGATGTTGCAGAGGTTTCTGAATCGGACATAGAGAACGATGACTACTATCAGGCAGGCGATTTCATCGGAAAACTCGGTATTGAGCGCTATTACGAGAAACAGCTTCGTGGTGAAAAAGGCGTTCAGATTCTTCTTCGTGATGCCCACGGAAGAATAAAGGGCAAATACCAGAACGGTATGTACGACAGCCGACCTGTTGCTGGCAAAGACCTCACTCTAAGTCTCGACATAAAGCTTCAGGCTCTTGGCGAACGACTTCTTGAAGGAAAGATCGGCAGTATAGTAGCGATAGAACCTGCTACAGGAGAAGTTCTCTGTATGGTTTCCTCTCCTACCTATGACCCACGACTCATGGTGGGCAGACAACGAGGAAAAAACCATAAAATCCTTTCTTCAAACGTATGGAAGCCTCTTCTCAACCGTAGTATAATGGGACAGTACCCTCCAGGCTCTACGTTCAAGACCTCTCAGGCTCTTACCTATATGACTGAGGGCATAATCTCTCCGGGAACTGCATTCTCCTGTGCCCACGGATTCTCCTTCAAGGGACTTCACGTAGGTTGTCACGGTCACGGCTCTCCTCTGGCTATTGTTGATGCCCTCTCTACCTCATGTAACGCATATTTCTGTTGGGGATTGTATTACATGATAGGTAACAGAAAGAAATACCGCTCCGCCCATGACGCGATGAACGTATGGCGCGACTATATGGTTTCTATGGGCTTCGGATATAAACTCGGTATTGACCTTCCGGGTGAGAAACGAGGACTTATCCCTAATGGCGACTATTACAACAACGCTTATAAGGGTTCTTGGAACGGCCTTACGGTTATCTCCATCAGTATCGGACAGGGTGAGGTAAACCTTACTCCTTTGCAGATAGCTAATCTCGGCGCTACGATAGCCAACCGCGGCTATTACATTACGCCTCACGTAGTGAAGAAGATAAGGGGTGAGGCTCTTGATTCTGCCTTTACCGAGAAGCACTACACAAAGGCAAGCCGTAGTTCATACGACTGGGTTGTAGCAGGTATGCGTTCTTCGGTAATCAAGGGAACGTGTAAGGCAGCCAACAGATCCGACTACTTGGTATGCGGTAAGACAGGTACGGCTCAGAACCGCGGACAAGACCACTCCGTATTCATGGGATTTGCCCCAATGGATGATCCGAAGATTGCAATAGCCGTATATGTGGAGAATGGCGGTTTCGGAGCTGACTACGGTGTTCCTATCGGATCTCTTATGATGGAGCAGTATATCAACGGCAAACTGTCCCCAGCATCAGAAGCACAGGCATCCGTGTTCCAGCATAAGAGAATAGCATACGGAACGAGGAATAGATAAGCCTAACCAAGCCTTCCCAAAGGGAAGGATGTTAGATAGCAATATTTCAACTAAAACAAAATACAACCAAGCCTTTTTAAAGAAAGGCATATACACTTTAAGTGTATAAAACATCCTTCCCTTTGGGAAGGCTTGGTTAGGCTAAAGATGGCACAACGTAAGACAAATCAGCAAGGTATTCTTGCATCGCTCGATTGGGTTACAATCGCAATCTATCTGGTACTCTTGGTATTCGGATGGATTAGCGTGTGTGGTGCCAGCTATAACTATGGCGACGAGGATATCTTCTCTATGTCAACCCGTAGCGGTATGCAGATTATGTGGATAGGCACGAGTATATGCCTCGGTTTCGTCATCCTCATGACCGACGACCGACTCTATGATACCTTCTCCTACGTCATCTATGGTCTGATGATGCTTCTGCTCTTTGCCACCATCTTCAACCCTCACGAAATCAAGGGTTCCCGATCGTGGATCGTCATGGGACCATTACGAATACAGCCAGCCGAATTTGCCAAGTTTGCTACGGCCTTGGCAATATCCAAGCTCATGTCCACCTATGGCTTTGACCTTAACAAATGGCGCGATTTGGCTATTGCCTGTGGCATTATCATCTTCCCGATGCTCCTTATCATCGGACAGAAAGAAACGGGCTCTGCGCTCGTCTATTCCGCTTTTTTCCTTATGCTCTATCGCGAGGGAATGTCGGGAAGTTTTCTGTTTACTGGCGTAGCAATGATTATCTACTTCATAGTTGGTATTCGCTTTGCCGACGTACAGCTATGGGATATGCCGGCATCTGTAGGAAAGTTCTCCGTACTACTTATGGTGCAGATATTCACATCCGCCCTGATCGAGATATATTGTCACGACAGGCAACGTGCTCTTATCGTACTATATACCACGTTGGGAATAACCCTCGGAGCCGTTCTGTTCTCAGAATATGTCATACCTTTCGACATAGTGTGGGTACAATTGGCTCTCTCCGCAATCGTGATTATATATCTTATATATATAGCGATGGAATGGCGTATAAAGGAATACTTCTTCATCGCCTTATTTACTGTTGGAAGCATAGCTTTCTTCTATTCTGCCGACTATGTATTGAACAACGTGATGCAGGCTCACCAACGTGTGCGTATCAACGTACTTCTCGGACTTGAAGAAGACCTTGCAGGTGCCGGATATAACGTGCACCAGAGTGAGATTGCCATAGGTTCGGGAGGCCTTGAAGGAAAGGGATTCCTCAACGGCACACAGACAAAGCTCAAATTCGTACCTGAGCAGGACACGGACTTCATCTTCTGTACCGTAGGCGAGGAAGAAGGTTTTGTAGGCTCTGCTGGCGTTCTGCTATTGTTCCTCGCCCTTATTCTGAGGCTTATCCACGTAGCCGAGCGACAACCGTTCAAGTTCGGGCGAGTCTATGGCTATTGTGTGCTGAGTATCTTCCTATTCCACGTCTTTGTAAACGTGGGTATGGTACTCGGTCTCACGCCAGTAATCGGCATTCCACTACCCTTCTTCAGCTATGGCGGTTCAAGTCTCTGGGGCTTCACCATCCTCCTGTTCATCTTCCTAAGAATAGATGCAGGAAGAAATCTGATTAGAACGTAACCTATTAACTATATTAAACTATGAATGTAGCCTTTCTTCTAAAACAATACTTTCATGGGGCAGAGGACGTTTCAATAGATGTCATCGCCAAACAAACTATGTGCGATGTCTATAATCAGGTATGCTCAAGCATAGAGAACTATCACATAAAATGGGGAAACGTTTATGAAGTTATGTCTCTTCGTCTCTACGAGATTCTCGATGCCCCATTTATCCATCCTACAAATCGACCAGCGGTAGTTATCACCCATTTCGATGTAGAAAAGAAGATACTTCGTATCCTTGTTGCCGATGAGGGGATAGAGATAAATAGATCACTTGCTAAATACCTAGGATACATGTCCATGGGAAAAAGAACAATAGAGACAAGCCTTAACTCAAATGGGATAAACGATTATACAAGATCTAGCATATTAAATGCTATCGGTATCAATCTCGCAATTCACTCTGGCCATAACAAACAAATCTACAAGAACAGGAGCACAGAAATTATAGAGACAGATTTCTGGAAAGGTACGATAGTCTATATAGAGATTGAAACCTCCCGAAACATGCCATTGGAGTTGCTGACCGATTTGACGGCACGTTTTGAGATTTATGATGAAGACGGGAATCCAGATTTTACAGCAAGCGACATATACGAAATCGGAAGTACATCATTTATCATGCCTTTTAATCAGATTCTTAGATACAACTTGTTTGATGATTTCCCATACAAAAACAACATCAAGGAGTTTGTTATAGATAGAGATTTCGATTATGACGATGATTGTGACTCACATTTTCACAACCTTCCTTATCTGGAGAAATTTTCGGTCATTCAACCCAGTCCGTTCTCTGTTGAAGATGGCATTCTTTACATTGAAAACTGTGATGAAATGGATGGAAGTAACATGTTGTTTGATTTTCTAGAAAAACCACAAGGACGAGTGCTTGTCGCATTTCCTCCGAATCATCCTGCCAAGAAATTTGACATACCATCAGATGTGGTTGCAATATGTAATTCTGCGTTTGCTTATTCAAAACTGGAAGAATTGACGATTCCAGATTCTGTTGAGCAAATAAACTTTGCCGTATTTGCAAATATGGAAAATCTCAAAATATTAAGAGTTCCCAACAAAATGATAAAGATGTATTTAGACCACTATGACTATGAGCCAACTGATTTTGAACTTTATTCCAACAATGAAAAAGTATTTCTTGATGATGAAGTTGTAAGATTCTGGAATGAGGTAAGAAATCGTGAGCCTCATTTTGACTGGTCACATTATGTGGATAACCTATCATTTGGTGAAAAGGGACATAGATACATGTATAAGGACGACATCGAGACTGAGGGAGGATTCATAGATTCAGCATTTTAAAACAAATATAAATGCCACTCCCAAATTTCTTTCTCGGTTAATTATGATATACTCATTTGTATTCGTACATGGTTGGAGAGAACATAAACTGATACACGAAGAAATTTAATCAGAATCCAAATTATCCTCTTGAAACACAGGTGGTAACGTTGTTGAATCCTTCAACTTGTCTTTAAAGACATTTCTTATTCCTGCAAGAAAACAAATGACACAATGCATTTGGTGTCTATAATCACAAACACGGTCATTTCTTTTAATGGAGAAAAAAGCCATACTTGACGGATTTACACCCGACTTATTTTTGTGATCCCCAGACGGACCTACACAATATGTCATTTTATAAGAATCGTTCGCTATCAATCCAAACAATAATAACCGAGCATAATCAAAACTAGTATAAATATAACTACGACACATCTCGTCGTAAAATCTAACTTCTATATCTTCCGTAGAATACCATACAGCAGATATTGCATGTGGATTAGCCATTGCATAATCTTCACCAAGTTGATAGCAATACAATAGCTCAGATCTATCTTCGCACGGTTTTTTTTTTGAGTATTTCCACACACTCATACCCCTCCACCGCAATATACTTTACGTTGGCACAGATATTCTCTACGACTTCATCTTCAAAGATGTTTGGCTCATACCATTTCTCATCTTCTTCAAAGAATTCCGACCAATCAGAATCCTCCATTTTTTCCAAGTCTTCAAATTTATCTTTTTCTTCTTCCATCTTACTTTTGATGATTATGAATAATATTACTCTCTTTGTGGCAAATCCAAAGGGTAAGCTAAATATATACCGAAACAAAGAACAAAATAGGAAATAAAAGCAAAAGTTATACTCGTCCAAGCACCTATAGTATAAAAGTCTCCTGCATAATTATGCGCCATTTCCACATAACTTGCAAAAACACCATCTCCTATATCATCAGACAACAACAGTAAACAAAAATTCACAAAGCGGGCGATACCACATAAGATCAGTAGTATTGCACTTATTATTGATTTGCTTGCGCAAAAATAAATAAAGCCGAGAAACACCCAAGGACATTGGCTATGTATAATACATATTAAATATATGCTAAATAATAGCGAAAAAAAAATTATTAAAACTTTAAAACTAAAATTAAATATCAAACAGGCGAATATAGCATATCCACCTAAACAAACAGCATCTATCACGTAACTAATTAAATTTATGATCAAAAAAGCGCCTATAAATTTTAATATGGTTTTCATAGTTTTCAATAATAAAGCCATAAGATACCAGATTAAGGCGGTATTAATAGATTTAGGTTTACCACAAAATGAAAGAACGTAGGTATCCACTCCTGACTTTCGCCATTGACTCTCAACAGAAATTTCCGACGTTTCAATCAGCCAATAGGCAAAGCGTAAGTGACGCTTTTTCCATATGTAGCGCCATACCACTAAATGGTTATGACGTTGCAAATATAGGCATTATTTTTGAATATCGGGAAAAAATTCCTATAAAAATTTATTCCGAGTGTGTTTTTTCTTGTTTTTAGGTTTGCAACATTACTTAAACCATCTTTTTATTGAAATAAATACAAAGCTAAGATTATTTTGTGTGATTTTATAAATTTTGTGCTTTTGTTTTCTTTTTCTTCCGGAAAAAGTAGTATCTTTGCAAGCAGTAACAAGGTAGATACTCCATCGTTACTCCATATCAACTCCATATCATGTCCATCGTTTTGATGGAGTATCTATGGACAAACGATGGTGTAACGATGTAGTATGTTAAGAATAAGAACTAATTATTTTAGAAAGGAAAAGATATGGTTAAAGTAAAATCTTCATTTGGGAAAGTGTCAGGAACGAAGGCAAATACCATTTATTATGAGGTGAATGGTGTGACATTTGGCAGGTCTAAACCAACCAAGATGGGCAATCCTAAGACCGAGGCGCAGATGAAACAGCGCATCAAGATGAATAATATCCTGAATATGTACAAATACATCAAGGGGTATCTGCAACAGAATTTTGAGGGGATTATAGGCAACAAGAATGCGTCGAGCTTCTTCCGCAGCTATAATCTTATGAAGACTCCCGTTTGGCTGACGAAGTCGCAAAAGGAGTCGTATAAGTTTGTGCTTGCCCCTTACGTGGTGGCTCAAGGACGTATCAATTCCGTTGGATATGAGTTTAGGGATGGCGCGTTCGTTTCAGATATTAATGTCGGGGATTTGGAAATAAACGACGAGACAGAGGAGCGTGTTCTTTCGTCTGTTATATGCGGAAATAACGAGGGCTGGACGAATAATGACTCCTTGCAGGTGATTCTTTTGAGACAGAAACGTGTAGCGGCTTTAGACGAGGAAATTGCACATCCTACGTGTTGTTCGATTGTCGTTAGCCTTGACAAGGCAAGCACAACGAAGATTGGCGATATTGCTCCACTTGAAAGCCTGTCGAATATGTCTCGCTTCTCACTTTGTTCCGTCGACGGCAAATTGGCGGTAAGGGTTGAGGATTCGGAAGAATACACATACGCCTTTGCCGTTGTTCATGGTCGTGGGCAAGGCAGAGACAAGATTGTTTCCACTCAGCAATTATGCCTTAGCGATAATGCCTTGTACGATAGCTATTGCAGCAAAGAAGCGTTTGACAAGGCATACAAGAGTTATAAGTAATTAACGTCAGCTCGACAAACGAATTCCTGTTTAGATAAAGAACAGGAAAAAGCCGCCCAAGGAATAATCCTCAGGCGGCTTTTATACTTACTTTCTACTCTACACTTTTTTATAATACTTCCTATCAAGTTTGCCGTTGAAAGTGCGTTGAATCTTATCAACCTCCTTATAGGTAAGAGGTATCTGATGCCGTTCAAGTTTCTCGCTGAGATGCAAGGCAATAGCACGCTTATCAAGTTTTGCACCATTCCTAAGTACAACGAGCAAGGCGAGGGCATTACCGAGTACGGGATGCGGTTGGGAGATGCAGATGCAATCGTCAATATCTGGCATAGAGAGGGCAACTTCCTCCACCTCAAAAGGAGCAACCTTGAAACCGCCCGTATTGATAGTATCATCATCACGACCGAGAATGTGAAGACGACCTTTCTCGTCAATATATCCATTATCGGCTGTGAAAAGCGTATCATCGTGAAGGACAGTAAGAGTTAGTTCTGGTTCATCCTTATAACCTGTCATCAAGGTATCGCCCTTACAAGCTATACGGCCTTCGGGGGTAATAAGGAACTGGGAATGAGGAAGCGCATGACCAAGACATCCTGCTATGCATTCTCCATCGTTATAGTTATACGTTGAGATTATACCAGTCTCCGTTGATGCGTATGTGTTATAGAGTCGGGTATTAGGTAGTATCTTACAAAGAGTAAGCATATCAGAATGAGGCATTGGAGCCGCGCCTGTCTCAAGAAAATCCATACGGTCGGCAATAGCCTCTAACCTGTCACTCGCAAACTGAAGGAGGATGCGGATGTTTGAAGGCACAAGGAATGTGGCGAACTTGGTATTGGCAGGTAAAGAATACTTTTCAAGAGGGAGGTCGAAAGCCTTGAAGAATCCGTCAATATCCTTCATTCCTTCCTCTATTATATAAATGGTCGCTCCAAGCATCAATACCGGGAATATCTTTGACCAACAGCCAAGATGCTCCATACTTCCGGCTATTACAAACACAAGGTCATGGGTAAAGCCTTGTCCGGCAATAAGGTTCTCGGAATTAGCAATAACAGCCTTCTGGGAGATCACAACACCCTTCGACTTACCTGTAGTTCCTGTGGTATATAGGCAGAAATCGGAAGACCAGGATTCGCCGAGAAGGGGGATTGGGAGAGTAAAGTGGCCTCTCCCCCCGCCCTCCCCCGTAGGGAGGGAGCCGGAATGCGACAATAAGTCTCCCTTTAAGGGATATTTAGAGGGGCTATTCTTCATCCTATCATATAGTTCACGATAGGATATAACGACGTCACGGGATATTATGGCAGGTTTCTCTGGGCATTCTGATGCCCAACGATGAACATAGTCAAGAATAGTGTTCATTTACAGTATATCTAAATTTCAAACGCAAAGGCGCAAAGACGCTAAGAAATAATAAGGAATAATCTCAAATCATAAATAACTTTGCGTCTCAGCGTCTTTGCATTTTAAAAACTTTACTTTTTCTCTTCAAGTTTTCTCTGTACCATAGCAACGATGCTGTCAACTGTCATGAAGTTCTTTGGAGAGACATCACGAGAGTCGAGAGTGATATGATACTCATCAGAAAGCAGCATCATGATAGTGGTTATATCCAAAGAGCTGAGTTCTGCAAACAGAAAATCAGAATCAAGGTCTGCCAATGGCAGATTGTCTTCAAGTATTGTACGAATTCTTTCTTTCATAATAAAAAAAACGAGGGGGCTATGCCCGCTTTTTGTATATAAGTTTAAACAGTAATGGTGGTATGAGCCAAGACATGAATACAACGCTTGACATACCCACAATTGTTATCTCTGCAAGCGAGTGTAGGGCTGGATGCTTGGCAACAATAAGAGTTCCTATGCCTATAAACATGATAATGGCAGATAGCAGGATGCTATGCTTGTAGGATGCAAGGATAGGTTTACCGGTCTTATGCTCATAGATACAGCCTTCGGTCATAAAGATTGTATAGTCGTCTCCTTGACCGAAAATAAAAGTTGCAAGGATGACATTCACGATATTGAACTTTATGCCGAGGATAGCCATGAGCCCGAGAATCCACACCCAACTGATAGCCATAGGCACGAAGGATATTATCGCCAGTTCAATCTTACGGAATGAGAACCACAGGAAGAAGAACACGATAAGCGAACATGCCCAGCCGATATAGTTAAAGTTGTCAGACAGGCTATTTGCCAACGAACTGTTCAGGCTCTCAATATCAAAACTGCCAGGGATGCTGCTCTTCACTTTCTCTATCTCTGAAGCCTCAACACTCAGTTTATCGACGATGAAATATTGGTTTTGTTTTACTATATTCCCATTAAATACCGTTGATGTTATAGGAGAAAAATAGTCGAAATGCCGAGGTTCGTAATTGCCATTTATGATTTGTTGGAAATCAGAGAACGCCTCAGCAGAGAAGCCCTTGGTCTTTGCAGCCTTTGTAAACTGCGCATTAAGCAAGTCATGATGCTTAGACACAAATTCATTCCAACGGCTTATACGTTCCTTCTGCATAGACTCAGAGACAAGGAACTGAGACACACCATTTATCTTCTTGCTATTACAAGAATCAAGGGCGGCATCAATAGTTGGAGCGGAAGACACTACGTAGAGCGTGCGCTTGGTAGAAACGGTATCGTCAGCCGTTAGTTTCTGGAAATAATCAATATCTGCACGTTGCTCGTCAGTCATGTAGTTGATATTGGCAAGATTGCTGTCAAACTCCACTTGGAAGCTGAACCATCCAAAGACAAGAGTAAGAGCAATAACAATACCTACAAGCCAAGGCTTGTTGTCAAGCCTTATATGCGATATGCAATCAAGTAACCTATTACCTCGAGCTACCAATCCATCATCTTTCACCTTTGCTTCCTCAACCTTTTGTGGTACTGAGACCTGATGTGGTAAGAACACTAACACATAGAATATAGTACCTATCAGGAGTAAAGACGCAAAAAGACCGAGGTCACGGAGAGCCACGGAATTAAGCGGTACGAGGGCAAGGAATGCTCCTACCGTCGTTATGTTTCCTACGAGCAAAGGTGCAGATATTTCCTTCAAAGCCTGTCGGATATCCGTTTCATGCCCTATATGGGCAATAAGATGTAGCGGATAATTGAGTGCAATACCAAGGATAACGCTCGAAATACCGATAACGATAATAGAAATGTTATCGTGGAATAAAGCAAGTGCGCCAAGGGCGAACAACCATCCCCACCCTATAGAGAAAGCTATAAGCAATATATTTCGCAATGAGCGGAACGAGATGAAAAGCAAGGCAAGGATAAGAACGACGGCAAGGCTAACGGCAAGGATAGAGTCATGTTTTATCTGTTGAGCATTACCTACGGCAATCTGTGGTCCTCCCAATACGCGAGCCTCGATATTAGGATAACGAGTGTTCATCTGCTCTATACCCGAATTGAGGAGTTGCAGGAGTTGTGAGTTCTTATCAGTCTCAGAATTGCCAAAAGGAGATGAGAGCATGACTATTGCACGACTCATGTCAGGCGTGAATATATAGCCGTCGTACATCTCAAACTTATTCTCCTGCTGCAAGCCCTGTAACTTGCTCAATACAGGCGTAAACAGATTGAGAGGGTCACGCGAGATATTCTCAGAAAGCAGACCTCCAGAAGGGAACATCAGCATCTCACGATCACGATCAAGTTGTTCGGCAAGATAATTGTCAGCACGCAATAAAGAATCCATGCGTGAATAATCGCGTTCAGTCAGGAAATACGGAATGTTCTGATATACAAATTCAGTAACCTCCCCTACCTTCTCCATATCAAAACGAGTAACCATGTCACTCGTCCATTTATGCGTATCCATCTTCTTCACGCAATCTTGGAAAAGGTCTATGGCAGCTATGGTACTGTCAGGATTTTCCTTGTCGCAGGAAAACAGGACAACAAGCTTATTGACACCCGATATGTCCTGGTATATCTCCATATCCTGTTTCTCCTCTTCAGTAAGAGGCATGAAATCAGAGATATCTTCCTTATATGACAATTGGAAGACGGACACAACAAGGGCTATTGTCAGAGTCAGCAAGACTGAACGCCTGAGCAAGGTATGGTTATGGAAAAAAGAAAAAATACGGCCTCTCCCCCCGCCCTCCCCCATAGGGAGGGAGCTGGAAGACGACAACATATCATTATTATTTCTCATTTTCAGATGATTACCTTTCCACGAATCGGCTCCCTCCCTACGGGGGAGGGCGGGGGGAGAGGCCTTAATTATTTATTTCCTTTAGCCACTCAAGGAATCGTTGTTTCCATTGGCGGCACTCGGCAGTACCTTTTACATCGGAAGCCCCAAAACCGTGACCTCCAGTCTGATACTGTATATATGTATGTTTGATACCTTTCTCTGTGAGGGCAGAATCGAGTAATTCCGAGTTTTGATATTTCACTATCGGGTCATCCTTGCAATTAACGAGGAAGACAGGAGGACAGTCGGAAGGCACATGGCGTTCAAGCGAGAGAGAGTCACGCAAGGACTTACGGAACTTTCCATATTCGCCTAAAAGAGCACGGCGAGAACGTGTATGACATACTTTCTCGCTCATCGTCACTACAGGATAGATTGGTGCTATGAAATCTGGTCGTAGAGACACTTTTGACACGATGCCAAGTGGCTTTAGAAAATCAGTAGAAAAAAATTCCGCCAAAGACATAACGAGATGTCCTCCAGCAGAAAAACCGATTGCCCCAACCTTATTGATATCGATATTATATTCATCAGCATGTTCACGGACATACTGAATAGCACGTTGTCCGTCCTGTAACATGTGTGGATGATGATTCCCCGGCACTATCAATCGGGCATGAGTAATGAAATTAAATACGCCCTGTACCCTATATTTAAGTACGAATGCTGCAATTCCATTCTTACTTAGCCACTTTGCAACATCTGTTCCCTCAACCTCATAGTCGTGCCAGCTATAGCTACCACCTGGGCATACTATCATCGCTGGTGTCTTATCTGCAGGAACGCTATCAGGAAGAAACACCTCAAGTGTAACGCTCTTGTTATTTACCGACGTTCCTTCCCAAAGATGTATGATATTGCGTGGCTCATTTGCAAAGGCTGCAATTGATATAAAAGCAAAAGCCAAAAGACTAAAGATCCTCGTCATTTGACTTTTGACATTTGACTTTTTGAATCCACAGGATTGGCATATATACCAAGGAATATCTCATACAGCTTATCCATATCGCACTCTTCCTCGTATTTCTGGAGCTTGTTCATTCTATGCATGAAAGCATCTTTTTCTTCTGAGGAATACATAGCCGAATATTTCTTGTTACCATAGAGGATGTCATGGGCTATGTAATTGTTTGGATACAGATGATATGAAGAGCAAATACGCTGGTCAAGCAGGTTTGCAACAGCCTTATGAAACTCTACTGAAGTGAGGTCGGAGAACTCGTTGAGCTCGTCAAAACCAAGAGGCTTGCAGACTTCAAAATGCACATTACCCTTATACTGGGTAATACCCGTCAGAATACTATTCAAGTCCTCACCCGGTTTTTTGATGTAAGGTCCGAACTGACGCTCATACAGTTCTACGGTTTTGAGAATATCACAAGACTCCCATTCGTAAGAGACTGAGACAGGTACTATATTCAAATCAGCAATAGCCTTCACCTTATCGTCAGAATGGCTCATGCATAACATCTTAATAATGCCTTGATCCGTACGGTCCTTTCCATCCTTAGTGCGTCCATTACGCTGTGCTATCCATACGGACTGACGCTTCTCAGTAATGACGTGACGCATGTATTCAGAAAGAAGAAGGGAAGACCTATAGAATTCCCTGACACTCCCCCCCGGACGAGCCACCTTGAACATCTTATTTGACTTGCCGATATCGATGACAATCTGTCCTTGCATGAGATTTGCGCCAAAGGTAATCTCCGTAGTATCATGCCCGTTGTCAACAAGGACATTCAGGAACAGAGCTGCATCCAACATTATATCACGATGATTGGATACATACAGATGTGAAGACGATGGGATTATGTTCTCCATTCCTCCACAAGTAAATGATGTTGTACTATCCTGAATAATCTTGCGGTTAGCCCAATACATGATTCCCATCTGGAAATCATGAATGGTCTTATACGAACGGACTTCTCTACGAACATCATCTATATTCCTGTCAGGAAAAACATAAGATGCCAGCAGAGGGAACGACGTACTACCCGCAATTCGGTCCATCGCAGCAGATATTTCATCGTCCGTATAAGGACGTATCTCCTCAAACTTATCACTCTCCATAATAAACATATATGCCTCTATAGGCATCAAGAGTTTGCGGCGTTAATCTTATTTATGATATAGTTCATGCCAAATATCGCTTCACAAGTATTGATAGCCGTAAGCGGTACTCCACAGAACCCATGAAGGTTATTGTTTTGTCCTGTAAGATATAAGTTCTTAACCTTGGTAACAACAGGAACCTGCGATAAAACGATATTATTACAGTCACTCATAAAACCGTACATAGATCCTTCCTTTATTCCGAAATAATCACGTATAGTAAGTGGTGATGCCGTATTTATTGCCTCTATACTGTCAATAAAACCAGGATGGATTTCCTCAATTCTATCAAGTAACTTCTTGGCACACTTCTGTTTCCACGCCTTATAATCTTCACCACGATGCCCGACAGTAGTGTTTTCCCACTTCTTGACAAAATCCCATGACATAGGAGTGGTAATTATCATCTTCGTGCTATACTCTCCTTGATTGATCTCTGGAGTAGTCATATACATCACCCCTCTTGGCCATTGCCCGTCTGTAACACCTATATTCCATATTTCATCATAGCGCGTCATGCAATAGCGAGTATAGTTGAAGTATTTCACCGTGTCAGGTTTAAGCTTTACGAACAAGGTGAATGCCGAATATGAATTAGGGATAGCCTCAAGTCTTTCGCGATATGGTTTTGAAAGAATTTTCTTATCCTCAAGCAATTTAATGAATGAACAAGGATGAATGGCTGAGATATAATAGTCGGCAGAATAGCTTTTGCCACTTTCTGTCGTTACATGAGTAATCAGTTTGTTCTCAGAAGAAACACTTACCACTCCATCATTAACAATGACAGTTCCTCCATTATCTTCAATCAACTTGCGAAGCTCATTAACAAAGAGATCACATCCTCCTTCAAATCTGTTACCGCCATTGATATACAGCACATTAATGATGGAATGTACATAAGCAGGAGTCTTGTCCTTCTCACCACCATAAAGAGGATTCATATAAGCAAGTACCGCCCTAAGTTTCTCATCCTTGATATATTTGGCTATGAAATCGCCAACAGATATGAGGAAATCCTCAGAGTGCATGAAGATGGTTGTTTTCAACGGACGGAGATGAAACATGTCCATTTCATCGAGCAAAGTGTACATAGCATCAACATATTTTGTCAACGCCTCACGCTGGTCGGGGAAATACTTAACTAATGAGTCAACAAATCCCTGACGCCCCTTCCCTATACGATATGTAGAACCATCTTCTACAAAATGAAGTTCATCAATACAGTCATTATCAACAGGACGTATATGCATCTTATCCGTAAGACCGAGATAATTGCATATCTTGCGGATACTTCCCCCTTCATGCATTCCACTTAGGATATGCATACCAGCATCATAGACCTCGCCAAACCTCTTGAAGCTCTGCAATCCTCCGCCAAGGTTGAGATTCTTCTCAAGAACAGTAACCTTAACACCTTCCTTAGAAAGGATAGCAGCTGTAAACAAACCGCCAAGGCCACCGCCAACAATTACCGCTGTTTTATTCATTAATAAATTGATTACTAATCTGCCTATAAATAATGTCGGAAGGAACCAGTTCAGAACAAGTCACAATAGTTCCGACCAATACCCCTAACATTCCATGCGAGTTGACATTCTGGCCTGCAAGCAGTACGTTCGGAATCTTTGTCCTGTAAGGAACTCTGCCTGCTGCACCCATAGTAATGTCTTTTGCCACACCATACATCGAGCCTCCCTCTGTACCTGTATAGTCAATATATGTAAGGGGAGTAGATGTGTAATAGCTATCTATCGCAGCTCTTAGTCCAGGGAAATGCGTTTCGACTTCATTAAGGAGACGCTCTGCATGACTTGTTTTGAATGCCTCATAATCATCACCACGCCTACCCACATGAGTTCCTACCCATGGTGCCACATCTTCCATATTCATATATGAAAGGATAACACCACTCTTTGCCCACTTTGCCTTATCCTCATGACACATATGCATATAGAGGAAACCCTTCGGCCAATCAGATGCCGTATAATGTTCACAATTCCAAGGCGTGTCACCACGATATCCATAATAGTTAGTGTTCATATAAGGCATTACACCTTCCTTGAACTTAACATATACGGCGAAACAGCCTGAAGTCTGAGGTAAAGACCTAATACGTGAACGAAAGGCAGGACGAATAAGATTGGTATCTTCAAGCATCTCAACAGTACGAGCTGGATGAACGGTACTGATAACATAATCTACAGTATGCAGTTGCTCATCAATTGTCTCTACACCAATGGCATGAGTTGCATCACAAACTATCCTCTTCACCTTTGCAGAAGTGATTACCTGTCCTCCAAGACGCTCTATTGACTTCACAAGTGATTTAGCAATAGCATCACTCCCTCCTTCAACACGAAAAGCACTCTGGTTGTAGAAATCCATGATGAACGCATGTTGCGAGAATGGGGTCTTGTTCAACTCTGCCGAATATAGTGGTAGATTTCCAACAAGAACATTCTTTAGCAAAGTATCATTGAACAGTTCGTCCATGACATCATTCATGCTACGCTGCTGATACTCCGTATCAATAGCAACATCACGGGTTTCGCTGGTAAGAGAATGAAGAGTGGAAGCAGAGGCAATCTTATTCACAATATCATAGTAACGCACGATTGCATCCTTCTCACGAGGAAAATACGATGACATTTTTTCTATGAACTGTTCCTTTCCATTTGGGAACTCATATCTCTGACCACCCAAAGAAACAGTATCGTATGCCGAGGGATTCAACTGGCTTAGACGTACATCTGATGTAATACCCAAATACCGCATCATCTTATCCATCGTCTGTCCCGGTGCAGCACTGCCAATAAAGTGCATACCAGTCTCGAACACAGCCCCTTTACGACGAAAACATTGTAGACAACCACCTAAGACTGCATTCTTTTCAAATACGGTTACGTCATAGCCATTGCGTTGCAGAATATATCCGCACGACAAGCCTCCAAGTCCACTACCTATAATCGCAACCTTCCTACGCATACTGTTCATATTCATCACTCACCTCGTCGTATCGTGACTTATAGTATTTTCTGAACCATGAGGCACGTTGTTTCAGAGTTCCGAGTGATATAACCTCTTCTGGTAAGAAATGCCTGTCCACATCCAAACTGATAATGCCCTTATGCAGATGCTTGTCTTTCTTTGGAAGAACCTTCCCTGCCCCATAAAGGATTAACGGTACGATGTCAAGATTCAGTTGCTCTGCAATATAGAACGCCCCTTGATGGAAACGACCTATACTACAGTCCTCTGAACGTGTTCCTTCGGGATATACCGCTATACTATACCCTCTGTCAACAAGATTCCTCAGTTTCGGAATCAGAGCCTCGACACCTGCCGATACCGGATAGAACTCAGCCTGTCTTATTACATATCCATAGAATGGATTTCGCCACACCCAGTCATTTGTCAGCACAACTATCTTTTTCTTCAATGGCAGAAGCGTCATCAAGTCAAGGTGCGATTGATGATTGCATATCAATACAGAAGGACCATCCAAAGACTCATCAGTATTACTTCTTGGCTTATACTTCACACCCGGTATGCCATGCCATATCATTATGAACTTAGATATCCATTGTAGTATGCCATGCAGATTGTCACGTTTCTCCAATGTCATCTTGCCAATCTTGATATATAGCGTAACCAATGGAGTCATCAACCCTATTGAGCATACAACAAAGAAAAGCAATGAGTATGCAGTACGGAAGAAAACCATAAATGCTCGCCAGATATAAAGTGGAAGTCCATAAACGCAAGCAAGGAAACAGAGTATGGTGTTGAGTATGAATATCCGTGTAAAATCAAGTCCAGGTCTGAAATGCGACACACGCTGCTCTCGTGGTGGATAATACACATTTACTGGCTGTGACACCAGTCTTACCCCATGCCATGCAGCAAACACAAGCAATTCCAGTTCCGCCTCATATCGGGATGTAAGAAGCGAAAGACCGTGAAGCTTACGAAGAGGATATAGACGGAAACCAGTCTGAGTATCTTTAAGATGTTTCCAAGTCTGAACAAAGAACCAGAAGTTACTGAAGGCATTTGCAAACTTACTACCACGAGAACGCTCCTTACTTGCAAGTTCCTTACGCTCACCAACAATAAGCGCACCAGGATTCTCAATGTTAGCCTTCAACATCAAAGGTATATCCTCAGGGAAATGCTGTCCATCTGCATCAAGCGTTATTGCGTATGAGTAGCCCATTTCCAAAGCCTTACGGAAACCCATCTTCAAGGCCGCTCCTTTACCACTATTATGACTTAACGTAACAATAGTTATACCTTCTATAGCTGCAAATATTGAGGCGGTAGAATCCGTACAACCGTCATTTACTACTATAACATCTTCCGATTGTTCCTTACATCTTTCAACAACATCACGAATCGTTGTCTCGTTGTTGAAAGTGGGAACAATCACACAGACACCACGACGATGAAGGCGCTCACGCGAAGTCAATGTACTTATTATCTCTTGCATATAAGCGACATTTTCGCATAGACCACATCATCCGACTGTGCCACAGCTTGAATACGTGTTTCCTTATCGTCAGAACTTTTAATCGTAATGTTATATGTTACCTCCGTCTGAGAATCAGGAGTCAGAATTGACAGAAACTTTACATTCTTAATTCCTGTCATCTGGAGACTATGCCCCACGACAATCTCAGCCAGTTCTACTGCTATCTGAGTAATGCAAACGCCAGGGGTAATAGGCTGTTCTGGAAAATGAGCCTTATATATAAGGCATTCAGGATTCAGATGAAGGTGGAAAACGCCACCATCATCAGTTATTTCCTTACTAATTATGCTATATAAGCCCCCGGTCTCTCCAAGTGGGAGAACTTTAGTTTGTATTTCCATTATCAGTTGCCTCTTCGGTTATTGGTTGTAAAGGCTGAAAAGTATATGTTATTTCGTATTTCGTATTCTCATACTTGTTGATACCTTGTCTTAGGTTGTGAATCAGAATACGAAGGTCACGTTTCAGAATACGCTTGATGTACCAGTGGTCAAGTTTCTTTATGACATTGATAATTTTAACCTTGTCTTTCTGAGGATTATATTCGAAATCCATAGCAGATAATCCAAATTCATTGACCACACTTGCCTTGAGCTTGCCATCCTCAAACAGCATTCCGCATATTCCACTTATATATGCCTTTTTTACATCGATCTGCACACCATAACGTGCCCTCTCTCCTTCATTAGAAGGTAATGTCTGAGCTTCCGCTAGTAAAAGGCAGAAGGCAAAAGGCAAAAGACAAAAGAATCTCTTAGATAGCAAAATATGATGGATTTATTGTCTTGTTTGTCACGACGTTCTTCAATACAATCTCTGTATTGTCACCATTCTTCTCATACATCACCACACGAGATATCATGGATGTCTTTTTTGTGAAAGTCAGTACGATTTTTGTGTACATCTGTTTCATCTCCTTCTTCTGCGGAATGAGTGTAGCGGTATATGACTGATCTGACTCTGCAACGGAAACACTAAAGTCCTTCTTTTCTGTTAGGCAGGTGCCAACCATACTGCTCATCATTATGCGAGCAATTTCCTTGAACACCTTATTCTTGTTTACATCAATGACATCCTTACGTGTTCCCTTCTTAAGAAGAACCTTGTCACCATTGAGGATGAAGGTGTAAGTATATGGTGTTGTATATTCCCAATGCAGTTTATCACTCTGTTGATAGTACATCTTACCGTTTGATACCATCTTATCACCCAACATCTTCATCGTCTTTGTCTGAATGAAGTCTGCCTGCATACTTTTTAGGGAGTGCGCAACCTGATTAATATGGTCTATTATCTTCTGATTATTCTGGGCAGGCACGATAAGTGACACCATACCCATTATTAATATAATAAGAAATCTCTTCATTTTGTCAGTAATATACAACCTGTTATTATGAAAAATAAACCTATCCATTTCACGATATCAACATTCTCATGAAAGAAAGCTATGGCACAGAGCATCGTGAAAACATAGCTCAAAGATCCCATAGGATAGGCAAGACTTAAAGGAAACTGTCGGATAATATACATCCATAAAAGACTGGCAGCTCCTATCGTTATGCCACTCATGGCAAATTGCCAGTTAAGCAAGGCAGATTTGAAAAAAGTCCAGTTCCAACCGAAACTAACCATACGTTGTAAACCATATTTCAGGAACACCTGACCTATAGCAAGCAACGCACTCTGTACCAATGCCAATGGCAATAACTTCAACCACATCTTTATTTAGCTTTCAAAACCACACTACGTGAATATATCTGTGGAACAGAGAGATTAAGATAATCATAGAAACTCTGGAACAATGGAGATGACTCATCATGACATCCCACTAGCACAGTCTTTGCCTTACCCATTCTTATCAGTCGCTCTGCATCACGAAGTGCCCATTTCATCGAGTCTTTACCCTGGGTATATGTAATGTTATATCCATGACACTGAGTACGTATTGCTATAGCACTTCCTATAGTATTATGCGTACTCTGCATGAAAAGAGTAGGACTCAGAGTTTCCTCACCATTATCCACCATGTCAACAAGGAATTTCTCGCTTGTCTCAAGCATTCCATTTGCAGTAGCTGTGATTATCGCATCTGGGCATTCTATTCCTGCCTCACGAAGAGCCATAAGAGATGTCAACGTTGCAGCCTTCATAAGTTTACCCATTCTACGACCTTCTTTCGGAGATATGTATTCCTTGTAGTCTGCAAGCTGTTCCATGGAATCAATGGTTATGTCTGCAACCATAAATTCGTCAAGTCTCTCTAAATTTCCCTCAAGAAAGGCCATCCTTTCGCACTCCGGCTCCCTCTCTACGGGAGAGGGCGAGGGGAGAGGCCGGTCATGTTTCATAAGCAATAGCGAACTGTCATTGCCTCCAAAACCAAACGAGTTACAGATTACATAATCCATTCTATGCTGCTTGTCATCACCTTCAAATGGATGAATACAAGCCTCATCTGGATGATTGAATCCGAAGCTGACAGGCACAAAATTGTTCTGCATCGCAAGAACACATATCACGGTCTCAATACTGCCAGAGGCGGATGTGGTATGACCAGTAAATCCCTTCGTGCTTGAAACTAAAGGAATATCATTACCAAAGATACGTTTTAATGCAACGCTCTCACTTGGATCGTTATTCGGAGTTCCTGTTCCGTGTGCATTGATATAGTCTATCTGTGACTTGTCAATGCCAGAAGATTCCAAGGCCTCACGCATTGCAAGATAAGCACCTTCACCATCATCGGAAGAGGCCGTTTGATGAAAGGCATCACACTTATTTCCATATCCTCCAATATACGCCTTGGCATTGACATCTTCCTTCTGAAGTACGACAAAACCTGCTCCTTCACCAAGATTAAGGCCAACACGAGTAGCATCAAATGGACGACACACCTCCGTATCAAGGATATGAAGCGTATTAAATCCATTGAGATGGAACTTACTCAAAGCCTCTGAGCCTCCAGCTATGACAATATCAGCCTCACCACTACGAAGCATTTCACAACCAACTATTATCGAGTTAATAGCAGATGAACAAGCCGTTGATATAGTGCATACTTCACAGTCAAGTCCGCAAATCTGAGCTATCTCATTCGTGGTACTTCCACAATCATGACGCTTTACATAGTCAACAGGTGATTGCTGTTGAGTGTTAGGTGTTTGAAGGGTATCCCGCATTTCAACAAGAATTCTCTCCGTTACATCCATACCACCAACCGTAGTACCGGAAATAAGTACGACTTTCTTTCCTACAAGCATATCGGCTGATAATCCAGCATCAGCCATTGCCTGCTTTACCGCGACAGCACCGAGCAAGGTTGTTCTGCTATACAGGCTCCCAACTGGCAAGCCAAGCAATGTCTTCAGTTCATCATCCGACAGCTTAACCTCGCCAACAGGTAATTCCGTATGGCATGACTGAAGATATTTCATCATACCAACACCCGTTTTCCTGTTCACAAGGGAGTCAAGAACCTGCTGGCAATCATTACCTATAGCACAGATAATTCCCAGTCCGGTTATTGCGATATTCATAATTACTTCTTACGGTTCTTTTCTACGTATTCGGCAATAGTAGCCACATTCTTGAAGATGGTCTTACCTTCAGCAGCATTAGCCAGACGTATTCCGTACTTTTTCTCAAGCAATACTATTATCTCCAGCGCATCGATAGAATCAAGACCTATACCATCATCTCCGAAAAGTGGGGCATTTTCGTCAAATTCTTCAACTGATAGATCTTCAAGATTAAGAGCCTCCTTAATCTGAACCTTGAGTTCATTAATTAAGTTTTCCATATTTATACTTTATTCTTTCAACTTTACGCTTTACTGTTTAACATATATTCTGATATCACATTCAAACTTGTCCTCAGAAGGACAGTCTATCCAACCTCCAATGACACTCTTTATATCACGATCAATGAAAGTAGATTTTATCACCCTCTGCATTAGCTTTTCATTTCTTTCTGCAAGTAGATAGAACGAAGTCTCACCATGATAACCATTCCTTAGCGCAATCTCACCCGTAGTGATATTAGGCAGAGTATAGACAAACGCTGCTGGCGAAGGAAAGAAATCGTCTTTTTCTATGGATTTCACATACTGACGATCCGCTATTATAGATGAAGAATGGTTGAAAAGGACAACTGCCCTTTGACTTTCGACTTTTGCCTTTTGACTTTTGCCTTTTGACCTTTGACCTTCTGCTTCTATAAGCAGTTCGGAAGCAATAAAGGCAAGACGACTGAGCATATCCATCTTATAGAATTTTGGATAGTCGCCTATCTTCGTCTTATATACCTCCGTCAACATTTCCTTACCATGAGACTTTACATCAAGTATGTTACCATCGACAATAATCTCATCCTGAGTAATCCTTACCGAATGTGTCTGACTGACAAGAATATCATTAACAATAATCATAGGAAGGAATCTATCAGAAACTCGGACAGCTCCATTACAACCTCCAAAGCCGGATAACATCTTAACGAAAGTATTTCCATGAACCATCACGGACTTGTCCGACATTTTCACTTTGCCACTTACACCACAAGTCTCATAACCCTTTGAAGGTAATATCACGTCATCCTCAAGTGCTCGCATCATAATAATGGTCTCAAGCACACCGGCAGCCCCCATAGTGTGACCGAAGTATCCTTTCAATGCAGAGAGTGGAACATCCTGCAATTCCGCCATCTCAATGGCCTTAGATTCCATCTGGTCATTATACATCGTGGCTGTGCCATGAACTCCTATTACAGAAATCGGATTATCAGCATCCTTCATTTTACGAAGAGCCATTCCTGCACCCAGTCCTTTCGGATGTGGCGCACTAATATGATATGCGTCATTACATACAGCACCTTTATCCACCTTCCATCCTTTTGGAGAGTTCATTTCGCTCGACAGAACAATAGTTGCCGCCGCCTCACCGAGATTCAAACCCAGTCTTTCAATATCAAAAGGTCTGCAAGGCTCTTCCGACAAAGCCTTCAACGCCTGAAAACCAGAAACTATGAACCTACTCTGAACATCAGCACCACATACAATGACATTCGAATAATTACCACAATCCACAAGTCTCTGTCCAAGTATAATTGCTGAAACACCTGAAATACAGGCATTACACACTACGATAGGATCATTCTCGATACCTATTGCCATACTCACTTTCTTTGCAGCATCGGCAAGAGAAGGTATATCTTCGCCTTTTTCCAGCAGTTCTATATCTCCTTTCGTTGAACTTAGGATAAGAATAGCACGTTCCTTATTGAAAATCAGAGTTGATATGGCTGCTTTCACAGAATATAGCACCAGACTCTCAAACTTTGAGAATCCGTCAACCATAATCTTATCCCATTGCTCTTTATTGAAAAGTGATGCCTCTATGGAAAATGGCAGGTCATTCCATCCCCCTTCCCCATTCTCACAGGGATAATGCGACAAACCTGACTTACCTTGACATACAGCCTTATAGGTCTGTTCGGTAGTCAGTCCAAGAGGGGATGTTATATTATCTGAAATTACTGTTGCCATTTATTCTTCCACTCAACGAAGAAAGGAGGGTTATCCCACATTAACTGATAGTTCATATCCATAAATACCTGCACAGTACGAGCGGTTAGGAATACCGAACCGTCTTTCGGGTCAAAAATCTCGTAATCAAACACTATCTTAGCAGAAGGCTTTGGACGATAAGTGATTCTGATATGTGGCTTCATACCATAGAGTACAGGACGCTTGTACTTTATATCCATCTCCACAATAGGCGCAAACACATTGTTGTCGATATAGCTCTGATAACTCAGTCCATACTGAGCACCAAAAGCCTCACGCGCATCTTCAAGATATAAAGGATAAGATCCGTGCCATACCACTTTCATGATATCTACCTCGCTGAACCTTATCTCAAGTTCCTTCTCCGCAATAAGTTCCATTATTCTGCCTCCTTGACCGCTATTTTTATTTCTGTAGTAGCCAATGTCTCGCCATTGCAAGTCACTACACCATTAGCCAATGTCATGCCAAGCACATCGTCAATCACCGTGACACAGGTAGTAATCACATCTCCCACCTTAGGACATCCTACAATCTCAAGGTTTCTGATAGCTCCGATAAAACCGAGTTGAATTCCCTTTTTCAAGATATACTTATTCACATATCCTATCCTAGCTGCACAAGTCTGGGCGATATTCTCAACCAAACCAGGAGCAGAGAATACACCATCGCTAACAAAGATGTTATCTTCCTTAATAACAGTCTCGGTCACAGTACGTTTCTCATCAAAAGCCGTGAGTTTACCAACCATCACAAAAGGCTCCTGCTGAGGTAGCAGTTCGTGTATATCTATATTTCTGAGGGATTCCTCTGTTACCATTTTTTATAATTGTCTAAGACCTTTGCCCTTTACCCTTTGCCCCTTTATTGCCAGAACTCAAAGAAATTATACCATTGATGTGGATATTTCCTCACCATTCTCTCAAGTTCCGATACATACGCTTTCGATAACTGGTCTATCTGTTCCTTACGAGAGACCGTCTTGTCATATTCGAGTGGAGTAACATAGACATGATATTTCTTCATCGACTCCTTCATGACATTGACCGCCAAGACATCAAGTTCTCTCATCGTGGCAACACTATGCGGTCCTTGCGGAAAACGTGCCTTTGCTCCTAGGAAAACCTGTTCCACATAACGTGGAGAACCATTGAATCTATCAGCCGGCAGACTAACAGTCTCACCTCTCTGAAGAGCTCCATTTATCTCGAAGAGATGACTCATATCTGGCTTTACAGATATCATTCGGATATTGGTAGATGCGAACATCTTGTTCCTGTTCTCTGTCACCGATTCCTTCTCTCCGTCAAACACAAGGGCATAAAACACTTTCGGGTCTGCGGTAAGGGTATAGCCAGCAATTTCATAGTTCCCTATATGGGCGCTCATCTGAATGAACCCTTCAGGCTTAGAGGCATGTTCAAGGAATCTGTCATATCCGTCAATTTCTATCTCAAACTTCTTTCCTGCATACATACCGAACCTATCTACAACCACCTGACCGAACAAACAATGATTGACATAGGTATTCCATGCAGCCCTCAATCTGCCATAGCCAAAACGCTTTCTATAAAAGCGGTACGCCACGCTACGACTGCCATTAGTATTGAGAATCAGACATACAGGAACAACAAAAATGGACACAAAGGCATATAGTAATCTTATATCCATGACCTTCATCACAGCTATAAGTGCCCTATGCATACCTCCACTACCGAAGGTTGTTCCTGCCCAATTACGGCCTCTCCCTCCGCCCTCCCCCATAGGGAGGGAAGTGCCCCCCTCACCCCCACATGGGGAGTGAGTACCTTTTTCAGCTATGGGTTCATTTTGAGGATTCATTTTTTTCAGTTCATAGTGCATAGTTCATAATTCATAGTTAACTAACGTGCGCCAACAAACTATGAACTATAAATTATGAATTATGCACTAACCATTTACCTTACTCTCAATATAATCATAGAACTGAGAAAGTGTCTGAACACCTGCCATTTCCTCTGGCTTAATCTTGAAACCGAAGTTCTTTTCTACGATTACAACGATATCAACGAAATCAAGACTGTCAATACCGAGGCCAGCTTTCAATTCTGCCTCTGGGGCAATCTTTTCTTCATCAATCTCCAAATCCTCAATAAGGAAATTATTTACTTTCTCTTCTACTTCTTGACGTGTCATTTTTATTTACTATTTACAATTTAACTATTTACTATTTTCTTTACCCTTTACTCTTTACACATTACTCTTTCCTCAACTTACAAACCATAATACTATGGCATTGTCCGAGACCATCGTATATGTGCTCAACTTCAAGACCTGCCTCATTCACCAGTCGGGTCATATCCTCAGAATGATACATCTTACTATTACCATTAGCCATAGCTGTAAAGTACAGACTTGTCATCGTCAGACAGAAGGCTGCGGTCTCAAATCTCTGCCTATCCCACAATGTTTCCATAATGAAGATACGGGTATCAGCATCCATTACCGCCTTTGCTCGGGTAAGGATACTGACAATCTCCTCTTCAGAGAAGCAATCAAGGAACTGGCTCATCCAGATTGCATCAAGACCTCCTTCCCTCTTTGGGAAGAAAGCATTCTTGTCAAGCAGATTAATGCCATAGCCCTTGATACGCTCTGCACCTTCCTTGCCCTTCGTATTCTCCTTCATCATACCTATCTGCTGAGGAAGGTCGAGAATCGTCACCTCTACATCCTTGTCATAGCCAACACATTGCAACGCCCACTTACCAGTATTACCACCAACATCATACAGAGAGCGTACCTTGTGTTTCTTGAACACTATTTCCAAGGCCTCAGGGAATGAAGAGTCACTATAGAAATGATCAAAACCAAACCAGCTATCTTGCACTTGCTTAGGGAGAGAGGAAAGCCCTTCATAAATCGTCGGCCAATCTCCCAGCCACTTCAAACCTGCAGGCCTACCTTCTTTCATAGACTCCTCCAGATTGAATAATCCCTGATAGTTGACATCATGATTGAAGTCGATATTCACCCTTGTTGCCGGATCATTAAGCAAGAAAAATCCTGCCTTGGTAATTGAATACCTATCCGTTACATCATCTATAATCACGGTACCAATGGATAGAGCAGCCTCAAGAAGACATTTTACAGTATATTTTGACAAACCAGTCTTCTCTACGACCTCATCTTCTGTCATACCATCCGTACTATCGCAAAGCGCATCGAGAATGCCGAACTTCACCATCAGGCGTGAAGCTTCAAACACGATAGGTCCCCACGCAATGAACTCCGCCAAACGCTGAGCCTCACGAGCGGACATATCGTCCTTAGTGTACCTTTTCTTTAAGTCGGGAAATAAATTCATATATCAAGCCTAACCAAGCCTTCCCAAAGGGAAGGATGTTTTATACCTTTAGAACGTTAAGAAGGCTTGGTTCCATTCTATAATTAATATTTAAGTTTCATTACTATCCAACATCCTTCCCTTTGGGAAGGCTTGGTTAGGCTTTACATCCCTCCTTTTGGGAGGGCCTGGGTGGGCTTATAATCAAAAATCAACCCCCATTTTTATGAATGCGCCACCCATATAATCAAGATAGATGCCACAATCTTCAGAGTGATCCTCTTTATTTTCCAGATCTTGAACCTCAAAACCTGCAGAAACCGACAAACCAAGTTTCTCTCCAACCTTGAACCTGCATCCCATGCCTACAGAACCAAAGCCTCTTGAATAAGAAGGAGAAAGACCTAACTTCACATCAACAAATGGATTGACCTTCGTATTTACGAAATCAGACCTGAAATTGAAGAAGATAGGTACAGAAGTCTTGTCGTTATCATTGTAGTGTCTGAGTCCTATACCTGCACCAAGAAATACATACGAATTCAACTGATAGCCCCCTGAAAGGTTGAGAATAGGAGAGTTATCGCCATTATCATTTATTGCCACTTCATAACCTAATTCGGCTATACCACGGAAACCTCGCTTGAGTCCATTTCCAGAATCCTCTACATTCTGTGCAAACATACCAATGCAGCAGAACAAAGTGGCAAGGAACAGAAATACCTTTTTTGTCATTGTGTCTATACAAATTCTCCCTTGTGGAAATGGGAATTACATATTCATATATTTCTTCAGCAGAGTGCCGGCTCTCTTGCCTGTGCTCTTGGCACCATCCTTGATAAGATTCAACTTTGTGCCGAACATGCCACCTTTGCCAAATAAGTTTGAAATAGTTCCTAATTCTTTCTTGTCCTTATCAAGAAGAACTATGTAAAAATTATAATCGCCCTTTACGCTAATAGATTTCACCACAATCCTTACGGTCAAATCCTCATCCTTGCCATCGCTTAGGCGACACGTACCTTTCAAAGCCTTATTTGCCTCAATAAGAGTCAAGTTCTCTACTTCTGGCTTATCTACCTTCCAGTCCTTCTCATACTCGGCAAATTCAGCTTCCGTTCTGCCATGAATCTTGTCGAAAACGATCTCCAGATTAGCAGACTTACCGTTCAAAGCCTCAAAAGAGCCTGCAGCAACCTCAGGATCAAAAGGCATGAAGCTGCAAAGAGACAGATATGCTACAATAACAAATAATATTCTTTTCATATTTTTATTATCAAAAGGTAAGAATCTTTAAACTTTAGACTTTAGCCATTAGTATTATATCTTATTTCGCTTTCTTGATAAGCTTCACTAAACACTCACCAAGTTCCTCGTATGCATCTCTACGACGGGCCTCATTACCAAATCCACCACCAGGAACACCATCTGCATCAAGCACAGCGATAGCATCCTTACTGCCATTCTTGGTAATTTCTACAGAACCGTTAAGATGAGCATCACCAGCACCCATGCCTACCCACACAGCGACGGCGGTATTACCATAGTTGAAATCCTTAACCTTAATAGTAATGATATACTGAGCCTGATCTTTCTCAGTTGTCACATTAACATATTTGCTCTTACCAAGAGCTCTCGCAAACTCGGCTTCTGCTTCTGCAAGTTCCTGTGGATAGCCTGCTACCCAATCTGCGCCTTTAGCCTTTAGAAAAGCATCAACATTCTGACCTTCCAAAGTAGCAGATGAATAATCCCAGACAATAAACACAAAAGAATTACCAGCAGCCTTTACCTCTGCGAGAGAACCACTCTTTACCGTCACATCATCCTTAGCTGACATTGTTATTGCAGAAAACAATGTTACCATCAAAAACAAAAACTTCTTCATTTTTAGATTAATTAAAAGTACCTTATTTGTTATTTATTTTCTTCAGTTTTAAATTGAAAAAACTTCCCAAGCGCTCTCCCAGTTCACCCATTGTATCACGGAATGCGATTTCATCGTTCTTATCACCATCATCCGTGTCAAGTGTCATAGAAGCCATCAGTTCTTTTGTACTTTTCTTTAAGACATTTACCTCAACCTTGACAAACTCTCCTGCCGAATTTATATTGCCAGGAACAATCTGCAACTCATATTCTGTCTCGCCTTCATCTACGACTTTCAAACCTATCTTATTTGTTTTTTCATTAAACTCCGTTACAAACTGGCGGATAGAACCCTCCTTCCAATTCTTTGAGCGAGGAGCCTTATTGAGAAATTCCTCAACTGTATAGTTTGACATGTAAGTAGTATTGGTTAGATCCAATGAAACTACAATATTCTTCTGTCCCTTCAAGCATTCAAGACTTCCGAAATTAAGTGTCAAAGCCATTGCCGTAAAACTATACAGCAAAGTGATCAATGACAAAAACACTTTTTTCATAGTCAATATTATTAATTTTGCAAATAATAGAACAATTTCATCCAAGTTCCCTAACCACAGAAGATGGCAGGGGGAGAGGCCTTTTTTATATTTTCTTAATCACAAGCGCACTATTAGTTCCACCAAAACCGAAAGAGTTGCTGAGAACAACATTTACCTCGGTATCAACAGTCTTAGACGCGATATTAAGTTTTGCTGAATGTTCGTCAGGATTCTCGAAATTGATATTAGGAGCAACGAAATTATTCTGCATCATTATAGCAGAATAGACAATCTCAGAAGCACCTGCCATCCAGCACTCATGACCCGTCATTCCCTTCGTAGAACTTATAAGGGCATGTTGTCCGTGGAACATACGATCCAAAGCAATAGCCTCATACATATCTCCCTGACGGGTACTTGTAGCATGGGCGTTGATATAGTCAACATCCTTCACATCAACACCAGCATCTTTCAAGGCACGTGACATAGCAATAACGCTACCCTCATCACTTGGCTGACTGATAACTGCCGTTCCGTTTGAAGAGAAGCCATAACCCACAACCTCTGCGATTATCTTAGCACCACGAGCCACCGCATGGTCGTAATCCTCAAGTACAAGAGCGGCTGCTCCACCACTTGGAATCAATCCGTCGCGGTCACGCTCAAAAGGACGTGAAGCTTTCGTTGGCTCATCCATACGCTTTGAGAAAGCACCAAGGGCATCGAAAGAGGCCATAGAATAATAGTTTACTTCTTGAGCGCCACCACAGAGAACCGTATTCTGAAGTCCTTGCTTTATGAGCATATATGCAAGACCTATAGAGTGACTGCCACTTGCACAGGCAGCACTAACGCTAAAGTTCACGCCTCTCAAATGGAACACCGTACTCATATTCATATTTACGGTTGAGTTCATTGCCTGGAAGATGAAGTTCTGACCGAGAAGCTCTGTATCGCGTTTCTCTTCCATTATCTTTGCCGACTCAATAACAGGCTTTGCCGAAGAGTCATTACCAAAGATACAGCCAACCTCATTCTGCAACAGATACTCATCGCTTATCTCTGCCATCTCAAAAGCCTGACGGGAAGCCATATATGCATATTCTGCCTCCTCAGAAAAGCCTCTGCGCATGTGGCGGTCGATAAGTCCCTTGAGCTTTGGCTGCTCAACAATACCGGTCAGACATGACTGATAGCCATATTCCAGACGCTCTTTCTCAAGTCCGATACCTGACTTTCCCTCATAGAGGGAGTTCGTCACTTCTTCTACTGTAGTACCCAGGCACGACCAAATGCCCATACCTGTGATTACGACTCTTCTGTTCATAACAAAAACCGACCCCTATCCTGCCCTATGGGCATCCTTTCCCCGTAGAGGGGCAAGGAGGAGGTTACACTTGTTCACGATTATACCAATGATTTGAAAATACTAACTTCTTCCTTGCCCCTCAACGGGGAAAGGATGCCCGCAGGGCAGGAAAGGGGTCGTTGTTTACAACAATCCTCCATTTATCGAAATACACTCACCTGTGATATACGAAGACGCATCAGAGAGAAGGAACTTCACAAGGGCGGCAACCTCCTCTGGTTTGCCGAACCTGTTCATAGGAACGAGTTTCTTCAACTCATCCTGTGGAAGATCCTTTGTCATATCTGTCTCGATGAAACCGGGAGCAACGGCATTAACGGTCACGTTTCTTGCAGCCGTCTCCTGTGCAAGAGCCTTTGTTGCACCTATCAAAGCAGCCTTTGCTGCACTATAGTTCACCTGACCGGGCATTCCCTTCAATCCTGAGAGAGAGGCCATATTGACAATCTTACCACCATGCTTACGCATCATCATCTTTGGAAGAAGATGACTTGTTACATTATAGAAACCGTTGAGCGTAACATTCAGGACAGCATGCCAATCTGCCTCTGGCATCATAAACATGAGATTATCTTTTCTGATACCAGCATTATTCACGAGATAGGCGATATAGTCATCTGGATGAGCAGATTCCCAGTTATCTATAGCAGCATCTACCTGAGACTTGTCAGCCACATCAAACTGCATAAGTTCAGCCTTACCGCCAGCAGCCTCTATGTCAGCCTTTACAGCCTCGGCAGCCTCTTTATTACTCTGATAGTTTATTATCACAGGAATCTCCATCTCAGCCACGGCAAGACATACAGCCCTGCCCAGACCTCTTGATCCACCTGTTACAAGTGCATATTTCATATACAAATCTAAAAACAGCCCCTCACCTGCCCTGCGGGCATCCTCTCCCCAAGGGGCGAGGGGGATATTACATTTATTCGCTTATGTGGAATTTTTACTAACTTTTCCCTCGCCCCTTGGGGAGAGGGTGTCCGTAGGACGGGTGAGGGGCCGTTAGGGGCCGCTCTTTAATCGATCTTCTCCAAACAATTCTTCGGAATATAGGCTGTAGAGATAAAACCTATTCCGTCAATATTCACACCAACGCGCGTCTGTCCCTTGAGACGGACGATATGCCCTACAAGTCCTTCAAACACGCCTTCGGTAACTCTTACTAAATCATTTTCCTTGAAGATGAATGATGTCTGCCTGAAAATCTTATCTTCGGCATCAGCATCCACCCATCTTCTAAAAGAATCCATCTGCCTGTCAGGAATCACAACAGGGGTACGACCTGTTCCGATAGGTCTGCCAAACTCATCCTTGTGTGGCTGATAGCTGAAATGAAGGAAAGAAAGCGGTTCTCTGCCTACCAACTTGGCAAGCACACCTTCCTTACTACGCACAAACAGATTATTCGGGATAATACTTACAAGGACATTCTTTGTCTTCCCTGCAATATTACGTTTCTTATACCATTGCGGAACATACGCACTCTCCACTCCCTCCATCTGCATAAGAATCTCCTCTGCCTTCTTCTCCTGACCATACGCCGCACGCATAAGAAACCACTTGTTTCCTACATCTGACGTACGGATACAATTGGGGGACACCCCTTCAAAAGACTTTTGGTAGAGGATGGTAGCATTTTCTGCTACATTTTTCTGTAAATTGTCTCCTAAAACGGAGATTTTCTGCCCATTAACCAATGCGGCAGAAGGTATCGACATATCAGAAATGATTACAAGGTTTTGATGTATGTCACAAATCTGACATCGCTTATTAGCAGTAGTCGTCAGAAATATTTCGCAAAAATACACTTTTTTTCCCGAGAAAACAAGAAATAATGATGATATTTTGTTTATCCAACACTTTTTAATATAATAATGACACAAAACCACGTATTTCATACGCTCTCCCGCCCCTGAATTTGCATTATTGCCCCTCTCATTCCAACCACTTTGGGTACATACAAATTAGCGTGAATTCATCGAATTCACGCTAATTAAATATATAACGGCATATATCATTCCTGAAGCCTCCTTTCTTCCCTTGCCAAACGGATTTCATCATTGATTTCGTCAAGTGTCAGCTCTGGCAGTTGAGCACTTTCCGCCATCTTTCGTATCTGTAGAAAGGCTTCAAGAGCATTTATGTCATCTTCTTTCACAGGTTCACTAGCCCCCAACAAACTAAACACGACATCGGGAACTGACTCTTCTGTAGTAGCCCTACTATGTTCGATAAAACGCACGAGGAAATTCTCAATGACAGACGGCAAACTCAGTCCCTGCTGTTGAGCATAGACAGAAGCCTGTTTGTAAAGTTGAGAGTTTATAGCTATTTCCATAATTGAAGCTATTTGTATTCGTGTGCAAAGATACAAAATATTTCTTATTTCCCAAAGGGAACAGAATATTTTTTGACGACTCCCTGATTTAGGGAATCTTCAATCTACAATTTGTCTTACAGAATAGATGCAGGAAGAAATCTGATTAGAACGTAAAACATAAAACCGCTTAGGAATAATTCCTTAAGCGGTTTTACTATCTACTTTAATACTTGTCTTTATAAGGTGTATTCTCAATACCTTTGTTATTCAATTTTATAACAAACCTATCAAGAAATCTCCTACCCAATAATTTGAACAAGTTCGTTTTCCCAAAACATCGAACAAGTGAAGGACTTGTTGCATAATACCCTTTTATGAACAAACGCCCATACCAGGTGTTATCTAGAGTGTAATCCCTAAATCTTCTCAAAGTCCACACCTCTGGACAATCATAAGAACCATAAACAGCAGTAGCAACATAACAAGCACCATTTGAAGGGTTATCTATTGCCTCTTCTCCTGGTACGTCATGTTTTTCTTCTGGCAATCCTTCCTTGATATTAGCGAGTATTATTCTATATTTATTAACTGTCTCATCATTGATTTTCATTCCATAAACATTGAAACGATCATTGACCGCGTTAGTATAATATACCCATTGTTTAGCAACCTCTCCAACTAAATGCGTTATATCCCCATCATTGCTAACAAAATTATTAGGTACTTCTGCTCTTAAAGATACAATCAGATCAATTTGGTTCAAAACTATATCAAGAATACTATCACATTGCACAGTCTTTTCTGATGCATTGAATGGATGTAACTGACAATTTGCATCAAAAATTTCTTTTATCGCTTGTGTATCCTGAAGTTGGGTCATACAAAACTGGAGGTCATTTAGACACGTATAAAGATAGAAGGCATATACTTCCTTTTCCATCTTTTTGCCAGAAAATTCTATTGCTTTCTTTCCTGCATTAATTATATCTACCACCTTCATATCACCAAGAGTTGCCAAAAGTCCAGATGCTTTCATTTTTATAAGCCATGCTTCTGCGTTGGAAGGAGCGATTTCTAATACACGATTAGCATAAGAATAAGCCTCTACACCGTTTACACTATCAATAGCATCATTTGCAAGTTGTATCAGATTCGTCAGTTCATCCGATTTGTCCACTTTTACTGTACCTTTGACTTCAACGGTACCCTCCCCCATCATCTTTTTGGCTTCCTCTACAGAATACTTAGTACCACAAGATTGGCAAACAAACACACCGCCCTCTTTTACGAGGTTTGTGCTACCACACATTTCACAAGTCAATGCTTTCATACTCGATTATTTTTTTGTGTAACAAAATTAGTCAATGATATAAGAATTATTTCAAGAAATAGAATAACAACAATCAAAACAACGAACCAATTGTCATTTAACTCTGACGGCGCAAAGAAGCCTAAAATATATTCTACGAATCCAATCAGCCCAAAGAGATAGGATAGAGAATACTTGAAAGCATCTTTTAATGGCATATATGATAGCGTCAAAAGAACAATTCCACTTAATAGTATTACTACACTATTCATATACACGTTGGTTGATAGATATGCAGTAATTATATAGCCCAACACCCCATTTACAACAAGGAAAATGAAGGTTGTAAGAATAATAGATCTCTTCATATCACAAATTCATTGGTGGTGGAACAATATTGGAAAGTAATGTACAAAGTTCTGGTACTTCTTTAAGTCTTACCCAATTAGCCATACCTGTAGTCCAAACAGGCGTTTCTCCACTAATCTTACCTTGTTGAATAAGACTTTGCATACTTGCAATAGTTTGACCTCCAATCTGAGTACCATCAATATGAATATAGTACTGTTTTTCCAAATTCAAAGGGGGAGGTGTTGGATTTGGATTGGTGTTTATCATCTGAGAAGACACTTGTGCCATTGTGTTACCTGCTGAAACACCAGCACCCAAACCTACACCCATTCCAATCATCTGACCTCCTGCGCCTTCATTGCTTGCCGCTTTTTCTAACACATCAAAGCTACGCTCCATTTGGTAAACATCTCTGCCTGTGATATTAAGCCTTGCCATCATCGCTTTCGCTTCTTTAAGCTTGATAACACTATCATCGTTCTCTGGTACATTTATAGACATAATCGAGAACTCTTTTATCTCAATTCCATACTTCCCCATAATATCGTTAAGCTGTGATTCACACTCTGCCGACATAGGGATTAAATCCGTATTTATATCTAAAATAGAGACATTACTCTTGACTATCTGCCTTGCCAACAAAGAATTAAGAGCCTGAATTAGCCTACCTTTGAAGTACTGGTTGATTTTGTCAGCCGTAAAGACAGACATATTTCCAATCAACGATTCTAGGAATAAACGTGGTTCTTTTATTCTCAAACCATACTGACCATTAGAGCGAACAGGTACAATAATCCTATATTTGGGATCTTCTAATAAAATTGGGTGTGGTGTTCCCCAAGGCATATCCAATTTGCTTATCTGATTGACAAACCAAACTTCCGCTTTGAATGGGGATTCATTACCAAATGGAATATTGATTACTTTGTTAAGTAAAGGAACATTCTCTGAAGTAATCGTATAAGTACCAGAGGTAAAGGAATCAAAGATTTCTCCACCTTTTACAAAAAAAGCTGTCTGGGAAGGATATACGACAAGTTGAGTACCGATACGTAAATCATCTGATGGAAATTTATAAACAAACTCTCCATCGCTCATTTCGCATTTTACAACATCAATTAATGCCATATCTTGTGCTCATGCCCATAAAACCCTATTAGGCTATTAGATTTATAGATAAGGTTAATTACATAAATAAAAAAAACGTGGGTTTACATTTCTACCCGTCCGTTGATTGAGGTCCTCGGAGACCCATGATGATAGACGAGACAGAATTGTACCCACGTCGTTATAGTTATACTTATCTCCGGGGGAAAAGTGTGCATGAGGATATGATAACCCTCACTACACACCCCGGGATATAGTTATACCATACCCGTAAGCACTCACTTCTAACATTGTCATTGATCATCATTTTGAAATTTCCGAGGTTTCAATCAAACCAATAGACAAAGCATCGATGACGCTTTTATATTATGTAGTGTCAAACAACTAATACAGTTATGACGTTGCAAATATAAACATAATTTTTTAATATCGGGAAAAAATATCAATAAAAATTTATTCTGAGTGTATTTTTCCTTGTTTTTAGGTTTACAACATTACTTAAACCATCTTTTTACTATAATAAATACAAAGCTAAGATGATTTTGTGTGATTTTACATATTTTGTGCTTTTGATTTCTTTTTCTTCCGGAAAAAGTAGTATCTTTGCAGGCAGTAACAAGGTAGATACTCCATCGTTACTCCATATCAACTCCATATCATGTCCATCGTTTCGATGGAGTATCTATGGACAAACGATGGTGTAACGATGTAGTATGTTAAGAGTAAGAACGAATTATTTTAGAAAGGAAAAGATATGGTTAAAGTAAAATCTTCATTTGGGAAAGTGTCAGGAACGAGTGCAAATACCATTTATTATGAGGTGAATGGTGTGACATTTGGCAGGTCTAAACCTTCAAAAATGGGCAATCCTAAGACCGAGGCGCAGATGAAACAGCGCATAAAGATGAATAATATCCTTAACATGTACAAATACATCAAGGGGTATTTGCTGCAGAATTTCGAGGGGATTATAGGCAATAAGAATGCGTCGAGCTTCTTCCGTAGCTATAATCTTATGAAGACTCCCGTTTGGCTGACGAAGGGGCAGAAGGAGTCCTGCAAATTTGTGCTTGCCCCTTATGTGGTGGCTCAAGGACGTATCAATTCCGTTGGGTATGAGTTTAGGGATGGCGTGTTCGTTACTGATATTAATGTCGGGGATTTGGAAATAAATGATGAGACGAAGGAGAGTGTTCTTTCGTCTGTTATATGCGGAAATAACGAGGGTTGGACGAATAATGACTCCTTGCAGGTGATTCTGTTGAGACAGAAACGTGCGGCTTCTTTAGATGAGGAAATTGCACATCCAACGTGCTGTTCGATTGTCGTTAGCCTTGACAAGGCAAGCGCAACGAAGATTGGCGAGATTCCTGTGCTTGAAAGCCTATCGAATATGTCTCGCTTCTCACTTTGTTCCGTTGACGGCAAATTGGCGGTTAGGGTTGAGGATTCGGAAGAATACACATACGCCTTTGCCGTTGTTCATGGTCGTGGACAAGGCAGAGACAAGATTGTTTCCACTCAACAATTATGCCTTAGCAATAATGCTTTGTACGATAGGTATTGCAGCAAAGAAGCATTTGACAAGGCATACGAGAGCTATAAGTAATTACGAATTACCTGTTTAGCTAATTCAACGTAAATTTGACGAATTACTATTTTAACCTGAATTCGACGAATTTATTCAGTTGTATATTGTTGACTATCATGTGGTTGAAAGAGCTCGTTAGGGCTGTCATATTTGTCGATATAGGGGGTATGAGGTCTGAAGGACCGACACCTAAAGTCTTCAGGTGTCGCACTTACAGCGCTCCTTTAATCACACATCTATAGAATAACAGCCCTTACGGACTGCCCTATTAGGTGTCGGGCTTTCAGCCCTCGCAGTCTTGAAGTCGTCGAACTCACGTTATTTTATTTCTGTGTCAGAAAAATTAAACGCTAAGTCGCAGAGTTTTTATCTCTGTGTCTTTGTGCCTTTGCGTTCAGAAATATCCTAAAATAACGTGAGTTCGATAGCTTTCTTTAGGTTGTGAGCCATAACAAACAATTTACACGGACGAGTCCTTTGGGACTTGCAAAACTTGAATTACGTTATTTTCTGCATATCAAAAAAATGTGAAAACTGTTTGTAATACGAAAAAAATGAGTAATTTTGTCCGCGCTAAACAAAGCAATTGCAGTAATGAAGTTATTAACAAAGCATACAAGAGCCACGAATGAGGAATAAAAAGCAAATATCGGATAGTATCATGTGCATGACGAAATGCTCAGTTGCAGCCTCAGCATTAAATCTAACCACTTGGTTATTCGGCATTATGGGACTATATATAGTTTTGTTTAATCTGCTGGCTTATATTGTGTTAGGCACACCTGTCTATTATTTCCTTAGAAAGAAAAAATTGGAAATTCAGACTTTAGCAGTATGGCTTACGGTTAATATCATTTCAATAAGTACCATTACCTGTTTTTTTCTAATGCCTTCGGGTGAACCAGGCCCTCATTGCATTTCACCTTTTGTGCTTATTCTTCCTGTTGCATTTATTCTTGCAGGTATTTTGTCTATATTTCCTATCAGGCATTTCTGCCGTAAAGCAAAGAAAAAAATGGAATTTGACCGGGAAATAGAAAGGAGCCTGGAAACAAATGATTGATTTTATTCACACTAAAACAGATTATATTATTTTTATGAAAAAATTTCTGCTATTAATAGCAATTATGGTCGGAGGTCTTTCCTTGACCTCTTGCTCTAATGAAGATGACAATTTGCCAACCTTCGACAAGGAAAAGCTTATAAAAGAAGGACAGAATTTCCTTGAGGAAAACAAGAAGAAAGAAGGTGTAATCGAAACAAAAAGCGGACTTCAGTACAAGATTCTGCAAGAAGGTGACGGAGTAAGTCCAAGCCCTACAGATGTTGTGAAATGTCATTATGAAGGTCGTCTAATAGGCGAAAATGGAACGGTATTCGATTCTAGTTACAAGCGCAATACCCCTTCGGAGTTTGCCCTTAATCATGTAATCAAGGGTTGGACAGAGGGATTGCAACTGATGAAAGTTGGTAGCATATACCGTTTCTTTATCCCTTATTACCTTGCGTACGGCGATATACAGGTTGGCATAATACCTCCTTACTCCACTCTTATCTTCGACGTAGAATTGTTAGAGGTCGTAGGGAAAGAGGAAAACAAAAAAGATGATAAAGAAGGTAGAGGAAACTAAAACGCGAATGAAAATGCGAATGCAGTTGGGAACTCAAATGAATAATAAAAGTCTCTGCTAAAGCTTTCTTGAAAAAAATAATGTTCGACGAATTAGGGCGCTGCATTTATTTTCAACAAATTCAATAAAACAAAGAATGGCGGGCATCATAAAGATGCTCGCCATTCTTTTATGTTTAACCACCGAAGTTATCGAATCTAATCATGTTGTCCTCAACGCCGAGTGAGTGGAGAAGATCGAGAACGGTTTTGGCCATCATTGGAGGTCCGCAGAGGTAGTACTCACAATCCTCTGGAGTCTCATGCTGCTTGAGGTATGTATCGCCCATAACAGGAGCTACGAAGCCTGGAGTATATTTGATTCCTGCTGCATCTGCCTTTGGATCTGGACGGTCGAGGGCGAGATGGAAGTGGAAGTTAGGGAAGTCCTTCTCAAGCTGGAGGAAGTCGTCGAGGAATGGGATTTCCTCAAGAGCACGTGCACCATAGAAATAGTGCATAGGACGCTGACGATCCTCTGGAGCAATACCATGACCTTTGAGCATGTGCATGATCTGTGCACGGAGAGGAGCCATACCGGCACCACCACCTACCCAGATCATCTCACGACCAGTACCATACTGTGGACGGAACTCACCATAAGGACCTGACATGATAACCTTGTCGCCTGGCTTGAGCGAGAAGATATAAGAAGAAGCAATACCTGGGTTTACATCCATGAAGCCTGTACCCTGATCCTTTGGCTTGAATGGAGGAGTAGCGATACGCACGTTAAGTGTGATGATATCGCCCTCATCAGGATAGTTAGCCATAGAGTAAGCACGGATTGTTGGCTCTGGATTCACGCACTTGAGGCCGAAGAGCCCGAACTTCTCCCATGCTGGGAGATAGGTATCACCGATAAGAGACTTGTCGAAGTCCTTGTCGTAGTCGAGTTCGAATGCAGGAATACGGATCTGAGCATAAGAACCTGGTTCGAAGTCCATGTGCTCGCCTGGAGGAAGAGCAACCTTGTACTCCTTGATGAATGTAGCCACGTTACGGTTTCCGATAACGGTACACTCCCATTCCTTAACACCCAATACAGACTCTGGAACCTTTACTTCCATGTCGCCCTTGATCTTAGCCTGACAGCCGAGACGCCAATGGTCCTTGATCTCCTTACGAGTGAAGTGAGGCTTCTCAGAGTCAAGAATCTCGCCACCTCCCTTGAGAATCTGGAGTTTACACTGACCACAGCTTGCCTTACCACCACAAGCTGATGGAAGGTAGATACCGTTCTCATTAAGGGTAGCCATAACGGAACCACCCTGATTAACGGTCAGTTTGGTATCGCCATTCACAGTCAGAGTAACCTGACCGCTTGGGCTCAGATATTTCTTTGCTACCAGCAGTACTATTACAAGTACGAGGATAACCACGAGGAATACCCCTATGCTGAGTAAATTAAATGCTAATAAGTCCATAAAACCTAATTACAGCCCCTTTCCTGTCCTGCGGACATCCTTTCCCCATAAAGGGGCAAGGAGTAAGTTACATTTGTTCGCCATGAGGGGGGGGATATTAATTGTTTATTATTAATTGGTATTTGGTTCTCCAGCTCCCTCCCTACGGGGGAGGGCGGGGGGAGAGGCCGCTTTACAGTTTGAGTCCTGAGAAACACATCATTGCGATAGCCATAAGACCTACGGTGATGAATGTGATACCGAGACCACGGAGAGGCTTTGGAACATCGCTATATGCCATCTTCTCGCTGATAGCACCCATGCTGACGATAGCAAGGAGCCAACCGAAACCAGAGCCGAGAGCATAGACGAATGCATCAAGGACACTACCGATATACTGAGTGTTTGACGGATCGAGGTTGATACGCTGCTGCATGAAGAGCGAAGCACCCATGATAGCACAGTTCACAGCAATCAATGGAAGGAAGATACCAAGAGCTGCATAAAGTGATGGAGAGAAACGCTCTACAACCATCTCTACAAGCTGCACGATACCTGCAATGACAGCGATGAAGAGGATGAAAGCAAGATAGCTGAGATCCACGCCTTCTACGAGACAGTCAGGACCGAGAATCTTGGTCTGGAGCAAATAGTTGGTAGGAACGGTAACGCAGAGCACGAAGGTAACGGCGAGACCGAGTCCGAGAGATGTCTTTACATTCTTACTAACGGCAAGGAAAGAACACATACCGAGGAAGAATGCGAAGATCATATTGTCCACGAAGATGGACCTGAAGAAAAGATTTATCAACTGTTCCATTTATTTCTCCTCCTTATAGAAATAAGCACGATGAATCCAGATTACGACACCAATCATAATAAGTGCCATAGCAGGCATTGTCATCATACCATTATTAATATAGCCGAAGTCGTATGCACCTTCTGGGATAATCTGATAGCCGAGAAGAGAACCACGACCGAGCAACTCACGGAAAGCACCTACGATAACGAGGATAAGACCATAACCAAGACCATTGGCGAAACCGTCAATAAGTGACTGTACAGGACCGTTCTGCATAGCGAATGCCTCGAGACGCCCCATGAGAATACAGTTGGTAATGATAAGACCTACATATACAGAGAGCTGAACGCTAACATCGTATGCGAATGCCTTGAGGATCTGTGAAACGATAGTTACCAGAGCAGCAACTACAACAAGCTGTACCACGATACGGATACGTGTTGGAATAGTGTTGCGCAGTATAGAAATGATGAGGTTACTGAACGCCGTAATAACAGTAACGGCAAGACCCATCACGAGAGCCGGTTTAAGCTGAGAGGTAACAGCGAGAGCCGAACAGATACCAAGCACCTGTACGAGCACAGGGTTGAGCACGTTGATCGGAGCTGTGAAGACCTCTTTCATTTTACTGTTTGCCATACTTTTAAAAATTAAAGCCTAACCAAGCCTTCCCAAAGGGAAGGATGTTTTATACACTTAGAGCGTAAGACCTTTTCTTTATAAAGGCTTGGTCATTTTTATGATGAATTTTTCTACCTAACATCCTTCCCTTTGGGAAGGCTTGGTTAGGCTGCTTTTTTTTACTTTTTCAGAGCTGCATTATACTTCTTGAAACCATCCTGAAGCATATCACTAACACCATTTGATGTAAGTGTAGCACCAGTAACAGCATCAACCTCGCTCTGTGGGTTCTTTACCTCACTTGACTTCAAGACCTTGATGACAGGTGTACCGGCAGCATCATAGATAGTCTTGCCGATAAACTTATCCTGCCAAGCCTTTGAGTCCTTGATTTCGGCACCAAGACCAGCAGTCTCACCTTCGTGGTTGAAGTATGCGCCATAGATGGTATTTCCATCCTCAGCAACTGCGATATAACCCCAAATAGGTCCCCAAAGTCCCATGCCATATACAGGAACAACAGAGATCTTCTTGCCATCTACATTACAGATATAGAGAGCGAGCTTACCAGCCTTATAGTCAGCGCTGTTGAGCTTGAAACCAGCCTTCTCACCACCCTGTTCGCCAGCCTCAACGATGTTACCGTCAACATCAACGATAGCGTCAGCAGTAATGACCTCCTGATACTTCTTTGCACTTGCATCGTTAGAGAGGTCACGGATATTGAGAGCTGCAAGAATCTGCTTCTTTTTGTCAAGAGCCACATTCACGTCCTGTGTAGGCTTGAGTGAACTGCTGATGAAAGCGAGCAGGAAAGCCACGATGACAACCATCACGCAGCTGTATGCTATGATATAAGCATTTGAATTTGTATTCAGTTTTGCCATAGTTCTACTTCTTTACACGGTTAAGACGCTTGTTGATATTTCTCTGAACTACGAAGTAGTCTATTGTTGGAGCCATCATATTACCGAAGAGGATAGCAAGCATCATACCCTCTGGGAAACCAGGATTCATCTGACGGATGATAACCGCAAGAGCACCGATGATGAAACCGTAGATGTACTTACCAGTCTCTGTACGTGCTGATGTTACAGGGTCGGTAGCCATGAATACTGCACCGAAGCAGAAACCACCAATAGCGAATTGATGATACCACTCTACTGTGCTCTGACCTGTAGCCTGGAAGATATAGCCAAGAAGAGCACCACCAGCGAATACGCTGAACATAGTCTTCCAAGATGCAATACCTGTCCAGAGAAGGATAATAGCACCGATAGCGATAGCGATAACGCTTGTTTCACCGATAGAACCAGGGATAAGACCGATAACGCTGTCTATGAGAGATGCTGTAGGTGCGTTGCCAGTAGCCATCTGACCAAGAGGAGTTGCACATGTGAAGCCGTCAGGAAGTGTATTTCCGAAGCCCCAAATGCTCTCAGTGCTTACCCATACGGTGTCACCAGACATCTTGGTTGGATAAGAGAAGAAGAGGAACGCACGTGCGAGGAGTGCCACGTTGAAGATGTTCATACCTGTACCACCGAAAATCTCCTTACCGAAGATAACAGCGAATGCTACAGCGAGTACGATAACCCAGAGTGGGCAACCAACAGGAAGAATCATCGGAATGATGATACCACTTACGAGGTAACCCTCCTGAATCTCCTCGTTCTTCCACTGAGCCCAAGCAAACTCAATGCCAAGACCTACGATATAACTTACAAGAATCTTTGGCAGCACTACCAATGCGCCATAGATGAACATGTCAAGACAAGAACCATCAACACCAGCAGCCAGATAGTTCTGATATCCTACGTTGTACATACCGAAGAGAAGAGCAGGCAGAAGAGCAATCACTACCATTGACATTATACGCTTAGAGTCAATGGCATCGTGGATGCTCGCGCCTGACTTGGCTGTAGTATTTGGTACGTACAGGAAAGTCTCGAAACCATCGAAGACGCTGCGGAAAGCGTGAAGCTTACCACCTTCCTCGAAGTTCGGTTTTATTTGATTTAGATAATTTCTTAAGAAGCTCATTACTCATTTTCCTTTCTCAGCACGTCGAGACCTTCACGGACGATGCGCTGCAATTCAAGTTTACTACTATCAACGAACTCTGCGAGGGCAAAATCCTCTGGACTTACCTCGTAGATACCGAGCTGCTCCTGCTTGTCGATGTCGCCAGTGATGATTGCCTTGATGAGATACTCAGCGTAGATATCCATAGGAAGCACGCTGTCATACTCACCACTCATAATCATGTGACGCTCACCACCCTTTACACGAGCGTCGAGCTTATACTGCTTCTTACCGAAGAGCCAAGAGAAGTAACTGCGGTTTACAGAGAACTGACCGAAACGTGGCATGATCCAACCAAGAATCTCATCAGCGTTGTTTCCCTCTGGAATAGCTGTAATCTCACTGGTATGAGCACCGAGAATTACTGTTACTGCTGAAGCCTGCTGTGTTGTAGCAACAGCATTACCAGTTAGAGGATTGCCCATGATGACACGAGCGTTGGCATCTGCGTTTACAGTCAACTGCTGACCAACGAGAGCGTCAACATATCCGTTCTCCTTCATCTCGCTACCTGCAATGGCAACGGTACGAGTAAGATTCACCTTACCAGTATTGAAAAGACGGCCAAAGAAGATAACTGCGCTTGGCTCAACTGTCCAAACAATCTCTCCCTTGTTCACCGGATCAATGTTGTTAACCTGAACACCAACATTACCAGCAGGACACCTACCGCGGAACTCCACAACCTCTACGTCGCTAAGGCTCATAGACTCATTAACGCCTACATAGACCTTTGCAATCTTTGCGAGTGCAGAAAGACCAGTCTGGAAGTCAGCCTCCTGTCCCTTGAGCTCGAAAGAGAAATCACCAGCAAGTGGCATATCCCTAAAAGCAGAGACGAAGATTGCCTTTGGAGCTGTCTCTGGGTTTGTAGAGATAGCGTATGGCAACTGGTTAATGTACCCGAAGAGGCCTGCATCGAGCAGAGCGTCCTTCACTGCCTGTGCGTCAAGAGACTTCACATCCTTCTTGCCGAAATCCACGAACTCCTGCTGTGCATCAGCCTCAACCTGAACGCTGAGCAGCTTACGACGGTCACCGCGCTCCACGAGCTTTACGGTACCGCTGACCGGAGAAGCAAACTTCACCTGTGGAAAGTCTTTGTTGACGAACAAAGCATCACCAGCCTTGACCTTGTCGCCTTCTTTAACCACCACCTTTGGCTTAACTCCCTCAAAGTCGGATGGTTTCAAGGCATACACATTTCCGGCAGACAAGCTCACCTTCTTAGGCTCTGCCTTACCTGCAAGATTGATGTCAAGACCTTTTGACAATTTAATTACACGTGTCATTTTACTTATTATTAATACTTATCTGATATAATCTCTACGAAATATTCGTCTCACAAAAAAATGTTGTTCTAAATACCCGTGCAAAGGTAATAAAAAAAAACGGTTTTTTGCTTTTTTTTTCTGTTTTTATTCAATAAGTTGCTTAAATCCTTGCTTTTCTATTTCTTAATTATTAACTTTGCAAACCCGATTTAACAAAAATTTATTTCAAAATGAAAATATGTTATATTGTGGCCATGCAAGCAGAGGCCCAACCATTCATCGATCACTTTGGTGTAGAAGAAGTAAAAGATTTCTTCTCTCCCCTACCCTGCAAACTGTACAGAAGTATCATTTCTACTGACAACGGAAACTCAGAACTTAACATTGTACTGAATGGTCAGCAACATGGCTCTGACCTCGTTGGATGCGAGGCCGCATCAGTTGCCACGCTTGCTGCAATTCAAAAGATTAATCCCGATATCATTATCAACAGCGGCACTTGCGGAGGTTTCAAGAGCGAAGGTGCAAGCATAGCGCAGGTATTCATCGGTAATGGCGTGATGTTCCACGACCGCCGCGTTCCGGGCGATGATGCCTGGGGAACTCAGGCTCTCGGCAACTACCCTGTATGGGAAGGCTCGAAGGCTTTGGCTAAGAAGCTCGGCTTTGAGATGGGCAAGGTAACGACCGGCTCAAGTCTTGACATGCAGCCTTGCGACGAGAAGATAATCCACGAGAACGGCGGTCAGCTAAAAGATATGGAAGGTGCAGCAATAGCTTTCGTATGCTCTCTTTTCCAGAAGCCAATCCTTTTCGTGAAGTCCGTCACCGACCTCTGCGACTCTGGTGCAGAGACTTTTGAGGAATTCTCTAAAAACCTTGCTGCAGCAAGTGAATCGCTGAGAAAGGCGAATGTGAAGGTGATAGAACAATTAACAAGTGACAATTAAAAATTAAAAATTAACAATTAACATTTTCTCCAACCTGTGAAAACAAGAAATATTTTAGCAATTGTTTTATTGGCATTCGGTATTAATGCGAATGCAAAGGACTACAAGTATCAGACGGTGGCAGGAGATGCGATGCAGACTCGCATCTACACCCTTGACAATGGACTAAAAGTGTATCTGTCTGTGAATAAGGAAAAACCACGCATCCAGACATATATTGCTGTGCGTACTGGTTCAAAGAACGATCCTGCCGAGACAACAGGTTTGGCTCACTATCTGGAGCACCTTATGTTCAAGGGTACGAAGAAGTTCGGAACTAATAATCCAGAAGCAGAGAAACCATTACTCGACGATATCACAAAGCGTTACGAGGAATACCGCACCATAAAGGATCCAGCCCTTCGCAAGCAGAAATACCACGAGATTGATTCTGTATCACAGTTGGCTGCCAAGTATTTCATCCCGAATGAATACGACAAACTCATGGCTACTATCGGAGCTGAGGGCACTAACGCCTTCACAAGCTACGACGTGACCTGCTATACCGAGGACATCCCAAGCAACGAGATTGAGAACTGGGCAAAGATTCAGAGCGACCGTTTCCAGAATATGGTTATCCGCGGTTTCCACACAGAGCTTGAGGCTGTTTACGAGGAATACAATATAGGATTGTCAAGCGATATGAACAAGTGCTTTGACGCCCTACTGGCAAAGGCTTTCCCTAATCACCCATACGGCACACAGACGGTCATCGGTACTCAGGATCACCTCAAGAACCCTTCTATCGTCAACATAGAGAACTATTTCAAGAAGTGGTATGTGCCTAACAATGCAGCTATCTGTATGGCAGGTGATTTCGACCCAGACAAGACCATTGCCCTACTCGACCAGTACTTCGGTGGTTGGAAGAAGGGCGATGATATACGTCAGCCAGTATTCCCTGCCCTGAAGCCATACACCGCTCCTGTAGATACCACGGTTGTTGGCCAACAGGCAGAAACGCTATTGATGGCATGGACGGCAGAAAGAGCCGCTTCCCTGCAATGTGACACGCTCGATGTAATCGGCGATATTCTCAGCAATGGCAAAGCTGGGCTCTTCGACCTCAACCTGAACCAGAGCATGAAGGTACAAGGGGCTGAGGCAGGCTTGGAATCACTTCAAGACTACTCTGGCTTCATCCTTATAGGAACACCTAAACAGGGGCAGGATCTGAAGGAAGTCCGTCAGCTTATGCTCGATGAAATCGGCAAATTGAAGCGCGGAGAGTTCTCTGATGACCTCTTGCCTTCTGTCATCAACAACAAGAAACTCAACTATTTCCGTTCACTCGACAATAACCGCTATCGTGTATCGCAGTTCATGGACGCTTTCATCTGCGGCACAGAATGGGAACAGGCAGTAAAGAAACTCGACCGTATGAGTGGCATGACGAAGGAACAGATTGTGGCATTTGCCAACCGTTTCTTTACTGATGGCTATATTTCCGTATTCAAGACACAGGGCGTGGATTCTCTCCAGAAGAAGATTGACAAACCTGCCATTACGGCTATCCCTACCAACCGCGATCAGGTGAGTCAGTTTGTAAAGGATATTCAGAACACCAAGGTTGACCCGATACTGCCTGTTTTCCTCGATTTCAAGAAAGACCTTACCGTCAGCAAGACAAAGAACGGACTCCCTCTGCTCTACAAGCAGAATACTACCGACGGACTCTTCAACCTCTCTTTCCGCTACGACTTCGGACACGAGGATGACAACCGCTACGACATTGCAGCCCATTTCCTCAACTATTTAGGCACAGACAAGCTCTCTGCCACCGAGGTAAAGCAGCAGTTCTACAAACTTGCGTGCAACATGAACGTGGGCGTGAATGGCAATAACATCAACATATCCCTTAGCGGTCTGAGTGAGAATATGCCACAGGCTCTCGCTCTTCTTGAAGATGTACTGACCAACGCAAAGCCAGATCAGGAGGCATACAAGCAGTTTGTTGACCTTATCATGAAGAATCGCGAGGATGCCAAGAAGAATCAGCAGAACTGTTTCGACTACCTCTATCATTATGCAGTCTATGGTCCTCACAACATGCGTCGTGACGATATGACTGCCCAGCAACTGCAAGAAGCCGATCCTAAGATGTTCACCGACCTGTTGAAGAACATCTCAGGCTATGAGCATACTGTTTTATATTATGGTCCTCTCAGCGAGAAGGAACTTTCTGATGTAGTGGGCAAATACCATAAGACTGCCAAGACTCTCTCCCCAACTCCTCAAGGACAGCCATTCGCCATGCAGCAGACGCCACAGAACGAGATATGGATTGCACCTTACGATGCAAAGAATATTTATATGCGTATGTTCCATAACGAAGCTCATGCATGGAACCCTGAGAAGCAGGGCATTACGACTCTCTTCAACGAATATTACGGTGGCGGTATGAACGGCATCGTGTTCCAGGAAATGCGTGAGGCTCGCGGACTTGCATACAACGCCTATGCTTACTACAACCGTCCAAGCCGCAAGGGTGAGACCGAGAACTTCTTTACTCATATCATCACTCAGAACGACAAGATGATGGATTGTGTTAAGCAGTTCCATGAGATTCTGAACAACATGCCACAGAGCGAGGCCGCTTTCCAGATTGCCAAGGATGCAGCTATGAAGCAGATTGCCAGTCAGCGCACCACCAAGTTCTCCGTGCTCAACGCCTATGTCAACGCACAGCGTCTCGGCCTTGACTATGATCTCAACGAGAAGGTCTATAATCTCCTTCCAACGCTCAATCTGAAAGACATCGTAGATTTCGAGAAGCAGAACATGGCCAACAAGCCTTATCGCTACATCATTCTCGGCGATGAGAAGGAACTCGACATCAAGGCATTGGAACAGATAGCTCCTATCCGTCGCCTCACACTCGAAGAGGTATTCGGATATTAAGTCCGTCTTTTGTTTCGGGAAATAAATTCTCATTATGATCTCACCTATCGTTGTTTTATGCAATATTTCATTCTTGATGACAGAAGTATTGAATTTGTTGTAACAGAAGATATTACAAAAGATTTCGGTCTGCATAACCATACCGATCATTATGTAATTACATTCATCACAAAGGGCGAGGCAATGCTCTTATACAACAATGTAAGCGTAATTCTAAAGAAAGGCGATACATTCATCGTGCGTCCGTATATGCCTCATTCTGTTAAGGTGGAAGCAGATTCGCAGATCCTGTCAATCTGCATAAACAAAGAATTGTTTTCTTCAGAGTCAGCCAACGAAATTAGCCAGAAAGTAAGTGCTAAGTTCGATGAAATCTCGGCAGAAAACGGTTTTGATAACAGAATTAAAACCGAACTGACCGACGCCATCGAACTGATTGCGGAAAGTATAGGCGATGAGCGTTACAAATTGTCAGAAGACATTCAGAGGGTTGCCGACAAGATAGCTGAGAAATCATCAGATATATACTTGCTCGACCAACTTTCGGAAGATGTTTACATAAGCAAATATCACTTAATCAGAAAGTTCAAGTCGAAAATCGGACTGACGCCTCATCAGTTAATGATTCAGGTAAGAGTGCGAAAAGCGCAGAAGGAACTTGGCCTTGGCGGTCGACTGATTGATGCCGCCTTAGACAACGGCTTCTACGATTCGAGCCATTTTGACAAGTGTTTCAAAAAGATTGTGGGCATCTCTCCGTCGGAATATCAGAGAAAAATCCGCGACATCTGAAAATCAGCAATTTTATACAAGCATAATATTTTCCATTTTCGTAATTTTGCAGCGTTAAATCATTATACAGTTACACAAAATGGAAATATTTGAAAAATTTGACAAAGGGCAACTAGCCTTGCCCGAAAGAGTGGTAGATTTCAACAGTCTGAAATGGAACGAGCACCCAACATTCGAGGGTGTGGCTCTGAAACACATTGTAACAGCAAAGGATAGCGGTGGTCTTTTCAGCTATCATCTGGTAAGAATTGCGCCAAACTGCAAAATTGGGTTGCACACTCATGAAACGCAACTCGAAACGCACGAGGTTGTAGCCGGTAGCGGAATCTGTCTTAACAACGGTAAATCTATAGACTACGTACCAGGTGTAATATCAATAATGCCTGCAAAAATAAAGCACGAAGTAATCGCTGGCAACGAAGGGCTTTATCTCTTTGCCAAGTTCATACCCGCCCTCTGCTGATATTCAGAGAGAGTAGAAACATATAGAGACTGCCTCATTTTAACAAAAATGGGGCAGTTTTATTTATCCATTCATTACAAATAAGTGCAGATTATCCCCAAAACTTGCTTGATATTTATTGTTGTCCGGTAAGAAATCTTTGATTTGATAAATTTAACGTGAGTTCGACGACTTGCTTCAGCTTGTTGAGCCTTAGCGAAAATTTCATGGATGCATCTCTGATGCTTGTACTTTACGGAAAATTAATGCGGTATTAACGTGATATTAATGAGATATTATATGTTTTCGCTCTGCGAACCTACATTAATGATCACAAATGACACATTAATGTCGCATTAATTTTTTCTTGTATCAAGTGGAGGATTTTGTCGAACTGACGTTAAATAGAAGGTTTCCAGAAACTCGTGTAATACTGGTGTAATAGTCGGTGTAATACTATTTGAAAAAAGTTTTCAACGCCGAGTATTACACCTTTGTTGTTTTAAGCACACTAAACAATTGTGTATCAATCAATTTTCCTTGGTGTAATACCCCCGAAAGTATTACACCAGTATTACACCAAATCCCCCAAAATGGTGTAATACTTTCAAGGGTGTTACACCGTACCTAACACGTTGATAATCAGGAAAAAATCTTACCCGTAACAGCAAAAGGTGTAATACTCTCTCTAAAAACTTTTAGATTTTTTCATTTCAAGAGTATTACACCAATCTATTACATCCACCTTGCCTTCGCTCTCCCTTCGCTATGCCTTCGCTTCTCCTCCGTTCCGGAACTATAGGATCATAGGAGGAAGAGCGGAGGATCATAGGAGTTACATGGGAGGAAGGACATGGCTATTGTTTGTGATAATACGAAAAATACGGAATATGATTTGGTTGTATGAGAAAATTCGCTTACCTTTGTACGCAATTAGTAAACTTTAGCCTATAACTCATCATGCCTATGCATAATGCTATGCCCTCAAGGGGTGCGGACGTTCAGCCTTACAAGTACAACGGAAAGGAACTTGACCGTATGCATGGTCTTAACACCTACGACTATGGTGCTCGTCAGTATGACCCAACACTTTGCCGCTGGGATAGGATGGATAGACGATGTGAGAAATACTATAATGTAAGCCCATATTCATATTGCGCTAATAATCCAGTGAATGCAACTGATCCTAACGGTGATACAATTAGAGTGTCCATTTCTAACATTGCCTGTGCAGAAAAAGGTCCTATCAGAGTAATCATGCCTCAAAACAATGATCAGAACATGGTTTATTATGTTCCACTATATCAATTAGCTATTACAGATGATGAAACAGGAGAAAAGTCTTATTATCAAGTAACTCGTGAAGCTCTATCATCTGACGATGGCTATTCTATTACAAATTATGCTTATGAAGCTTATGAACCCTATGGAGAAAATGGAGAATATCTTGGTGTATGGAATCCTGATTACCCTAGAGGCTCTGGATATGGTGCAATTTGCTTGACAGACAATGGTGAGAGAACTATAAAATCCGACTTAAAACGTCCTGTTCCAACTGGGGAAAAATTAGGAGAGGCATTTGATATAATGATTCATGTTGGTGGATATTATCATAAAAAAGATGGGAATCTATATATCGCAGGTTCAAAAGGATGTTATGGTTTGTATGGCGGTGATGAAGAGATTATAAGATTCAATAATGACTTTCAAAATCGTTGGTCAAGATGCCCTAATGATCCAATAAAAGTTTCAGTTTTTAAAAGAAAAAATGTAATATGGCACGCAAAAGGCAATCCTTGGGAATAATAGCTACATCAATAATGATTGTTATCTCATTAATCGGATGTAATACTAGCCAATTCTCTTCATATAGTGCAGATATTGGTGATTCCATGTTAATATACATAGAAAAGTTCCCGTCTGACATGAAAAAAAAACATACTGGTGTTATCACTGTCTATTATAATTATTGGGATTTTAGCTATGACTATTACATGGATAATGATAGTATGACTTATGGAGATGAATTTGAGACATTTGAAAAGTGTAAAATAACAAAAAACAAAAAGCAAATTACAATCACAAAGAAACATCATGATTCGGAATTGTTTCGATGGAAAGAATTGGATAGTATAGTCCTTCATCAAGTTCCAAAATCTTATATAGAAAAAAGAGATGACAGAAAGTATATATTAAAATCCCATTTCTATAATAACGTAATATTTTGGAATGAACATCACCCAAACAAAAAGTAAAACCGATGCATTGAAAGTGTTGAAAATCTCTCATGCCCACATTACCTTACAATTCCTTGGCGGTGTAGGAAACTTTTAGTTCGGCGGCTGAAAGGAAAACTAATTTAAGACTCTCTAAACCTCCCCTTCTCTCAGCCTTTAGACACTTTGTCTTTAGGGCTGAGAGAAGGGGATTTTTCTATCCTTCAGGTCTGTTCTTCCTCCTATGCTCCTCCCTTATGCTTCCTAACCAAACTCGATGATAATACTATTATAATACCATTAAACATAAGAGTTTCATCGAGTTTGGTTAGGAGGATCATAGGAGGAACAAGGGAAGAAGATACAAGGCATTTCTCGGGCAAAATGAAAAAAATGTCGTTTTCTTTGGAGAAGAAAGAAAAAAAATGTATCTTTGCATTTGGAAATCAGAGACGGGCACCGCTCTATGAGCGACAAGCCCTATTTATTCGCAAAGCTCATCAAACTACGCAAGTCCTGCATGCGAGGATGCCTTGCACGTTGCAAACAAAAGTCTAAGGCAAAAAGACACAGGGCTAAGGGCTGACACGCATATTTTATGAATGAGAGATAAAAATAGGTGATGATATGAGAGTATTAATACAGACAGAAGAGTTTCTTGCATATTACAACGATTTGCCAGAAAATATAAAATGCAAATTTGACCATGCAATGAATGTACTCAGGGATGTAGTTGTTCCTAACTCTAAATTTGTAAAGAGATTGGTTGATACTGATTTCTATGAATTGCGAGTTTCTGTTGCAACAAATGAATACAGAACTATCATCTTTGCTATTGATAATGAAAATATTGTAAATGCAACTCAGATATTGCTTCTGAATGCCTTTCTTAAGAAATCGACAAAGGATTATAAGAAGCAGATTATAATTGCAGAAAACATAATAAAACGATTCGAACAATGAGAAAGTTAAATATGAGTAAGTTGGCAACCCTCCCAACAGCAAATGATATGCTTGACAAAAAATATGGTGAAGAGGGTACAAAAAGCCGAGCACAGTTTGATGCAGAATCAAAAGCATGGTATGACAGCCAGATTTTAGGTTCTTATCGAATAACGATGCCCAAGCCTCTGCATGATTCTTTGGCTGCATTTGTGAAAGAAAAAGGTGTTAGCATTAGTACGTTTATCAGCGAGTTGGTAAACCGCGAGATGAAATCGGCATACTGATACGTTTTTTCACTCATCAAATATTTTCCCACAACTCCATCAGTTCATTGTGAATTCCTTGGTGGTGTGGGAATTTTCTTTTCTCTCTCTTGATTTTTCGCCAAAGAACAAGGGCTTTTCCATGCAAGAAACTCAGCTGTTTTTCCGTTCTTCCTTCGAAGACACTCCATAGATGCTCCATACATACTCCATAGTTTCGATGGAGTATCTATGGAGAACTGATGAACAAACTAGGAAAAAACACAAGAGTTTCGGCTATGTCGAAATTGGAATTTGACACGAAAACAACAAATATAACAGCCCTAACGGACTGCCCTATTAGGTGTCGGGCTTTCAGCCCTCATAGTCTTGAATTGTTCGCAAAGCTCACCAAGCTGAAGCAAGTCGTCGAACTCACGTTATTATAAATACTCGGAAGAAACAAGAAAAGAGTGTAGAGCCACGGCCCTACACTCTTTTTATATTTGTTATTATTATTTCCTATCTACACAGCTTGCAGCCTTCGCACTTATTAAGCTCACCTCTGAAACGCTTCTCTACAAGATGACGAAGACGGTCACGGAGCGGTTCTACCTGTATTCTGTCTATCACCTCGCCGATAAAGGCGTTTTGGAGCAGAGTACGAGCTTCTTCAAGAGAGATGCCTCGCTGCTGCATATAGAACAATGCCTTATCGTTCAACTGACCTACGGTTGAGCCATGAGCACATTTCACGTCATCTGCATAAATCTCAAGCATCGGCTGGGTGTACATACGGCATTCCTTCGTAGCACAAAGGTTCTGGTTGGTCTCCTGAGAAGTGGTCTTCTGAGCATCTTTACGCACAAGAACCTTACCTGCAAATGCACCAACCGCCTTGTCGTCGAGAACATACTTATAAAGCTCGTGAGAATCGCAATGGGGCACTTTATGGTCAATAAGGGTATTGTTGTCCACATGTTGCTCCTTGTCGGCTATCACACAACCGTTCATATAACATTCTGCGCCTTCTCCAGAGAATACAAGGTCTGTACGGTTGCGTGTCACGCCATTATGAAGGGTAATGACATTATGGTCAACACGTGAATTTGCCTTCTGATCAATATAAACGTTGCTCACGCGCACATTCTTGTAATGAGTCTCTTCAAGACAGGTCATGTCGAGATGGGAATTCTCACCTACAAAGACCTCTACAACCTGAGTTGCAAGGAACTTACGGTCATCAGCAGCATGGTCACAGAACAGCACCTTAGCATCTGCCCCTTGTTCCAGAACCACGAGCACACGACGGTTCACCATAAGCTCAACATCAGAACGGAGAATGTTGATGACCTGAATGGCACGGTCAACCTTTACGTTCTTCGATACATAGATGAGAAGAGCATCCTGAGCAAGCATAGTGTTAAGAGCCGTGATACCGTCGGTTGAGGTATCAGCAAGTGAACCATACAAACCTGCTACCTTATCCTGAGCATCAGCCAATCTGCCTACAAACACGCCCTCTGGCAGTTCAGCCTTTGGAAGAGCCTTGTCGTAGAAGGCATCATTAACCACGAAATACAGCGATGTACTCATATTTGGCACATCACACTTGAAGGCATCGTAAGGGTTTACGGGAATTTCAAGACGAGAGAGGTTTAGTCCATAGTCAGGCGCAAAGAGTTCCGCCATATTGGTGTACTTATATCTCTCCACCTTTCTCGTAGGAAATCCCAGACGCTTGAAATCCTCAAATGCCTTTTCGCGCACAGAGTTCATCACCTCATTGCTATGACCATTGATCATATCACGGCATTGTGCATAGAGGTCTATATATTGCTTTTCGCTTTCCATAATAACGGCCTCTCCCCCCGCCCTCCCCCGTAGGGAGGGAGCCGGAGCGCGAAAGGCTATTCAATTATTCTTTTTTTACAAATTCATTATTTTTCCGATGTTGACATTCCGGCTCCCTCCCTACGGGGGAGGGCGGGGGGAGAGGCCTCTTTACTTCGCCTCAGCCTTTATCCAGTCATAGCCGCGAACCTCAATCTCCTTGGCAAGTTCAGGACCGGCAGTCTTCACTATCCTGCCATTCCAAAGCACATGGATGACACTTGGCTTAATCATGTCGAGCAAGCGCTCATAGTGAGTTATCACGATAGTGCTTGTCTTGTCTGTATGAAGCATGTTTACGCCATCTGCCACAATGCGCATAGCATCAACGTCAAGACCAGAGTCGGTCTCATCGAGTATGGAGAGAGTAGGCTCAAGCATAGCCATCTGGAATATCTCGTTACGCTTCTTCTCGCCACCAGAGAAGCCCTCGTTTACAGAGCGGTTGGCGAGTTTTGCGTCAAGCTGAACAATCTCACGCTTAGCCTTCATCAGCTTGATGAACTCAGAAGCAGAGAGAGGGGCAAGTCCCTGATACTTTCGTTTTTCGTTGATAGCCGCCTTCATGAAGTTTGTCATAGAGACACCAGGTATCTCCACAGGATACTGGAAAGAGAGGAAAAGGCCCTCATGAGCACGATCCTCAGGCTTCATCTCAAGCAGGTTCTTGCCATTATACCAAGCCTCGCCTTCAGTAACCTCGTAGAGAGGATTACCGACGAGAACGGCACTAAGAGTTGATTTTCCGGAACCGTTAGGTCCCATAATAGCATGAACCTCACCATCACCGATGGTAAGGTTTATGCCTTTAAGAATTTCCTTATCGCCTATACGGGCGTGAAGGTTTTTGACTTCTAACACGATTTATAATTATAAATTATGGCCTCTCCCCCCGCCCTCCCCCATAGGGAGGGAGCCGGAAGGCGAAAGACATTTCAATTATTTAATTAGCCTCTGAGCACTCCAGCTCCCTCCCTACGGGGGAGGGCGGGGGGAGAGGCCGCATTTCTTTTACTCCTCACCAATAGCCTTCCATACACATGCAGAGAGAGCTGCACCGATGAATGGGCCAATGATGAATACCCAGAGATCCTCGAGAGCCACACCTCCTTCGAAGAGAGCAGGACCGATAGAACGGGCTGGGTTTACGGATGTACCTGTATAGTGAATACCAACAAGGTGTATGAGAATCAAAGAAAGACCGATAGCGAGACCTGCAAAGTTGCCTGCACCTTTCTTTGCGTCGGTAGTGCCAAGCACAACGAGAACAAAGATGAAGGTAAGTACAATCTCAACGATCAAACCGCCTATCTGACTATCATTACAGCCGTCACAGGTATTAGCTCCGGTGAGAGTGCCCCCGAAACTTGCACCTGAGAAATGCGTGAACACATAGAGAACAGCAGCTGCGATTATTGCGCCACACACCTGTCCAATCATGTATCCGGTAGCATCCTTACAGCTTATACGCTTCGTCATGAGGCAACCGAGAGTGATTGCTGGATTGATATGGCAACCGCTGATACCTCCTATGGTATATGCCATAGCGATAACAGAAAGGCCGAAAGCCATTGCTGTGCCAACTACTGATGCGGTATCAGAACCACATGCGAGAGATACGGCTGTGCCGCAACCAAGAAGTGTGAGAACGAATGTTCCAACTGCTTCTGCAAGATACTTTTTCATTTTCTAAGAGGTTTTAGTTATTGATAATGGTTAATTATGAAACTGGCCGAAACCAGCTATTTTATTGTTTAGAGTTTAGTGATTAGTGTTTAGAGTTTGTGTGTGTTGAGACATCTGTTCACTAATCCCTAAACACTAAACTCTAAACGCAAATCTCGAAACATCAGTATTATCCTACAGTTCCTTCAAGGCTCACGCTAAGCAGTTTCTGCGCTTCAACCGCAAACTCCATAGGCAGTTTCTGTATCACCTCCTTGGCATAGCCATTGACGATGAGACCGACAGCCTGCTCCATCGGAATACCCCTCTGCTGACAGTAGAAGAGCTGATCCTCAGATATCTTTGAAGTGGTAGCCTCATGCTCAAAGATTGCGGTGTCATTATGCACGTCCATATAAGGGAACGTATGCGCACCACACTCAGAACCGAGCAACAGCGAATCACATGAAGAGTAGTTACGGGCATTGTCTGCCTTTAAACCAGCCCTCACAAGACCTCTGTACGAGTTCTGCGAATGACCTGCGGAGATACCCTTTGAGATAATCGTTGACTTGGTATTCTTGCCAAGATGTATCATCTTCGTTCCTGTATCTGCCTGCTGATAGTTGTTGGTGACAGCTACGGAATAGAACTCCGCAACAGAGTCATCACCTCTCAGTACACATGACGGATACTTCCAAGTGATTGCCGAACCTGTCTCTACCTGTGTCCAAGAGAGTTTTGAATGCTCACCGCGAAGCTCACCACGCTTTGTCACGAGGTTAAGCACGCCTCCCTTACCGTTCTCATCGCCCGGATACCAGTTCTGAACGGTTGAGTACTTCACCTCCGCCCTATCATTTACGATAATCTCCACGATAGCGGCATGAAGCTGGTTCTCATCACGCATAGGAGCTGTACATCCTTCAAGATAAGAAACATACGAATCATCGTCTGCCACGATAAGAGTACGCTCAAACTGTCCTGTATTAGCCGCGTTAATGCGGAAATACGAACTAAGTTCCATAGGACAACGCACTCCCTTCGGTATATAGACGAAAGATCCGTCAGAGAAAACTGCAGAGTTAAGAGCAGCAAAGTAATTGTCACGGTAAGGAACCACAGTACCCAGATACTTCTTTATCAAGTCCGGATGCTCCTTGATAGCCTCACCTATTGACATGAAGATGATGCCCTTCTCCTTCAGTTTATCCTTAAAGGTTGTCTTAACTGATACAGAGTCCATGATAGCATCAACAGCCGTACCACTCAATGCCAGACGTTCCTCAAGCGGAATACCGAGCTTGTCGAAGGTCTTCTCCAGTTCCGGGTCAATCTCCTTGTTCTTCGGTTTCTTTGCCAAAGGGTCGGCATAGTATGATATTGCCTGATAGTCTATCGGCGGTATGTCAAGATGCCCCCAAGTAGGCTGCTCAAGGGTCTCCCAATAATGGAAGGCCTTGAGTCTGAACTCCAGCATCCAATCCGGCTCACCTTTCTTTGCAGAAATAAGTCGAACCACATCCTCGGTCAGTCCTACAGGTATTATCTCAGTATGTACGTCAGTAGTGAAGCCGAACTCATATTTCTGTTCGGCTACCTGCTTGACGAATTCATTCTTTTCTGACATTTACAATCCCTATATGATTACAGAGTCTGATTTACCTCAATCTCCATGAAGGTCTCGAGGATATCACCCTGCTGGATATCATTGAAGTTAACGAGTGAGATACCGCACTCGAAGTTTGTAGCAACTTCCTTGACATCATCCTTGAAACGCTTGAGGGCGTTGATCTCGGCTGTGTGAACCACGATACCGTCACGAATGACACGAGCCTTGTCTGTACGGTGAACCTTACCTTCGACAACCATAGCACCGGCAACTGTACCGACCTTGGAAATCTTGTAAACCTCACGCACCTCAACCTGACCGGTAACAACTTCCTTCTTCACCTTGTCGAGCATACCCTCCATCACAGAAGTGATATCGTCGATAGCGTCATAGATGACAGAGTAGGTATTGATTTCCACGCCGTGCTGCTCTGCAACCTTCTTAGCCGCAGCAGAAGGACGAACGTTGAAGCCGATAATGATAGAGTTCTCAGCAGCAGAAGCGAGCATTACATCATTCTCAGAGATCTGACCAACGGCACCCTGAATCACATTCACCTGAATCTTCTCTGTAGAGAGCTTGATGAATGAATCTGAGAGAGCCTCGACAGAACCCTGTGTATCTGCCTTAACGATAAGGTTGAGAACGTGGAACTCACCAAGAGCGATACGGTGAGCGATTTCCTCAAGACCGACAACCTTAGTCGTTCTGAGACTCTGCTCACGCTGCAACTGCAAACGCTTGTTGGCAATATCCCTTGCCTCCTGCTCAGTCTCCATGATATGGAAAGAGTCACCGGCACTTGGAGCACCGTTAAGACCAAGGATGATAGCAGGCTCAGCCGGACGAACATTATCGATACGCTGGTTACGCTCGTTGAAGATAGCCTTCACACGACCATAATATGTACCTGCGATGACGATATCACCCATCTTCAAAGTACCATTGCTTACGAGCATTGTAGCCACATAGCCACGGCCCTTGTCAAGAGATGCCTCTATGACAGAACCTGTTGCCTTACGGTTAGGATTAGCCTTCAGGTCAAGCATCTCAGCCTCAAGAAGTACCTTCTCAAGAAGCTCTGCTACGCCAGTACCCTTCTTTGCACTTATCTCCTGACACTGGTACTTACCACCCCACTCCTCTACGAGAAGGTTCATGGCAGCAAGGTCCTGACGAATCTTGTCAGGATTAGCTCCCGGCTTATCAATCTTATTGATTGCGAACACCATAGGAACATTAGCAGCCTGAGCATGTGCGATAGCCTCCTTGGTGGTAGGCATGATAGAGTCATCGGCAGCGATGATGATAATCGCGATATCGGTAACCTGAGTACCACGGGCACGCATAGCAGTAAATGCCTCGTGACCTGGGGTATCAAGGAATGTAATCCTACGACCATCCTCAAGCTTCACGTTGTAAGCACCGATGTGCTGGGTAATACCACCAGCCTCACCAGCGATAACATTTGTCTGACGGATATAGTCAAGCAAAGAGGTCTTACCGTGGTCAACGTGACCCATGACTGTAACGATAGGAGCACGGCTAACAAGATCATTCTCATCATCCTCTGCCTCCTGAACAGCCTCCTGAACCTCAGCACTTACATACTCGGTAGTAAAGCCAAACTCCTCAGCCACGATGTTAATGGTCTCTGCGTCCAGACGCTGGTTGATACTTACCATCACGCCGATAGACATCAGAGTTCCAATAAGCTTTGTTACAGGAACATCCATCATGGTAGCAAGCTCAGAAACAGTAACAAACTCGGTGAGCTTCAAGGTCTTCTCACCCAACTCCTGTTCCATGAGTTCCTCATCACGCTTCTCGGCAGCAGCATCACGCTTTTCCTTACGGTACTTGGCACCCTTCTTGTTCTGGCTTGACTTAGAAGTCAGACGTGCGAGGGTTTCCTTTACCTGACGTGCTACATCCTCTTCGTTTACCTCCTGAGGCTTATTGTTCTTGTTCTTATTCTTGTTCTTATTCTTCTTGCCTCCCTGGCCATTCTGGTTGTTACCATTCTTGCCATTACCCTGAGGCTGATTAGCTGCGGCATTGATATCGACGCGCTCCTTGTTCATACGGTTGCGCTTCTTCCTCTCGCCGTTAGCAGCCTTCTGAGCTTCACGAGCCTGCTGAGCCTTCTCCTCACGCTCCTTACGACGCTCTTCCTTAGTCTTCTTCTTCGGACGAGTGCTCTGGTTCAGAGAGTCAAGGTCTATCTTACCCACCACATTCATCTTCTGACCAAGCATCTTACGCTCATTCTTTGTGGTAAATACCTCAACCTCTGGCTCCACAGTCTCAGGCTTCTTTGGTTCAACCTTTACCGGCTCAGCCTTCTTTGGCTCAACCTTTGGTGTTTCTGCCTTTGGAGCCTCAACCTTTGGAGTTTCCTTCTTCTCAGGTTCAGCAGCCTTTACAGGCTCCTGCTTCTTAGGCTCAACCTTTACAGGCTCAGCCTTTTTCTCTGCCTTTGGAGCCTCGACCTTTGGTTCTGGCTTTTTCTTGCCGTTTAGGGAATCAATATCAATCTTGCCAAGAGGCTTAAACTCCTGACGAACGGCCTTCTTTTCCTCTGCTTTAGGAGCAGCAGCCTCAACAGCCTTCTTTTCCTCGGCCTTCTTGGACTCCTTATGCTCTTTCGGCTTCTTCTGGAACAGTTTCTCTGCCTGAGTGCGAACCTCCTTATCCTTGGCAAATGCAGCAGAAAGAGCCTTATACTGCTCATCGCTAATCTTGCATGAAGGATCGGACTTCACCTCACCCAGATCAGGTCTTTTCTCCAGAAACTCAACAGCAGTTCCTAGGCCGATGTTAAGTTCACGTATTGCTTTATTTAATCTTATACTCATCTATTGATATTACTAATTTCAAAATTACTAATTACTTAGTTACTTTCTTTGTGTATTGTCGTATTACGAATTACAGTATTACTTCTTCTATCTTTATTCTTCAAAAGGCTATTGCCCAAAGGAGAAAGGCGTAACTAAGTAATTAGCAATTTGTAACCCGTAACTTGCAGAGTCTCCGCTTATTTCTCGAACTCTGCCCTCAGTACCTCAAGCACCTGATCTACAGTCTCCTCTTCAAGGTCTGCCTTGGTGATGAGCATCTCACGTGGAGCATTGAGAACTGCCTTTGCAGTATCAAGGCCGATACCCTTGATAGCATCGAGAACCCACTGGTCAATCTCATCGTTGAACTCGTCGAGATAGATATCATCACTATCCACGTTCTCGTCCTCACCGAGGTCACGATATACATCGATTGTATATTCTGTAAGCATTGAAGCGAGCTTGATGTTCTGACCGCCACGACCGATAGCAAGACTTACCTCCTCTGGTGAGAGGTAAACCTCTGCCTTGTGGTTCTCGTCGTCGAGCACGATGCTGTTGATACGTGCAGGAGCAAGGGCACGCTGTATGAAGAGCTTTGTATTAGCAGTATAGCTGATAACGTCAAGGTTCTCGTTGCAGAGCTCACGAACGATACCATGCACACGACTACCCTTAACACCTACGCAGGCTCCTACCGGATCAATACGGTCATCGAAGCTCTCTACGGCAATCTTTGCACGCTCTCCTGGGAGACGGGCAATACGGCGGATAGCAATCTGACCTTCTGCAATCTCAGGAACCTCAGCCTCAAGAAGACGCTGGAGGAAGAGTGAACTTGTACGAGAAAGGATAATCTTTGGATTGTTATTCTCGTTATCTACACGAAGGATGACAGCCTTAACGGTCTCACCCTTACGGTACTGGTCTTGTGGAATCTGCTCTGCCTTTGGAAGGATAAGCTCGTTGTTCTCGTCGTCAACGATAAGAACCTCACGCTTCCAAGTCTGGTAAACCTCACCTGAGATAATCTCGCCAACACGATCCTTATACTTATTGTAAAGGCTATCATGCTCAAGTTCGAGAATCTTACTTGCAAGTGTCTGACGAAGGTTAAGGATAGCACGACGGCCAAACTTAGCGAAATCAACACGCTCTGAAACGTCCTCGCCTACCTCATAGTCAGCCTCTATCTTCTGAGCCTCTGTAAGAGCTATTTCCTTGTTCTCGTCTGCCACCTCACCGTCAGCAACGACAACGCGGTTACGGTAGATCTCGAAGTCACCCTTGTCTGGGTTCACGATTACGTCAAAGTTCTCGTCACTACCGAAGATCTTCGCAATGACATTACGGAAACTTTCTTCCAACACACTAACCAAAGTAGTACGATCGATGTTCTTGGTGTCCTTGAACTCCTTGAACGTCTCAATCATATTTGGCTGTAAAATTGCATCTTTCTTTGCCATTATATATTTTATTTAAAATTTATCAAGTATTTGCAGTATTTCACCTCGTCCATGGAGAATTCCCTCTCCACCTCAACGAGCTGTGGGCGCTTCTTGCCTTCCACTTTCTGCTTCTCGCTGACAGTAACGACAAACTTCCTGCCATCAACCGATTTCAGCACGCCTGTAACCTTCTTACCGTCGGCAGCAAGCACCTCCACATCCTTACCGATGCAGTTTATATACTGCTGCTCTACCTTGAATGGCTGACCGATACCGGCACTACCCACTTCAAGCTCATAGTCTTCCTCATCACGGTTAAGGTGTTCTTCGATGAAACGGCTCAAGGACACACAGTCCTCAATCCATACACCATCAGCATGGTCAATCTCCACTACGATACGGTCATCTGTGCTGACCTCGATGTCAACCAGGAAATACTCCTTGTCCTGGAGCCATTCCTCAACTACTGTCTTAACGACGTTCTTGTCTATCATTCTCTCAATTTAAGTAATAAAACAAGAATGAGAAGCTCATCTCGGTGAGCCTCTCATTCCACTGAACAGGTGCAAAGTTACACATTTTCTATGGATTTTCCAAATATTTCCAAGAAAAAGTTGAAATTTTTGCTCTTTTTTGTGCAAAGTCAGGTTTCCGCACATAAGTTTCTATGCTCTCGCCCGCAAAATACGCTTTCCTGTCTTTGCAAGAAAAGAAGAAATCCTACCCGTCAAAGAATTATCACAGGAACCCCTAACTACAGTTTGGGGCAGATACTCATCATCCACCTTGAACTGTCTGCCTTCTGCTATCCACTTCTTCAAGTTGTCTCGCATAGCAAGGAACGCTCTTTGCGCTTCGGTATCTTCTTCACTAAGAGAGCCTACCCTCTCAAGTATCCTCTTGAAATTTGCTTCTTCTATTTCAATACGCTTATCAATGAATTTGAATGCTTCATCGTATTCGCCTAAGAAAAAATAAGATAGAGGAGCATAGAACCAAACACAAGGAGTGTTTATCAGATTATAGAATTCCTTATCTGCTGCGGCTGTATATACTTTTTTCAAAGTGTTGTATCTGTCAAATACAAACTGAACATCCGTATTCAACATCCTTTCAAAATCCGCCATGTTTTCTTCCATAGATCGCTCACGAAAGAAATCAGTCTGAATATCATCATGAGATTCTGTATCACAGAGATATGCAGGTCCAGCATAGATACTCCTAAGGTCTATAATCCCATCTGTCACTTCATAAAGAATTTCATTTAGTGACTGAGAAGCAACGGTAACAAAAGTTTGTAAATGCCAATCACCAAGATTAAAACCTGTCGAATCTGCAAAACCTATTGTGTGGATTATATCATCATCTACAAACTTTACATATTTATAAATTTTTGAATTGTACTTATAGCCTAAAGGGGTTAGATATTCCTTTATGGCTTTTTCCATTTGTCTTTTGAATGTCATATTTTGCAATCTACAATATAAGAAATTTTACTTTTTCTGCAAAAATACACATAAAACATCATACTGCCAAAGAAATCAACAAAAAAATCATGCCAAGAGAAAAGAAACAAAGAATCATCGCCCAAGTCCATAAGCCCTAACGCCGAAGTTCTTCCATTCCACCTCCGATGTAATTACCATTAAAATACCATATAAATACCATTAAGATACCATTAAAATACCATAGTTAATGGTAATATTATGGTATTATTATGGTAATATAATGGTATTATAATGGTATTATCATCGACATTAGTTCGGAAGAAGTGCGGAACTTTTTGCTTTTTTCAGGTATCTTTATAAATAAAAAAACTCCGTTTTCTTGTTTGATCTAAATATTCTTTGTATTTTTGCAACCGATAATCTCGGTCAAGTTCGGCAATGAGACGCTTGGATGTCAAAAAGACCATAATTGTCATAAATATTAACGATTGGCGTTTATCGCTTTTCCTTTAGCATATCGAATCTGGTAAAATTGAAAGTTGGTTAAGGTGAAAGGACGATAGACTTCACGTAGGTACGTTACATATATAATGCCTATGTGGGAGTTCTGTTGTCGCTTCATATTCTACCAACATGGTTTTACCAGAACCAGATATGCAGGAATTGTGACAAACAGGCTCCCGCTTTTCGTAGAATGTACGGCAAATGATTGGGTGTTTGTCGATGAAGATATAGCCGATTGGATTTATGAAGAGTATGGCGATTTGGAGTGTTTGCGTTTCATCGAAAAAGAAGGAGAGAATTTCAAGCCGTTCTACGTCTTCTACTTTGCTATCGGAAAGATAATAAAAAGGGTTAACATTTAATCTTTTATGCCCACATTGAATTGCAATTGAAGCACACGAACATATACAAATGCTACCTATACATTTTTATACAAAATGAAGAAACCAATTCTTTTCAAGGAATACATTTGGCTGCTGAATACTATTCACAGGACAGGAAAAATCTCGTTTGAGGAACTAAATGAGAAATGGCTTGACACGGAACTATCAGAGGGTATGCCTTTGACAAAGGCTACGTTTGGACGACACCGTATTGCCATAGAGGAAATCTTTGGCATTATTATTGAATGTCAGAGGCAGGGAGGCTATCTGTATTACATCTCCAATCCAAAAGCGTTACACGATGACAGAATACAAAACTGGATGCTGTCAACGCTGAGCGTAAGTAATGTGATATCAGAGAGTGCAAGATTGAAAGACAGGATTCTGCTTGAACCTGTAGCGGATGATAACGGTTACCTGGAAATGGTGATTGATGCCATGAAGAAGAACGTGAGGATTGCCATAGTATATAACAGGTATGGTGGTTATGATCCACGTAATCTGAACTTTGAACCATACGCTCTGAAAATGTGGCATCAGAGATGGTATGTACTTGGACATTTCCATAGAGATGCCACCGAGGAAAAAGAGGAAGTGAGCTATTTCGGAATATTCTCCTTTGACAGGATTATGAGTATGGAACTCACAGACATTAAGTTCACCATAGATCCGGATTTCTCCGCAGAAGAATATTTCTCAGAGTGTTTCGGTGTGGTGCAAGGAGACGAATTTCCTCCGGAGAGAGTTGTACTGAGAGCGTATAACATGGAGAGGTACTATATACAGGATTTACCTTTGCACCATTCCCAGAGGCTCGTTGGCAAAGGTGAAGACTACACAGATTTTGAACTGTATCTTCGTCCTACAGCTGACTTCTGTGCACAGATTCTATCGCGTGGCAAATACCTAAAGGTGATTAAGCCTCAATGGCTTGCAGATGATATTCGTGAGAAACATGCAGAATGCCTTGACTAAATAATGAAGAAACTTTTAAGTTCTATCACGTTTTGAGCGAAGTTGCCATTACCTTTGTACTCAGAAATGGTTATTACGCTCATTAACATGTATTCACTATGAAAAAGTACGAACTTAGAGGATATGACCGATATGATTGGGAATATTATCGTATTGGTCTTTACGACACTTACGAGGAGGCAATGAAAGCTTTCAAGGAACAACAGAAGTATAACTTTGAGAATCATAATGATGATCCGCTCGATGTTCAGCAGATTGAAATTAAGGAGGAAGAAATATGAGGTTAGTAGTGAGATGTATTTATTATATGCCCGTCACACCATCGTGTGACGTGATTGAACTTGATCACGAGACTTGGATTAAGTTCTTGCATTCCGAGTCAATGATATACAGGATCAACATGGTTCTAAAGCATCTGAACAGGGAATATATGTCGGGTAAGGTTCGTGAACTTGCGTGGATTCCCTTGGACGATAACATGGAATTTATCAAGCATGACATTACAAAGACCACAGAAGACAGTACGAAGCCCATTGAAGAACAGCCTGAAAAGAAAGTTATAATAACAAAAGAACAGATTGAGCAGTACAAGAGCGAACTCAGAAAGGAGTTGGCTTCAATGACAGAAAACGGGAAGCCCGTTTATACCAAAAGGGAGTTGGAGAATGAAATGGGGGCGGTTTCCAATAGGGAAATTAGGACTGCGATTGGTGATAAGATGTCACCAAAAGACTATGCGGATTTCATAAGTCAATAAGAGGGGTGTCCTATGCTTCTAAAGTGCCCCACATAAATAAACTTTATCATTTTTTGCATATATAGAATTAATTTCTTACTTTTGCATCCATAACCTAAATATAAAAGATATGAAAGAACTTATATGTCCAAATTGTCATAAACAGTTTCAGGTGGATGATTCCGTATATGATTCCATTCTGGCACAAGTAAAGAACAAGGAGTTTGAGGCAGAGCTGAAACGTCGCATTGAAGAGGAACACAGACGCATGGAGGCTGAACAGAAAGCCTCTGAGGCTAATGCAAAAGTCTTGCAGCAAGAGGTTATGACCAAGCACACCTCGGAACTGGCAAAGAAAGAGTCCGAGATTATTCAGCTAAAGGAGCGTCTAAACAATCTGGAAAAAGACAAGAAATCGGAAATTGCCCTTGCACTTACAGCCCAAGAAAAGGACATTGCAGAACTTAAGGCAAAGATCTCACAGAGCGAGAAAGAGAAACAGCTTGCCGTGATGCAGGAACAGAACAAGACAATCAAGATGATACAGGAAAAGGATTCCGAGATTGAAAAACTGCGTTCGGAGTCGCTTATTGACAAGAAAGAGGCCGAACTGAGTGAGAAGAGCCTAAAGGAAAAATACGAGAACCAATTAAAGCAGAATTGCGAACAATACGAAGTTCGTCTGAAAGATAAGGAAGAGGAGATTCTGCGTCTCCGCGACTACAAATCTCGTCTTTCTACAAAGATGATAGGCGAGACTCTTGAGATTCATTGTTCAACCCAGTTCAATCAGATGATGCGTCCTATGATGCCTCAGGCTTATTTCGAAAAAGACAATGATGCGTCTGGTGGCAGTAAGGGCGACTTTATCTTCCGTGACTTTGCTAAGGATGGCACGGAGTATGTCTCAATCATGTTCGAGATGAAGAATGAGGCAGATGAAACTGCTACCAAGCATAAGAATGAGGATTTTTTCAAGAAACTGGATGCCGATCGTACAGCCAAGGGCTGCGAATATGCCGTGCTCGTCTCGCTTCTTGAGCCTGATAGTGAACTATATAATGGTGGCATAGTAGATGTCTCATACAGATATGACAAGATGTATGTTATTCGTCCCCAATTCTTTCTACCTATCATTTCCTTGCTTGTACAGACTTCAAGAAAGAGCATGGAATATAAGCAGAAACTTGTCATTGCCCAAAGCCAATCTATTGACGTGACAAATTTTGAGAACCAGCTTAATGATTTCAAAGATAAATTCGCCAATAACTACCGTCTTGCAAGCGAGAAATTCAATAATGCGATAGCAGAGATCGACAAAAGTATTGAGCACCTCCAGAAAATTAAGGCGGCCCTACTTGGATCAGAGAACAATCTTCGTCTGGCAAACGACAAGGCAGAAGCTCTTACCATAAAGAAACTGACTCGAAATAATCCTACGATGAAGGCAAAGTTTGAAGAAGCAAAGAGCGAGTATGCAAAGGGTGACGCACATGGAATTTGAGATAATAGCCAAGAGGGCTGGTGACAAAGCATCTCTGCCCCAAGAGATAGTAGAGAAATGTCTTGACATAGCTTGCAGAGCACACAACGGACAGAGAGATAGGGATGGCAATGCTGTCATCCTTCATCCTTTGATGGTTGGAAGCATGGGTAAAACCGATGCAGAAAAGTGTGCAGGCTTTCTTCATGACGTAGTGGAAGATACCAACTGGACTTTTAAGGATCTGGAGCATGAAGGCGTGCCTTCTGATATCATCGAAATCCTCAAACTTCTCACTCATGACAAAACAACTGACTACTACGACTATGTGCAGCATATCATAGACTCTGGTAATATCACCGCTATCAACGTAAAACGCAATGACCTGACTCACAATATAGCCAGAGGCCGTGCCTTTGGATATGAGGAACTGATAAAGAAACACAGCAAGGCGCTTGAGATGCTTGAAACCGTACTGCAGTAACTGTCATTTCCTGACAGTTAAACCTACATCAAGAACAAAGTCAACATCAGCTTGCGCCGATATTGACCTTGCACCTTGTGTTAATCCCATTAATACAATTCTTTAGTACCTTCTTAGCTTAACACCCGTCGTATTTCTTACGTTCTTACAATTCAGTTCCCACAATGCAAGTGACCATCTTTATTATTAGTCACCACATAAATCTAACACTTATTATATGATTACCATTTCTGAGTGCAAAGGTATAAAGTTTTTCTGTTTTGTGCAAGATTTTTTGTTTCACAAAGTTTGCGATTTATAACATGCTGTACCTTTTACATTTGTGCAATAGTGCAATATCACACCCTTAAAATATAGCAAACAATGTTGCAAATCTGCAAAATTATTTATTTTCAACAACTTACAAGACCACCACAAGCAAGTAATTTAGGACTGAGAAAGTTCAGCAAATGAGCAAAAAGAACAAATAGAAACAAAAAATGAACGGCTCACGATACGTTAGTATCTATGAACCGTTCATTTCTTCATCCTGAAAGTGAAGAGGAGGAGACTCGAACTCCCACGTCACAATTGACACTACCCCCTCAAAGTAGCGCGTCTACCAATTCCGCCACCTCTCCAGCAAGGATGCTTATTTTTATTCTTACCACTCTTAGTGGGCAGGGACGGATTCGAACCGCCGAAGCCGCAAAGCAACAGATTTACAGTCTGCCCGTTTTAACCACTTACCTACCTACCCTTAAGATGTGATATGGCATTTTCAATCATGAGAAAAGCCTCATTTCTGAAATGCGGATGCAAAGGTACAACTTTTTTTGTAATCTGCAAACTTTTTGAGAGATTTATTACAAACAGACATGAATGTTTGTGATATTGACTGACATTCACAGGTTTATTTCCTTAATTTCTGCCAGTACTCACTAAAATCCTTGATGATAGCCTCAACGTTCTTATCCAACCGCAAAAATGTATCGTAATAGAACTCATTAAGCTTCATTCCTTTTTCCGTATTGTTCTCCAACTCTACAAATGGAGGTCGTGAGCATACAGCTTCCTCAGCACTCACCTTTGAGCCTTCACTAAAACTATAGCCATCTGTCTTGACGCTGATTCGGGCCTTACCGTCCTTTGCATCAAGCTTCAACTTAAAATTACTTGTGATATTTACAGTTCCGGAATTCATGACCTTACGAGTGATAGAGCACTGGACAGACCTGCCTAGTGGATCTCGCGACTCAATTTCATCGTCATGAATCTTGAATTGCTTATCAAGGAGAGCGGGGAAAACAGAATATATCTCCTGTTTTGACATTGGAATGTTTTCCTCAACAAATGAGATTGACAATTCGTTGCCTACCCTTTCATATTTCTCTGCATAAGTTTTCGCCTTAGCTTGCAGCTTCTTGTTTCTCTGAGCAGAGATCGGCATAGCGCACAAGAGAACCAAGATACATATCAGTACATTCTTCATTTTCAAATTGTTATTACTGTCAAAAACATGAACGTTGGTAACTATATGTTACCTATATCCTGAATAAAGCGATGCAAAATTACAATTTTTTTTGCAATCTACCAAATTTCATGACAGTAAAAAAATCATCATTCCTTGATTTCCATCGTATATCCGAGTAGCAAAAAGATGCAAAAAACATGGAAGATATGGCATGATTGTTAGTTTCCGCACAAAAAATGAGAGATTGTGAAAGAAAATAAGTATCTTTGTACACAAAATTACATGTATAAAAATTTCTATGAAAAAAATCATTTTTTTCTGTTTTCCTGACCGCATTAATGGCAGTAAGCACAAATGCGCAGAATCTTCAACTGCATTATGACTTCGGCCGTCACATCTATTCCACAGAAGAAAAAACAGACGAGAAATGAATGCTACTTTCGAGCATTTCTCTGCTAACGATCTCGCTCATGTTATGTCGATCTTGACCTTGACAAAGACGGTGTGATGGGCGCATATACTGAGGTTAGCCGTGAATTTAACATTACAAATGCAACAGAGTATTCTTCATTTGCTGCACACGGGGAGTTTGACGGAGGTATGGGAAGAGGCGGCTCTTACCAGTCGGCAACCCTATTCAGTGGCGCATGGAACGGGCATAATGCCGATTTCTCTACCACATACTCCATTTAGGCTATGTACAAGCATTTTTTCAATCAGCCAAACGGCAATCGTTCCAGTTGACTGGTGTTTGGAGCACCACATTTGCAAAAAAACTACACTTGCCGTGAAGTTTAACCTATAAATCAAGTGAATATGCTACAAAAGATTTTCGGATTCGATCCAAAAACTATGACGGTGAAAAAGGAAGTAGCCGCAGGTATCACAACGTTCCTGACTATGGCATATATTCTTGCCGTAAACCCAAGCATCCTTGGAGATGCGGGTATGGACAGGGGAGCAGTATTTACCACTACTATACTGTCAGCCATCGTGGGCACAGCAGTTATGGCTATCTACGCCAAACTGCCTTTCGTATTGGCTCCTGGTATGGGATTGAATGCCTTCTTTGCCTACACAATAGTACTGACAATGGGCTATACATGGCAGTTTGCTCTGACTGCCGTATTCCTTGAAGGTATCATATTCATCCTTCTTACCATAACAGGATTGAGACAGAAAATCGTTGATTCCATGCCACTTATCCTCCGTCGAGCCATATCACCGGGAATAGGATTGTTCATAGCTTTCATAGGTCTGAAGAATGCAGGAATCGTAAGCGCAAGCGATGCTACGCTCGTTACTCTTGGCAATCTTCATTCTCCTGCCGTTCTCCTTGCATGTTTCGGTATTCTACTGACCTCTGTTCTGTTGGTAAGAAACGTTGTAGGTGCATTGTTGATAGGAATCCTCGCAACTACAATAATCGGTATTCCTCTCGGTGTGACTAATTTCACAGGATTTCTTGACACTCCACCTTCCATATCACCTATCCTTATGAAGTTTGAGTGGAGCAGCATATTATCTGTGGATATGGCTATCTGCGTGATTACTTTCCTTTTTATAGATATGTTCGACACAATTGGAACATTGATTGGTGTTAGCAACCGCGCAGGAATGGTGGACGAGAATGGTAATATCCCACGTCTTGGCAAGGCTTTCATGGCTGATGCCGTTGGTACAACCGTAGGTGCTATGCTCGGAACTTCCACCGTTACTACATACGTAGAGAGTGCTTCTGGTGTGAATGTAGGTGGAAGATCAGGATTGACATCCATATCTTCTGCCGTATGCTTTGCCCTTGCCCTATTCTTTGCACCCATATTCCTTGCCATTCCTTCAGAGGCTACCGCTCCTGCATTATTCCTTGTTGGCGTGATGATGATGCACGACATACGTAAGGTGAACTTTACCGACTATGCCAACGCCATCCCATGCTTTGTATGCATTTCCGTAATGCCTCTTACATATAGTATCTCCGACGGCATACTATTGAGCCTCATCACCTACGTTGCGATAAGGATTCTTGCAGGTCGCTGGAAGGAACTGAACATCGGGATGTGCATCCTTGCCATTCTCTTTGTGCTGAAATACGCATTCTTATAAGTGAATAGTGAATAGCGAAAAATGAATAATACTGGCAGCCCCCAAACGAGATCAAGAGAGATATCCCGATAGGCGTTAGCCAGTATTTAAGTATTCAAGTTTCGCTTGTCCGAAACTGTCTGGAAGACAGTACTATGCGTAACCCCGTACATACGAGTGAAACGAGGATGTGCGGGGATGAAAACCTCTACACCTTTAACTGCCTGGATGGCAGTACATCGCCAATTAGGTACAGCCTTCCAGGCTGATTAGTTGATGGAGATTCTATATCCGAGGGCATCCTCTCCTTCGTCGAGTATGCACCTCGGTTTCTATATCCGAGGGCATCCTCTCCTTCGTCGAGTATGCACCTCGGTTACTCATGGTGTTGCCTTCCAGGCAATAACGAACAAGCGAAACTTGAATTAAGTATTATTATCTATTCGTTATTCACTATTCACTTATTTTATAAACAAAAAATATAAGCGGTACTCCATTTCGCAATGGGATACCGCTTTTTCTTTTCCTTGATTTTTATTTCAAGAGTGTTATTTCATAGAAATTAGTAAGGTCTTAACCAATACTACTACTAACAAATTCTGTATTACTAACTAAATCTTACTTACTTTTAATCTAAACGTGATATAAATGGAAACCTTTATTTGGTTTTCCTGATGCAAAGGTACGAAAAAAAAACACAACGCACAAAACTTTTTATGTAAAAATTTCACTTTTTTGCTTAGAAAAAAATTGAAGTGTACAATTCACACACCGATTTTGCTACTTCAATATTGCATTTTAGCGCTTTTTTTACTAATTTTGCACCCAATATGGAAAAACAAATTACTGACCTTCTAAACACAATCAACGAGCCCTTGGGTGGATTGATGGTCGCAATTCTCTCTATAACCGGAATTTGGTTCACATTCCGCACACGTGGCGTGCAATTTCGTATGTTTGGCGAGATGTTCCGTCTTCTCTTCAATAGCGGTGATGATCCAAAAGTAAACGGTAAAAAGACAAAGCGAGTAAGCAGTTTCGAGGCTTTCACCGTATCATTGGCTTCGCGAGTAGGTACAGGAAACCTTGCCGGTGTTGCTACGGCTATAGTAATAGGTGGCCCCGGTGCTATTTTCTGGATGTGGGTAATGGCACTCATAGGTAGTGTGAATACATTCGTGGAATGTACTCTTGCTCAGTTATTCAAGACTCACGGAGAGGACTCGTTCATAGGAGGTCCAGCATATTATATAATGAAGGGATTGCACAAGCATTGGTTTGCGTGTATCTTCGCTATTGCAAGCATAGGACAGTTTGGCCTTACTAACAATATGGTACAGGCTAACACCATATCCTCTGCCTTTACTCAGGCTTTCGGCTTTTCGCCCCAGATAATGGCTATCGCCTTGACATCTATAACGATAGCAGTAATATTCGGCGGCATTCAACGTATAGCAAAGGTGTGTTCTGTTATTGTACCAGTCATGGCGTTAGGATATCTTGCCATAGCAATTTGGATTATAATAACGAACATTACAATGATTCCGTCGGTATTAAGCCTTATCGCAAAGAGTGCTTTCGGACTTGATCAGGCTATTGGCGGAACTGTTGGTGCAGCCATCACTATGGGGTTCAAACGCGGAATATTCAGTAATGAGGCAGGAGAAGGAAGTGCCCCTAATGCTGCTGCCACAGCTAATGTAAGCCATCCCGTAAAACAGGGACTTATCCAAACCCTGGGAGTATTTACCGATACTCTTATCGTCTGCTCATGTACGGCTTTCATCATTCTCTGTTCAGGTCTTTACAACTGTGGGCAAAACGGAATAGAACTTACTCAGGTGGCTCTCTCTTCACATATCGGCGAAATAGGAAAGACCATTATCGCTATTGCCATATTATTCTTCGCTTTCTCAAGTGTGATAGGCAACTACTATTATGGAGAGTGCAATGTGGCTTTCCTATGTAATGGCAAGAGCTATACTAAGACCGCCATTCAAGGATACAGAGTCGTTTTAGGCTTAATAGTTTTCTTCGGCTCTCTTATGAATATTGATATCGTATGGGCATTGGTCGATTTCTTCATGGTTATAATGACTTCGTGCAACCTTATTGCCATCACATTCCTTGGCAAGTATGCCATCATTCTTCTTGATGACTACAAACAACAGCGACGCACAGGCAAGAATCCAAAATACAGGGCAGAAACGTGTCCTGAGATTGCAGACGAGACGGAGTGCTGGTAAAAACTCACATAAACCACAGGAGAAGTTTGAATATTGCTACTCAAGGACTTCGGGGATTCCGTTTGATACTCCCAATAGGGGAATATATATTCAATATTACTACTAATCTGACAAAAGGTCACAGTACATCAGACGAGTGTTCAGATTGCGAGGATTCTGAATCCTGTTTTTTCGCTCTTCTTCGTTCTTAGGAGGCTTGATGTATAAATCTTCATCAATCTCACGATTGAAAAGGTATTTGAAGCCATTCTTCTCATAGAACTTTAGGACATTCGGTTTGTTCTTGGCATCTACAATGACAAGGCGGCATCCTGTCTTGTTCTCTTCGCTAAGAAACCATAGCTTTATGAAATCAATGATTTCCGAGCCTATGCCATGTCCTGCAAACGTTTCTGACACGGCAAGGCGACCGATAAGAACTCCAGGGAATCTGCTAAGCATTTTTTCGCGATTAGTAAGTTCTTTCCACATTGCATTCTTCTTCGAACTGCCTAAATCCCAGATACGTATGCTATCGTTTGAAAGTGTGAAGCAGGCAACAATCTGCTTGGCATCCTCTTCCAGACGGAAACAATAGGATTTACCTATTCTACGATGGGCATACGTCAACGCATCCTTCTGAAAAAACTCATCCATATCAGCATCATCTCCGCATGTGAATGGATTACATTCCAAAAAAATGTCATGTGTCAAAACCTCGAAGATGCATTTGTCTGCCAAGAAACTCATAATCAATGAAGTAAATTAGAAAATTCTTGCCTTGCTTAGAATCTTTTTCATCATCGCATAACGTGGGTCTGTGGTAAGGTCACGCTCCGGACGATTATCGAATTCTCTGTCAACCTTTTCTATCTCTTCGCGAAAACGAATGGCATCTTCTCCGTACAATGTAGGAATTGCTTTAATTGCTGTAGCCATATTATTACTATTATTTATTCGGCTACAAAGTTACATATAATTTGTGAAATATGAGCAATATTCCATGTTTTTTAATTCAAAATTAAACAATAGCAGTTGTATAAAGCGTTTTTTCTTGAAAAGAAAACAAAGGCTGACATTAAATTTTGGTACTGTCAGCCATTGTCTTCCTCGGCAAGTATGCCATCATTCTTCTTGATGATTACAGACAGCAACGACGTGCCGGAAAAGATCCGACATACAAGGCAGAAACCTGTCCTGAGATTGCCAATGAAACGGAGTGCTGGTAGGAATCGATTACAGATATAAGAGTTATTCTTCATGCGAGAATGCTCTTTTCCTTGCTATTATTTGGAGAAATCAGATTTTTTACTTATTTTTGCAAACAGAAATGTAATCATAAATTATTAACCCATAAAAACAATTTATAAGAAAAAGAAAGTAAAAACGTAATTAAACAGACGAACGGTAACGTTCCCCTTATGCAGATAATAGTCTCAGACTTTCTCGGCAATTAGTTAATCACATAATTATTAACTCTGGGTGAGTACTTACCGGTTTTCTCGATATAAAATATAACATTGAGCTTTTAGCTCTTGTTCTCTCTAACCGAAACCGCCAATTTCACACACGAGAACAAGTATGCGAAAAGTTCCATGTCCGTTTAGGACGTGGACTTAGCCGTATCTACTTGTCTGTGTGGATGGTGCTTGGCGGTACCAGGTTAGAGGACGAGGATCTCGGAAGGTCTGCGCCCTTTTATTTTTCTATAATCATGAAAAAAATTTTTGCCCTTATTTCCCTTTGCATGATTGCTTTCAATGCAGTTCATGCGGAAATCACATGGACTTTGTCCGATGATGGTACTTTAACGATATCAGGAACAGATATGCCACACTACAATTCCTATCAATTTAATATGCCTTGGTATTCTAGAAGAAATGAAATCCAAAAAGTTGAAATTGAAAATGGAGTTACTAATATTGGGAATTGTGCTTTTTATAACTGTCTTAATCTTACTTCGATTAGTATCCCTAATACCGTAACAAGTATAGCAGAACATGTTTTCATGTATTGTAAAAAGCTCACCTCTGTCACTATCCCTAACTCCGTGACGAGCATTGGAGGCGAAGCTTTCTATGATTGCTCTGGCCTCACATCAATCACAATACCGAACTCAGTAATAAGTATTGGAGCTTATGCTTTCGTGAATTGTTCAGGCCTAACTTCCATTACTATACCCATCTCTTTGACGAGAATTGAATCTATGGCTTTTGCTGGTTGTTCAGGTTTAACCTCCATCACAATCCCTAACTCAGTGGAGAGAATTGAGCAGCAGGCTTTTTTAAATTGTTCTAGTCTTACTTCTATCACTTGTGAAGCAAACACCCCACCAAACACATACTATGATGCTTTTGCGAAAGTCGATAGATCCATACCTGTCTTTGTTCCAGAAAATAGTGTTTCTGCATACAAGGGTGCTGAAGGCTGGAAATATTTCGAAAACATACAAGCAATTCCAGATTATGTAATAGCAGAAGGCATCCCATATACAAATAACTATTCACTTCTCAATAGAAGTGACATATCTTATACTCGCACTTTTAACAATACCAAATGGCAGGCTCTTTATATTCCATTCTCCCTGAGCTATAATGATTGGAAGGATGACTTTGAGGTAGCCTATATCAATGGTATTCGTCAATATGATAAAAATGATGACGGAGCTATTGATGAAACCATTATGGATGTTATCAAGATAAAAGAAGGCTCTCTTATTCCTAACACTCCATATCTTATAAAAGCTAAAAGTGTTGGCGAAAAGACCTTCTCTTTATCAGGAACTACGCTCTATCCGGCAGAAGAAAATAGCATAGATTGCAGAACGACTATTGCAGAATACACATTTACGGGGACTTATAGCACAATTCCGTCCGCTACATTGATAGCAAACCAGTATTATGCTATGGGTGGTGGTGAATTAATCATAAGCGATGGTTCAAATGACTTAAATCCATATCGTTGGTATATGAAGATTAATGGTCGTAGTCCTATGTACAATACAAGTAATGCAGCAAAGTCTATCACAATTAATGTGGTAGGTGAGGATAGTGAAACGACTGGTATTTGTCAATTGAAAATGGATAATGACAAATCACCTGTTTATGATTTGAATGGTAGAAGAGTATCAGAAAATAGTCTGAAGCCTGGTATGTATATTAAGAATGGAAAGAAGGTTATAATAAAATAGTCGATATTATGAAAAAGAAATATGAAATGCCGAAAACACGAATTAGATATATGACTCCTATCGTTCTCACAGAAATAAGTAATATTTATGTTGGAAGGGATTACGGTAGATTAGATTCCAAGGGGTTTGGTACGTTTTCTGACGATGATGATTATTATGATGATGAATAGTGTAATATTATATGAAGGGCGTCTCGTGAGAGATGCCTTTCTTTTTCCCAGAAAAATGTATAAGAAATCCTTCTCCCTTCTACCTCCGTTCCAAGTCCGTTTCAGGTCCGTTGTAAGTCCGTTCCTAAGAATAGGCGAAAAATGGGACTTGCATAGGATTTGCAAGGGAATTGCTTAGGACTTGCAATTGCCTTTCAATTATTTCAATAATTTCAATAAAATATGGGCATACATTTATTGAGAATACCCTCAAAAAAGAATGATTTTGCATCTGCTATCTGGATATGTGCGTGCATTTTTTTTATTGAAATTATTGTAATTCCTCATGTTTTTGCAATGACGGGATTTCACTTAAAAAAAACTGGAAGAATTTAAATAGGGGGGTGCACTTTTGCCTATTTTTGCCATTTTGCCTACTGATTACCAGCAATTTACGTTGCGTGTACCCCCCCTGAAATCTTTCTTTCCATAGGTGCACTTTGGGGGAGGGGTGCACGCTTTGTTATCTCTTGACAGTCAGAGTGTTATGCCTAAAAATGGGCAAAAGTGCACCCCCCTATTTAAAAACTCTCGCGAAAAAATATTCTGAACGCGGAAATAACGAAAGAAGGTTAAAAATTTTCACCTCCCTCTCAGGTCCGTTGTAAGTCCGTTACAGGTCCGTTGTAAGTCCGTTCCAAGTCCGTTCCAGAACGGAGCATAGATGGGAGGTAAATGGGACTTACATAGGACTTGCTTGGGAGGTACATGGGAATCACTTATTAACATGAGTTATTAGTATGGACTCACGTTAAAAATAACGTACAATGAAAGGTTTTTCGTCAAAAAGTTTGCATAAATGGAAACTTTTAGGTACTTTTGCACAAAAATAAAATAGCTATGGATGCAAAACCAAAGTTTAACGTAATATATTCAGAAGAGGTTATCGACTTCCTGAATTCTTTGCCAGCAAAAACAAAGGCAAAGATTATGTTTAATGTTGGTAAGGCTCGATACAATCTTGACCCAAAACTATTCAAGAAACTGGTGGGGACTGATATTTGGGAATTCAGAACATTGTATAACGGTCTACAATACAGACTATTGGCCTTTTGGGATAACAATACAAACACGTATGTAATTACGACTCACGGATTTGTAAAGAAAACTCAAAAGACTCCGCAAAAAGAGATTGATAGAGCAATAGCTATCAGAAATGAATATTATAAAAAGTAAAAAACAGAACTATGGCAATGAAATTCTATACAGAGGCTGAGGCACTTGATAAGGTTATAGGAACAAAGGAAACGACAGAGCGCATTGAATTTGATGCACAGATGGATGAGTTTCTTATTGGCGAGGCAATCAGGCAGGCTCGTAAGGCAAGGAATCTCACCCAGAAAGAACTGGGGGAGATGGTTGGCGTGAAGAAAGCTCAGATTTGTAAAATCGAGAATGGCAATAACGTCACTTTCCAGACAGTATCAAAACTTTTCCGTGCCATGAATATCAAGGCTATGCTTGATTTAGGAGGTATAGGGCGCGTTGCACTATATTGAAATCAAATTATTGCTGTCCAGTAAAAATATTATCAAGAATTTGAGATTTAGAGAATTCTTTGGCGCATTATGGTTGAATCTATAGAGAATTTGAGAAAGGTCGCTTCGCTCCTGCCAATCCCGCCATTCCAAAGCTACGCAAGTAGCAATAATTCTCTTTTTTTATTAATTCTAAAAAGAAATTCTCTTATTCTAAAATTCTTGATAAAATATAAATGAAGCTTGTACTGCATAAATCTTTTGATCTTATGCAAGATATAGATGTTAGCGGACAGCAATAAAATCAAATATAAAAGCATGGCGAAGGATAAGTAGATAATCAACTAGGGAATGGAATTGTGATCCTCTTAACGATGCTAACCTTTGTGAGCGTGAGAAGAGCGTTTTCCGAGGCTTCAAGAATTGCTTTCTGCTCTTTCTGGAGATAGATAGGGGCATCCTTGCGGAGAGGGAGGACGCGAAGTTCCACACGCTTTCCGATAAGGCCAGAGATACGCACGAGCATCGGCTTACCGTTCCAGAAATTATCCTGCACGAGTTTGCCGTCGGCATAGACACGGGCACAATCGGCAGCATAGTCAATCTTGAGGAAGGCACTATCGGCAGAAGAGGCAAGGGCAGAATCTACATCTATCACATAAACAGCGGCTTTGTCAAAGTCGCTATCCTCAGGCATAGCCGCAACCTTCTGCTTTCCCTTGACAACCTCACGAGGCGAATCAGCCTCACGTATTTTGCGAGCCTCTACCCTATCGTCAGTTTCATACCAGTATTCTTCCACTATACTATCGCCATCCTTATACAGAATGCCGCCTTCGTGCTTGGCGAAATGCAGCTGTCCGTCAATCTTATAGGCTCGCTCTGCTTTGTCGGGAGACAAGAGGACAAAACCGATCTGGCCTCTCCCCCCGCCCTCCCCCGTAGGGAGGGAGCCGATTCGCGACTTAGAAGACATGATGGATTTTTTCCCGTCAATAGTAATAGTAGGCTTCATCCCCTTAATAGGAATGAAATAGATAGTATCACCAATCTTGCAGAAAGGTTGGGCATCAGCAGTTATGGAATGCCCGAGGAACGGCATATTTACAGGACGGACATACGCCCTACCCGACTCGTTATGCATCCTTACATAGTCATTATAGAACTCAAAGCAGCCACGACGGGAATAGTGTTCGGAAAGGGTATCTACCTCCATTTGTGACAGTTCCTCGCCCCAGTCGGCAAGAAACTGATGAAGGAAGCGCGTCTGATGAAAGGCTATATCATTAGGCTGTCCCATTTCGCCAAGAGGGCATTGGAAATCGTATGTCATGTAAGGCATATCGTTATAGTTGGTAACAGCCGTCTTCTGCGTCTCAGCCATAGTATGAGCAGGATTATACGGATTAGTGCCGCCATGATACATATAATAGCCCGGGAGATTGCTTCCGCTACCGAGTTTGCAGATAGCAAGCGGCATAGCCTCATTTCCGCTAATATTGATACGACGGTGATATGAAGGCATCATACCGCCCCCAAGTTCACAGGTGAGGTAAGGATAGGTTAATTTGCTATTTGACGATTTACTATTTCCAGTTTCCTTGAGTTCATCGGCAGAAAAAGTCTCGGTAGCAATAGCTCCGCTCATTCTGTTGTCTTTGAACACAAACGCCTTAGCATATTCGCCCGGCATATCGCTCAATTTACGATCCCAGAAGCCGTCGGCATAATCGCCATAGAGAGGAAGGAGTTTGCCAAACTCTTCCTGTCCGTTGAGTTTCGGCCAACCTGTGCGAGTCATGAAAGGCACATCAAAACCTGCCTTTACGGCAATGTCCTTCAAGGTCATATAATAGCTCCAAGGACCACGACACTCATTCTCTATCTGCACACCGACCACAGGACCGCCATCTTTCCATAGCAACCCATTCACCTGTCCGAAGATGTTGTAGTATAGTCGCTCAACCTCCTTAATAAAGCCCTTTGCCAAAGAGCGCACCTTATACTCCTTGGGGTTGCTGACATGACGCTCCACTACCCAATCGGGGAAACCACCTTGATATACCTCTCCATGACAGAAAGGTCCTATACGAAGCACCACAGGCATCTGCTCGCTCCTACACACATCAAGGAACTCCCGAAGGTTCATATTACCCGCCCAATTCCAATGTCCTTCTTCTGGCTCATGATGAATCCAGAATACGTATGTAGCAAGGATTGTTATACCTCCTGCCTTCATCTTACGTATCTCCCTACGCCAGTCCTTTGCAGGAACACGGGCATAGTGTATCTCGCCCATGACAGGCAGTACGTGCTTGCCGCCAATGACAAATCCCTTGGAATCAACCTCAAACGTAGTGCCCTGTGGGTTAACGCTGGTTCCAAAGGTAAATGCGTTCTGCGCAACGACTACTTGCGAGAGGAAGAATAATAAAAAAAGGGAAAGGAGTTTAGGCATACATATAAAAACGAATAGTGAATAGTGAAAAATGAATAATACTTAGTGAAAAATACTGCTATCGCCGATTGAGGTGCATTGCAAATCCCAATTCCGGTGTCCACCAGTATTAAGTATTATTCACTATTCTCTATTCACTATTCACTTAAATTACTTAACAAGTTCCATCGTATCAGATGCAATCATCAGCTCCTCATCTGTAGGGATAACGACAACGGTTACTTTTGAGTCTGGAGTAGAGATGATAGCCTCTTCACCGTGGATCTGTGCATTCTTCTCTTTGTCGAGCTTAATGCCCATCCATTCCATATCCTCACAGATAGCTTCACGGATATCTGACTGGTTCTCACATACACCTGCGGTGAATACGAGTACGTCACAGCCACCGAGAGCAGCAGCGTAAGAGCCGATGTACTTCTTGATGCGGTATGTGTACATATCAATAGCGAGCTTGCACTTCGCGTCACCCTCAGAAGCAGCCTGGAATACCTCACGCATATCACTTGACTTACAAGAGATACCTGCGAGACCTGACTTCTTGTTGAGGTAGTTAGAAATGCCGTCAGCATCAAGACCGAGTTTCTTCTGGATGAATGAAACAGCACCACCGTCGATATCACCAGAACGTGTACCCATCATTACGCCCTCAAGTGGGGTAAGGCCCATTGATGTGTCCTGACACTTGCCATCCTTAACAGCAGCGAGAGAGCCACCATTACCGATATGAGCTGTGATTACCTTAGAGCCTTCAGCCTTCTTACCGAGGAACTCAAGAGCACGAACTGATACATAACGATGAGATGTGCCGTGGAAACCGTAGCGACGAACGCCGTAGTTCTCGTACATATCGTAAGGGATAGCATACATGAATGCCTTCTGTGGCATTGTCTGGTGGAATGCTGTATCGAATACACCTACCTGTGGAATCTTTGGGAGAAGAGCAGTAACAGCATCTACACCCTTGAGGTTTGCAGGATTGTGGAGAGGAGCAAGGTCGTTACAAGCCTTGAATGCCTCGATAACCTCTGGAGTGAGGATAACAGACTTTGCGAACTTCTCACCACCATGCACCATACGATGACCTACTGCATCAAGTTCGTCGAGTGACTTAAGAGCGCCCTCTACTGGATCAGTAAGAACCTTGAAGATAAGTTCAACGCCTACTGTATGCTCAGGAATCTCCTGCTCAATAACCTTCTTGCTACCATCCTTCGCATTGAACTTGATGAATGCACCAGGAAGACCTATTTTCTCAATACCGCCCTTTGCAAGAACGGTCTTTGTCTCCATCTCAAACAACTGATATTTGATTGATGAAGAACCGCAGTTAAGAACTAAAATTTTCATGCTTCAATTATTTAAATGAAAAATGAAAAATGAAAAATGAAAAATACAATATAGTCTAAAAGGGCAAAGGAATATCACAATCTGATACCATACCTTCTAATGGATTATCTCCGACATATTCATTGCCACTATTCTTTCTTGATGTATTCACAGAAGAAACCAACATTGCAACTAATTCGCTACAATCAACGTTCATACTATCATATTCTCGTTGAGTCAAGGCTTCGCTGTTATGCAACAAATAAAGCCACCTCTTGGTTTCGTTTGCTTCTTTCAAAGCTATCTGTAACTTATTCCTGAAATCAGCACGACTCTGTGCAAATTCAGATTCTGCAATATTTGCCATGATAGAAGTCCCCGACCTTAAAATCTGATTATATACAGGATTTAAAGTTTTACTGCGATTTTTCTGAAGATATTTTACCATCTTCGTAATACGCACAGCAAATAATCGGCTTTTCACGCCAAGCGGAGAGTTCTCATTATACATGCCATTACGGAATAAAAACTAACCTGTATTTTTAATTTCTCATTTTTCATTTTATAATTTACAACTTCTTCGCATCCATTGCCTGGCATGCTGTGATAGCGACAAGATTTACAATGTCCTCTACAGAACAACCACGACTGAGGTCATTAACAGGACGAGCGATACCCTGAAGGATTGGACCGAGAGCAACAGCATTACCAAGACGCTGAACGAGCTTATAACTGATGTTACCTACTTCGAGGTTAGGGAATACGAGTACGTTAGCTTTACCAGCGATTTCAGAGCCAGGAGCCTTCTTAGCACCTACAGATGGAACAAGAGCTGCATCTGCCTGAAGTTCACCATCAATCTTGAGTGTAGGATCAAGTTCCTTGGCAATCTTTGTAGCCTCAACAACCTTATCAACAACCTCATGCTTTGCACTACCCTTTGTTGAGAATGAACACATAGCAACACGTGGATCTGCGAATCCTGCAACAGAACGAGCTGTCTGTGCTGTACAAACAGCAATCTGTCCAAGTTGATTAGCATCTGGCATAGGAGTAACGGCTACGTCAGCGAAAACCATAACACCATTCTCACCATACTGAGGTGTCTCTGTTATCATAAGCATTGCACCAGAAACACATGTGATTCCAGGAGCAGTCTTGATAATCTGAAGAGCAGGACGAAGAGTGTCGCCTGTAGTAGAGAGTGCACCAGATATCTGACCATCAGCTCCCTCTGTCTTGATAATCATACAACCAAGATAGAGAGGATTCTTTACAAGCTCACGAGCCTGCTCAATAGTCATTCCCTTCTTCTTACGGAGCTCAGCAAGAAGCTGTGCATATTCCTCGCTCTTCTCACAGTTCTCTGGATCGATGAGGGTTGCCTTATCAAGATGGGTAAGACCCTTTTCCTTAGCCAATGCAGCAACTTTCTGAGGATTACCAATAAGAATAAGATCTGCGATATCCTGCTCCAGGACCTTGTCTGCAGCAATAAGTGTACGCTCCTCTTCTGCCTCAGGGAGCACAATGCGCTGCTTATTTGACTTTGCACGCGCAATAATCTGTTCGATCAAACTCATAGTTTTAAGATTTACGATTTTTTATATAATTATTTTTATAAGTTCCCAATACTAGTTGACAGTAACATTTTGCAAAGTTAGCAAAAAAAAAGTGAACAGCAAAAGCTATTCACTTTTTTTTCTAAAATATCTCTGAAAATTACTTGACAGAGAGTTTCTTCTGACCGATGATATAGATGCCAGAAGCAAATCCACTATACTTGCTTGTACCTGCACGGACATCAAGGATTCGAGCTATCTGACCTGATGAAGTATAGATTGTCAGCTTCGTGTCGTATGAACTTTCAACACCGATAGTATGATTGCCTGCATCATATACGCGGAGGTACTCACCAGCAATTTCGGATGAGTTCTCATCCTCATTCAGATTCTCAATCGTTCTGATATCTGTACTTATGTATATGACATCATCATCAAGAGAGATGCTATTAGCCTTAGCACCTACAACAACGGCATCTTTCGCTATATAGCCACGGAAGGCATATATTGGCTGATATCTCTCAAACTTCATTCCCTTATCGTCGCCAGTCTCACCAATAGCGATAGCATACTTACTTGAAGATGCCCCATCATTGGCAAATGCAATATGATATGGTTTTCCACTTGAAGCCGCAGCAACCGCATCATCAGTAACTGCAATATTTGCTCCATTAGTCTTCTCAAAAGTGACGGTCTGACCTGTCATATCAAACTCGTAATATCTGTTTCCTGGGAAGCTAACAATATATGGAGTATAAGCAGCAAAACCACCATTAGCGATAGACTTCTCTGGTCTCTCGAAGGTTGCCTTATTGCCAGATATTGACTTGAATTCACGGAACCAATAGTGATGACGCAGAGTATTATTGTTATTTGCAACAGTAGTTCCTTCTGCAGGTGTACCATAGAAGAATGTAATATTTTTATTCACACCAAGGTCAGCTCCTGTACTTGGACAATACTGATGTATGCCCTCAGACAGGGTTGACTTATCTACTGTGAATGGCAGACATATGCTTTCCCAGCCAGTACCAACCTTATCAACATATCCGGTTTCAGTCTCAGGGTTACGTACGTACCACGACTTACCCGTAACAGAGAATGCAATAGGAGCATTGAATGTCTGCTTATCCACTAGATGAAGCATTGAAGCTTTCCATGCAGATCCATCACGAATTATCTGATGACCTCTGATGGCACCTTCTGGCAGACTCTCACTATATGAAAGTGATTTAGAAACCACATCAGCCACCTCATTATTTGCAGATGTTCCCTTCGGTGTATAAACCAAGAGGTTTCTTGTCACATCGTCTGCAGTTGCAAAGCCATGGAATACAGAAGCATTGTCATCTGCAACATTAAAGTTCACCGCCGTAATCCGAGGATCAACAACATAGGTATCCATATAGTTCTCATTATGGATAGCTGCATTATAGTAGAACTTATCCGTTTCCTTCGAACCATAATAGCCGTCAGTACGCCATACACGATTCAATGCAGCACTAACCTTATGTGATGATATTGCCGATGGATACAATTCCGGATCAGCCTGAAGACCCTGACCGAAGTAACGATAGTCATTAATGTCATTCTCCTCAAACAGAGGCTCACAGTGATCACCCTTCCTTCGGATATCAGCAGTATGCTTCACGTCATGAGCCGTCATATCCTTTATGTGATAATAAGGAACCGACTGATTTGCAGCCACCTCATTACCCATACGCAGATATGTAACACCAGTAGTAACGCCAAGCGTTTCATCAGCCACACGCGCATACTGATAATCACCATTACGATAGTAATCCTCCACATATGTATATGTGTTTGTATTACCCGCAAGTTTTCCTGCCTTCTTCAAATGATACTGGTTAAGGTCGTATGCCACCTTGCCATACCTGAAGTCTTCTTCAGTATAGCCCTCCATCGCATTTCCGTCGATGTCGTAAACATTCAAGCCTTCGCCCTCGAAACAGCAGCTATACCTACCCATGTTTGTATCGGCAATCTTTCCACCAACCACACCGAGGTTATAGATGTTACCACTGTTTTTCTTGAACAACTTACCACCCGTAATCACATAACCATCACCATGCAATGTACCTGCAAATACATCTGGAGCCACATAGCCATTAGGTATGGTCAGATCATTGAGCAGAACGAACTGAGCATTAGCACCATGATACTGGTTATTCTTAACGAAAGTAGCAAACGCTTTCAGGTCAGCCTCATCACCAATATATATACGAGGCTGAGCCATAGGCTCATTCTTGGCACGCTCAACAGCCTCACTAAGATGCAAGTCAACACCCACCTCGTGCGAATCCATCATGTGGAAATTATGCACCTCAAGGCGGTCGAGCACCTTGCCCGTCTCAGCATCCTTCTTCATTTCTATTGGGTAGAAGTTATAGATGTCATCACCCACAATCTCATCATTACCCTTTCTCGAAATGAATCCATACTGCACACCATAGCCATTCATGAAATAGTACGCAGGCACATAGAGGACATCGTTACCCACAGCCTCACACTGGGTAAATATTCCAGTAGGCTCTGAGCCGACGCGCCAAGTCTCGTAGGTCGCTGTACCCACATCCTTGTTCCACGCATCCACAAAGCCCGTACCCTCAGCATTGAGCTTGCCTATGCGCCAGTAGAAACTCTGCGGACGCATCGACTGGTCGGCATCAATAGTCACACTACTTGCATCCACCTTGATATATTCACCAGGCAGAGCACAATTAGCAATCGTGATGTTACCCTCTGGTGAAGGACCCTGAATATACTCAATATTAAGGTAGATAGTATAGGTATAGCTACGAGGCACGTCCAGATAATACACATTACTATTCGTCGGTTCGATATCCCCGATAACCAACGGATTAGAGTATCTATCGTTCGTCTTCGTCATAACGTCATTCAGGAACCTCGTACCGTCATAGAACAGCTCATACTCCTGCGTATCAGCATTACGGAAGTAATAAGCTGTACCAGCGTGCAGAGGAACATTAGCCGTTGTCTGGTTATAGCTATCCCCATTCTTGGTATAGAACACTGAGATTGCCATCTTCGACTTATCTGGCACAGTCCTTGGCTCACCCGGCTGTCCATATTTAGGGTTAAGCCTTAAGGCAGGAGTACGAAGCACGAGAGCAGCCTTCGTTGGCAGTTCCATATAATCCTTGTAATACTGCGTAGAAGTATTATCCACATTATCCACGAGCTTGAAGGCAAGACGTGACACGTCAGTCGTCACACTACCCGGAATCGGCGTACCTTTGGCTATGGTAGCACTCTTATCCATGGTCAATTCATAGTGTATTCCTTCCGTCTCAGTATATTCCTTTTTGTCAGAAATACTAACATAAAGCTTATACTTACCATTCATATTATAACCCGAATGGTCAGTAGCACCATTTTGATAATTGCGCACCTCAAGGTCGCTACTGAATGAATTTGGATGATCACTACGCAGCTCCCAACTCTCTATCTTTAGTTGCTGCCCAGCCATCAGTCCTTTCAGAATATCCACATCCTCAAGTGCAATCTCACTATTCGACTCAAATGCCTTACCATTGCCTTCACCTGCGCTATTGAAGGTATAGGCAGAAATATTAGCATTGAGGTAGAAGTGATAACCAGTGAGGAACCAGCAATGTGACAGATCACCATTAGCCAAGCCCTTATCGTGATAATGCTCCCAACCGTTAGGGAAACAGTCATCCACTACATACATATCTGGGTTCTCCACGTATGGGAACACGAAGTTACCAGTTTCCTCAATGAAATCGTGATAACCATGCCCAGACGCATGACGGTTGTCGGCATACACATATCCACCAGCCTCATCGGCATTGATATCTACAAGACGAATCTCCGCAACACCCACGATAGGACCATAGAAAGCCGTTTCCGTCAACTTTCCGTTAGAATCATAATGCTCCTGCACGTTACGGATCTTCAGAGAGTATCCTGATGCAATACCGATAAGGTTACGAGCAGTACCCTCATTACGTTTCTGGTATGTTATCTCATTCTTGTCTGCATAATTATTACCCACGAACTCATGATACTTCAGGAAATCATCCTTAACAAATCTATACGACTTGCCAGAATATTCACCCTTGCCAAGTTCACCTTCCTTGCCATGCCACAATGCAGTAGAGAATTCATCATCAGTCTTGATGGCACCAACATAACGGATGTTGTTAGAAAGTCCGAGATAGTTACGCACCTTCTTAACCTTATACACACGCTTGTGTTTCTCGTCTATCTCACCTGGATACAAAGGTTGTGAACCATCCACCGAGCTCATCATCTGAATCTCACCTACACGCGAGATTGAGTAAGGAGTAACATCGGTTGAGTTAGTTGCATAGTCGCGAGCACCAAGCAACTTAACACAGTTATCCTTTAGACGAAGCATATCCATACGCTGGAAGGTATTGAGAATCTTACCCGCATTGATAGTATGCTCTGCATAGCCATAGCCTGTAAGTTCACAGTTACGAAAGCCCTCTGTGTATGACAAATGACCATCACCAAATATTCCACCATCGGTATCAGCAACGTAGAAGTTATGATCCGTAGAACTGATATCCTCTGGCCAAGGGCCTTTCTTGAAATACTTACCTTCTTCTGAAATATAGTGATATTCGTTATTTTGATCCTTGTAATAATAACGGAACAAATCAGAATTGGCAGTAAGACCATTGGCAACCTTCATCGTCTGTGGAGAAATCGTGATATGCTCCTTAGTATATGAAGGATCGTCTGCAATTAGCATAGTAGTGTTGCCACCATAGTTCTGCACAGTATCTACAGTCAGATCATCCATACCATTGGCATAGCCAACACCTTCCTTAGAACCACTAAACTTCATATCTATATTGTTGTAGTCCTTCGTATATTTTAATACCGTAGTATTGGTCAATGCAGAACTACCACTTGCAGATGTTGAATAGCCACCACCATACACAGCAACACCAATCTGGATATTCACATCATTCCAACCATTTGTATATGATGGTGATATTGTCTTCTTCTCAAATGCATTAGAACTCTGCGTAGTACCATTCTTTGCATCGTATGCCTTGACAGCATCGACAACCTGCTCTGATACGATATCTCCTCTCATAAGATAGATAGACTGTTTGATTGTCTTTGTCTCACTACCATCAACATTTATATTTTCCAATGCAAGATTTGCATCATCCGCACGAAGAATATCATACTTCGCATTCTTCTTACATAGGTAGTAGGTAGGATATCCAACAAGCACCTGAGTTGAGCCCCATAGATTACCAGAGTAAGAGCCACCAGTAACCGAACCCAAAACCTTACCATTCAGTATTCGGATATCGGTATTACCAATCACATTACCCTTCTCTCCACCACCGAAAATATTGTTTACCGTAGTACGTGCATTATTACTCCATGGCACATCATTAGAATAAAGCACATTGATGTCACCATACACATAGCTACTCTCACCATAGCCTGCACCATATACATTGCAGACAGCAATATCTTTCTCGTTGGATGCAGCAAGCATAGACGCATCAAGTCCGTCAAGACTATTGCTACGATAGTCGATCTTAACGTCGCCTACAATAACACCCGACTTGTAACATCCACCATACACATTACCACCTTCGTAGTATTTTTTACCTGCTTTCTCCACTTCACTTGGAGCAAACTTACACTTCACCAAGAGGTTAATCATTGGAGAAGTAGAACGTGGACTTCCGAGCAGATAGCCACCAACGTGATTAACCGTAATAGTATTATTTTTGTCATAGTTGGCATTATAGCAGCCACCCACAATCTTATCGGTAATAGTAAGTCCTTCAGGGAACTCAATATTAACAGCATTACCGTTCTGGTCAGGCTTCACATCCATATTACCCCTGTTTCCACCACATACAAATGAGCCGATAGTATCATTCTTCAAATTGGTAGCCCAGTTAATAACAGGACGAATAGACATAGACACAGGCTGGAAATAGAGATCAAGAATATGAGGATAAGCCTTGGCACGACTGTCATTATCAGCAGGAACATAGATCTGCTTGATATTCTTGTTCGCTGCAAGATTCCAGTCAATAGCAGCATTAAGATCAATGCCGTCTATATCCTTAATAGCCCTCATATAGTCCTTTGCACCTTTCTGTGTAAACAACTGATCGCCATCACAGCCAAGGAAAAGACCACCAAGCTTAATGTTGCTACCAACGTTAAGCGTAACATGACTATTGGCATCAGTCGCTACCACAGTAGCAGAGTTACCACCACCATATACATATCCACGGATATCAGGCTTAGAAGTTGCACTCTTACCAGCAACATCTACCGTTACTTTATTAGTAAGAGGACGCCAAGAATTAAGGTTCACAATCTTCTGTGCATCAGTTGCAGATGAAGAAGATGAAGCAATCGTACTACGCATTGGCACAGTATACACGAGGTCATAGATATTCCTTTCTGACCTATAATACTCATTAACCGTTGGAGAAGCATTACCAGCCTTATCAAGAGCATAGAGATAGTCTCCATTACCAGCTCCATATACATTGCCATAGATATGGCCACCACGAATCTTTACCTTTACACCTTCACCACCATTGTCTTGGAATACGGTTGCACCTGTTGCATCCTTGTCTTTAAGGTTTACATATCCAGCCACATCATTACCACCATATACATTTCCATGAATATGGATATCATCATTGGTCGCAGCACCTTCTGTGCCGATATTGACATTAACAGTCTTCTCGACATCACCCATCATGCCACCGCCAAATACATCCTCACAGTCAACAGATGCAATATTGACATTGGACTTCAAAACTGAGTTATATTGGCCACCACCAAAGATACGACGAGCAAATGTACCACCACCGATATTCACATTGGTTTCACCAATAACTTTACCCTCATAACCTCCGCCAACGATATCCATAACAGACTGTCCAGGAATGAAGTGCAGATACTCCTCACCCTCTACACGGTCTGGAATATCATGCAGATGAACATCACCGTTCTCTACCATATTTACATTCACGTTAGTATTACCGCTGATTATGGTCTGATTACCATAACCGCCACCGAATATGCAGAAATATGGAGAACCAGTCTTATAGTATACCTCTTTCCATTCCTTTGTAGCAAAGAAACCTCCTTCTGGGTTTGCTGTTGCAGATACTGTTTCCTGTTCATTAAGCAAGCCCTTAGACATAGTTATATAAGAGTTTCCACTAACCACGCAAGCGAGGTTTCCGCCACCATACATATTATGGTTCACCTTGAACTTACGTTTCTCTGGGTCATATTGTGGAGAGTACAAATGATTGTTAGTCACATTCTTTGTTGCAGCTGTCCATGCACGAGTCTCAGGATTCCAAAGTGATGTTAATTTGGCCTCACCGCCATTCACAATAAGATTGGTGTGGCCTGTAATATCCGCAGAGGTATTCTGGGTTGCATCACCCAAACCACCAGCAAATATATCATCAGAGAAATAACCATTATCAATCTTCACAAGTGTATTTCCGTTGACAACACCCTTGTTTCCACCACCGTATGCACAATTCCATAGATATGGAATGACAGCAGTAGCAGGAACTCCAGAGTTGGAAGCATAAGGATATGCCTTGTCTGCCTTATCTACAAACAAACCCGCATTTCCATATACTGCACCTACCTTCTTATAATCATAATCACTTGACCTATTACGGCCATTACCACCTGCAAATACAGGAGACATCACACTTGCTCCCTTTACATTAACCCTAGTTGTATATGATGTTTCTGTTCCAGTTAGTTCCGTCGCAGGAGCTTCTGCAGTACCCACATTGGCAACGTCACCACCACCATATACACTACCAAAGATAAGAGTACGCTCAACATCTATGTTTCCAAGATATGAGATCTTGTAAGATTCACCGTAGACATCAACGTTTGTCTTACCCTTAACAAGCGCCATTTCAGGGAATATCTTATATCCTGCTTCCGTTTTATAAGGCTCAATACCAGCACCACCACCGAAGACATTCATTGAGATGACACCGCCATATATCTGTACATCAGTATTACCGTCAACCTGACCGTATGTCTCATTACCTGAAGGAGTATCCTCAGGCCTTGAACCGATACCACCACCAAACACGCTTCGACATGTAAGTTGACAATCAGTTATTACCTTTGTATTACCTGTTACGTATCCACTAAATCCGCCACCATGAATATCCATGAAGGTGAAAGCGGGAGCACCTATTGACCAAGCCAACTGACTAGCACGATAACGAAGATATGTACGAGGGTCATTGGTATTCTCACCCATACCATACAACTTTTTTCTTGTATTATCATCAACTGATTGATAATCATCATAAATGGCCTGTTCAAATTCCACATATTTCGTTAAGTCATCCGGCTGGTTTACATACTTGTTACCACCAACAACCTTACCATTTGCATCAAGCTTTGCACCTGGCTGAGCATACACCTCCGTACTCTGTACTTTTGTGTTCACGCCATAACCGGCACCAAAGACAGAGAACTGAGGATTTCTTATATTATCAATTGAAGTGTACCAGCAACAACCTGCAGCAGTATTTGGATCAAGAAGATTGTATGTCTCGCCATTATACTTTACATCGGTCAATGGAGAATGATTGATTATCACTTTCGATGTTCCACTTACATAACAAGCAGCATTACCACCACCATATATATTATGATTAATGGTAAATCCATATCCTTCGTCCTTCTTCTCAAAGAAACGAGAATCTCTATATGACCTTATCTTAGACATGCGTTCTGACTCGGTCATGTTTCTCATTGTCTCATAAGAAGTGTTTAGCTTGGTATTTGCCTTATTCCATGTCGTGATGTTGCCATATTCATCAGCCATAGCATACCAAATCCAAGAGCCACCATCAATGGTGACATTCGTATTACCCAATACATCGGCATATGTACCGTTATTCTTTGTTCCATTATCGGTACCGGCATCACCAAAACCTCCACCGAAGATGTTGTATCCAAGGTTACCACCTTCGATATGCACCATAGAGTTTCCATCTACTACACCATAAGAGCCTGCACCATAAATTCTGTTCCAAATATATGGCTCAACGGTATTGTTATCTGCATCCATGCTGTTAGCAACATGAACGAGAGTATTACCAGTCACACGACCTATCTTGGTATAGTTGGCACCAACCCATTCGGTTGTCCTCACTCTACCAAGACCTCCACCAAACACCATACCGTAAATATTACCACCAGTAATATTCACAAAGGTACGCGCATTATTATGTGTATAAGACACTATATTACCATTACTTATAGAAGTACTTTTGGGCTCTACTTTATAATTAGCTGTGCCGTCACCAACATTGGCAATATCACCACCACCATACACATTTCCATAGATAGCAGCAGTTCCTGTAACCGTAACACTTGTATTTCCTTTTACACGCGCAACATCCTTAAACGTATCATTTTGATCCGTAGCGATTTGAGGAATACCCTTACCACCACCATACACATTGCAATGCATCTCACCGCCCTCAATTAAAACGGTAGAATTCTCCTTCACGATTCCAGCAGTTACATTTTCACTACTGAAAAGACCATAGCCTCCGCCATATACATTTCTGAGAATAGGTGTTCCTTGAATTGTTGTAGAAGTATTATGCTCTACCACACCTGCGTATGCACCACCAACAGAGCCTATTATCTCATTATTCTCATCAATGTCAATATTGATATTAACATCCGTATTTCCAACAACAGTATTCTCACCATAACCTCCACCAAACACCCAGAAGCTACGTTTTGAGTTGTCATTACATGCATTCTCCCACATCTGAGTAGCCATAATGTCAGGAGTAACAAAAGTTCTTGTTACATTCACAGCAGCCGTTCCTGTTACTGTAGCAACCAAATCGCCACCACCATACACAACATGTTTGCCTTCAATAAAAGAAGATTTCTCTTGTTTATCATCAAGTACAGCTTTTGCACCACTCATTGTCACAGTTGCATCACCTGTAATAGTTGCCCTTGTATTGGTTGCAAGATCACCCTGACCACCTCCATAGACATTATTATAGAAGTAGCCGCCATTAGCTATAACATTAGTATTACCTTCATTTGAACCATATGCGCCACCACCATAGATTTCTCCGTAAATTCTTGGAGAACCGAAAATAGAAAGATTTGCATTTCCCTTAACAAAACCTACGAGCTCCGGATGTTGAGTGTACGTTTTTGTACGTCCATTACCAGAAGCAAAGACATTGCCTGTAACTTCAACATTACCTGTGATGGTAAGATTAGTAGCATCAGAAGTACCGTTTTCCACAGCAGCCATATCACCACCGCCATACACAGAACCATTGATTCTAGTATTACCACTAATAGTAACAGTTGTCTCACCATAGACGCGAGCCATATCACTAAGAGTTGCAATGCTACCATCGGTCTTCAATTTTGCATCAGCCACGCCGTAACCACCACCGAAAATATCGCAGTTGAATGTTCCGCCGTTGATTATCAACTCTGTATTACCGTATGTCTGACCAAGTTTTGTATAATCGGCAGGATTTCCATTATAAGCATCTTCTGAATAGAACTTATCAGTACCTCTACCACCTGCAAAGATACCATTCTTACAATAGAATTTTCCGCCATTGATTGTCAAAGAAGATACAGTATCGCCTTTTTCTCCATAAATATTTCCTCCATATATGCTTGGTACAACTTTGTTTTCGTAGAATAGACTTGGACTCATGAATCCACTACCACCAGCATATACACCATCAATAGGCTGACTCTGAGAACCGAAAATACCGTCCTTAATGAGAATCCTCGTTTTGGTCTTCGTAGGATCAACCATTTCAGAAGAACCATCATTTGCGTTATAGCATTTCACAGAAACAAATTTTCCCTTTGCTTCTTCATAAGGGCCATAGAGCACAACTTTGTTATCTGGGCTCCAATAGGCAATGTGCTCATCCATGGTGTGATGCTCATCATCTCCAATGCCGTTATAACCACCAGCTCCAGATCCAAAGATTCCGTTGAAAATCATATTCTTCTTTTCATTGTTTTCAGGAAGAATTGTGAATGTTCCGCCATTGATTGTCACAGTACTATATCCGTAGAATGGATTCTTGATGGTCGTATTATTTAAATATCCACGACCTGTACTGCCTCCGTAAAGTTCTGTGATAATAACCTTGCTATTGTCGATATTACCAGCACCATCTCTTGGATCGATAAGGATATTGGCCCTACCAGAATAGGTGTTGTCTGGGAATCTATATTTCGTACCGTTATAATTGAAAGTAAATTCTTTTTCATTTCCCATGTGTCCGTTTACTACACGTGCCACATATCCGCTCTTTATGATAATATCCATATCTGCATATAGCGGTCCCTCATGCGAAGCAGCAACGATACCACAGTCATAGTCTGCCTTAAATTCATTATGTTCATCATTATATGCCCTGTCAATGTCAATAGTTATAGTACACTTGATAGGCATATTTGGAGTTCCCATCAGACCATTCAGCTGATTACTGGTTGACTGGCGTCCTGCTAATGTGATACAAGAGTAATGCCCAGACTTCAGTGTAATACTGAAGCCTTCCTTACCATGAGGCATTGCTGCCTCCATTGCCGCCATATCCAAGACTCCACTATTGGTGCGGAAACGTTTGTCGTTATTCAGACCACCATATATTTGGAAAGAAGAAGTCCTTGCTCCGTCAATAGTTCCATATCCAGGGGCATTATTCTTGAATCCTGTCATCTGAATACCTTCACCCATCTCAAGGTTATGATACTGACAGAAAATGTAACTAGAATGCTGAGCTCTTGAGTCATGATTGAAGGTTATATTCTCAAAACGAGTATCACCGAAAAGACCAATATAGCCCTTACCATTATTTCCATCCTCATAAGCCTCAATAATGGCGTTATAATCAATACCATTATATTTTCCTGTAATGGTTACGGCCTTGGCAAGACCAGAAGCATCAACCTTTTTCTTCCATTCTGCATAAGTCTCTGTAACTCCATTTCCTTTAAGTGTGTTTGTAATAGAAAAGCCCTTATTTCCATTATCTTGGTCACATGTAGCCTCTCTGTTGCTCTTTCCAATAAGAACAATCTTGTTCTCATCCCATGAAGCCTCATCATTAAGCAGACTATAAGCCTTTTGCCATGTCTTTACAGGATGCTGATCATCCAAACCGGAATTGTTGTCGTTTCCACCATCAGGCTTAACAAATACTACAGTAGCAGAAAACAATGTCTTGTCAAGAATCGTATATTCACCACTACTTAATATGATATGACAAGACACCTTCTTGTTTGCGCCTGAAGGGGTATATGTATCACTTGTTGCTCCTGGTATAACAGAGTCGTTTTCTTTCCATTGATAGCTCACTTCAAGATACTGATTATCGTCATTCCAAAGAGAGTTGGTGAGATTGACTCCATAAGTACCATTTGTATTTGTCAAAAATGCGTTAGCCTTAATGATCGTAGAAATCTTCACAGAACTTGAACGTGAACTTCCATCTGCGACCTCTGCATAAACATATTTTACATTACCTTCATAAGGCAGATTCAATATCTTTGTGGTACTCAGATTTGACTTCTTCCATGTAACATTATCCTCTGAAATATACCAGTTATAGTTCTCGTTACCAGTCATTCCCCATGTAGAGGCAGTAACGACAATCTTACTTTTTTTATCAACAGTCAATTCCGTGTTTAACCTGTCAAGATAGAACTCCTTACTGGTGGTTCTAAAATGCCAGAAAGAAAAATCATGAAGATCCTTTGACCTGATATAATCATTATTTGCATTACAGAATGACACAGCAAAACCATTAAGAGCCTTCTGAGTTCCCTGAACCTTTTTTGCATCATTCACATAATACAACGTTGTCTGAGAAACATTATCATATTTAGTGCCAAATACAGAACCGACATTCTCGCATGAAGAAGGTACTTTTATCGTGCTTTGCGAATAAACATTATTCACACATGTCTTAACATTTTTCTGGCATTCTGCAATAAAACCTCCTATATAGACCTTGGCTACATCGTTTACAACTAATTGGTCTATATTTATTTTTACATCAACTGCAATATTATTCAAATTATAATTATTGTCATTTTCACCAAGCCAAGCACTAAGTCCACCCACTACCAGATATTTACTATTCTGCTCAAAAGAACTTGAAGGCCCTGTTATCTGTGAATTGCGAACAATGATATTCTGAATATTGGAATAATGATGGATTACACCTACAAGAGTGCCCACACACCTTGTATTTGTAAGTTTTGAGGCATTATCACATTTAATATTTGCATTATCAATTATAAGATTCCTAACATCACTCCACTTTTCAGACGTTCCGTCTATTGAAGTAAATAGTCCATAACAACATCTGTCATTTATGGTATTATACCAATCAAACCGCATATTTTTGATAGTATGACCAACTCCGTCAAGGAATCCCTTAAATGTTTTATTAGTGTCATAAACATAAGAACCTATTGGTGTCCAGATTGCCTTTGAAAGATCAATATCAGCAGTTATCCTATAATATTTGTCAGTATTTTGCCCTTTGCTTACATCAAGAGCTAGTTTTGCAAGCTGAATATCATTACTGATAATATAAGGAGACTCCTGTGTGCCATTACCACCTGCATAACTATTGGCATAAAGATGATCTTCCACACCATAAATTTCGGCAGGAATCACAAAATTTGCCTCCATGATTTTTTCTGTTCCACTTTTGAGCACAACTTTTCCCGTCTGCTCAACAGCCTTTGTTGGCAAAACAGCCTTGCTGGTAGTACTAGACTGTTTTACTCCCTCCACATACCACTCATAAGTATAGCTACCCGTGGTAGTAAAAGTAAATTCATGCGCATTTAGAAGATGAGTGCTCTCATGAACATTTGATAGCGTTCCCTTTAAGAATTTAAAGCCTGATGCTTGACTATATATCCAAAATGGCATATCTGGTTCATTCATTTTTGATACAAATGAATTTGCCAGATTATTGAATGAAGAAGCAAAACTTATTCCTTTATTCTCACCATAATTCGTAACTCCAGGCACAGGCGTTGTATAATACCAATGGTTCGCCTCTGCCACTCCGTCCTTATTAGCCAAAACGCTTCCACACGCTATATTAGCATGGCTAACATAGTTTATCGTGGCATCAGAAAAAAGATTCTCTGCAAAGATATTCGGATCATCAGCTTTCTTTTGACGGAAACGACCAATAACACCGCCGATATAAGAGTCATTACTGCTACTGGTATATGTCATTTTTGAATAGTCTATCTTGACATTCTCTGCTGCAAGATTGTATATTCTATATACTCCAGGATCAGCATCATTGTCTTTTTCCGTATTTCCAAGAATACCACCAATACGGATGCAACCGCTTCCACTTACAGTAAATGGTGAACCGCCATCAGAGTTAACGGAGTTTTTTACTATGATATTACTGATCTCGGAATACTGACGTACTTCTCCTGCTAATATACCGATACCACAACCATCTTTTGTTATATTCTTCCCGTCTGCTGCTTTTTCAACTTTTGCACCATCAATTATAAGATTGCTGACACGTGACCAACTGTTTTTCTCGCCTTTAATCCTGCCAAACAATCCTGCCGTCGTCCAACCGCTAATGGTCCATTTCACTTTCAAATTCTTGACAACATGTCCTCTACCATCGAAATTTCCCAAGAAACGATGGTTATTATCCGTACCTATTGGATTCCAATAGTGTGCAGCTAGGTCAACGTCTGCATCCAAGACATAATACTTTCCTTTAGAAATGTTATTCGTACCGGAAATGTCCTTTGCCATATATGCAAACTGAGCCGCAGTCTTTATGACATACGGATTATCTTTCGAACCATCGCCCGAAGCATATTCATTTGCTGCATAATCCTTCCATTCACCACTTTGTGCCCATACACCTTGTGCAGTAAACACAAAGAGGAACATCATGATACTGAAAAATGAAAATTGAAAATTGAAAGTTATCAAACGCTTCATATCTTCTTTATTTTGAGTTCAAATATATCATTACCTTCTGCCTGCCGTCTCCATCTCTACGGGAGAGGGAGGGGGGAGAGGCTTCGCTTTTTCTATTCCATTACAAGATACCCAATGTACTGATCCTCATCCGCAAGGATATATAGATGATCTGGCACTATGGCTATTTCAAGAGAGTTTATCTTTCCTGACATAAGCCCTTGCTTCTTTAAATTGGCAAAGTTGTCCTTGTTGAAGACGATAGTTTTCATCACATTCTCACGTGTGACAGTTCCATTATCAGCAACCTTGACATTATACGTCACCCTTATTGTAGGAGCAAAGCTTTCTACAGGAATAACAAAGAATGGATTTCCCCATTCGTGGAATTCATCATCAAACAACCTCAGAGAGCCTTTTTCATTTAAGATATCCAACGCCATCTCCGTAGTTGTAACATTACTCCATACTATAGGAGGATTTTGATTCGCTTTCCAAGTTCCATCTTCATTACAGGTATAAGTACGCGAAATCTTTCCCTTATTTGGAATCTGTCCTAAAACTTCTACCTTTGTTATCTCGAACACACGAACATTACTCATCTTGGTGCCCAACTTGAACTTCAGCTGGAAACCGGTTGTAGTCTGATCCATAGCGAACTTCACAATTTCTCCAGGAGCATCCTTATGATGAGGCATATCACAAATCAAAGGTAAATCCTTGCCTTCCTTTATGGTTTGTACGCTCAGAGTTGCATTAAAGCTCAAAGTATAGCCCAAATCATAATAGGTAAGTGTTGCATTCGAGCTATAAGGCATATAACCGAAGAAATCAAAGTTATTGAAAGAAGCGTACTCCGGCCAGAACTTAATTGGAGAGTATATCCAAGCATCATCTTCGTATGACACCTGCTTGTTATTGAAGATTATAAATTCATTATTCTTCATGTGAAGTTCACTTAGGTCATGATAGCCTAATACACCCATAGTTGCAGGATGTGGATTCTCCATACTATATCCACGGGTAACATTTTCGGTCCTAGTCATAAAGCCTATCTCATTGGCATTATCAGAACGCTGAGCATATTGTTCAAGATCATCTCCCGAACACCCCACCATAAACGGCAAAAGCAAAAAGCCTAACCAAGCCTTCCCAAAGGGAAGGACGTTTTTTGATATGCACATATTTGTTTTAATCATTGTCGTTAATCATTAATTGTACATTGTCAAAGGTAAACAAGTAATTGGTGATTATCGTAGACGCTCCAGCTCCCTCCCTACGGGGGAGGGCGGGGGGAGAGGCTTATAATTTACCAATTCTCAGTTCCAGAACCTTCCTCACCATTACTATATATAACATCTCTTTCCCAATCCTGAACAGAGATTTCGTCAAAGATGATAGCCGGATCATCTGAATTGTCTGCAGATGTCCATTGATAGAACATATTCGCTGTCAGGTTAGGTTTCTTCAATTCTCCTTTTGACTTATAATAATAGGTATTATTTCCTATATGTCCCTTGAGATATATGGAAATATCCTCAGCATCCCTTAAATCAATCGGAGCTATCATCATATATGATACAATATAGCCCGTTCCTTTGTAGTAATAATCTGAACTGGCGGTATTAGTTGTTCTCAGATCCAGAGGTGGAGAGAACGTAAGATTTATCGAACTACTCGTTGTCACAGGAGTTATTTCCTTTTGCTCAGCATTGAGCATTCCTGTCATTACAAACTGCTTGCCTTTAGCAACCAACTGTAACCCATCATATTCCATTTCCTTTGGACTCTTCAAATAGAATCTCACCACAGCACCTACACGCTTGAACGCAAAAGTACAATGATGATCCATTTTTGCCTTTTCTGGAGAAGATACCATATAGTCTGCATAGGTAAGATGTGCAGAAGCCGCCTTTTCTGACGCATTGTACTTCTCTATATCCTTATTCGTATTTCCGTCGAAAGGGAAATACTTCATCTTCGGGAAATTCTTAGCCGTCTGGGCATCATACTTTACGTCAAGTTTTGCATAGTTGTCTTCCTTACTATATGGTCGGAAAGCAATATAGTACTTGTTCTTTTCTATAGTAGCCTGCACATCCGCGTCGGACGAAGCGAAAGAGCCTGCTAATGAACCTGCTCCATCAAAAAGCTTAAACTGCATCTGCTGACGTCTGCCTGCATCAGCATTAATAGCAAACACACCTATATTGTCGTTAGCATCCCAACTGAAGTGCATTTTCTTTTCTTTATAGTCATAAGTAAGGGCAGAACGAGTTATATTGCCGTAGTCCAACTCAGGAAGCGTGGCATATACCTCATCACCATTAAAGACAGAATCTTCAATAACATCCTGCGAACAAGATGCTATCATAGTTGCAACTGCTAATAATATGTATATATTCTTTGTTTTCATTACTTCTGAGTTGAGATTCAATGAATAATTACCTTTTTCCCGTTCTTTATTAGAATGCCCTTGGCTGAAGACTCACGAGTCCTTATTCCAGACAAGGTATATAGCGTTTCACTACCTTGCGTCTGATTTTGTTTCGTCTGCTGAATTCCTGTGACAACTATTTCCGAACCTGTATCTATCGGAATGTCATAGGTACTTACGCTTGGCTCTTGCAGACTGCTTGCGCGACGTTTGGTCGATAAAGATTTCTCTACAATTTCCGTGGTATTAAGCAGATAAAGCTTTCCCGCTCTCAGCTCATTTGCCTGAACATCAAATTCCACCTCACCTCCATCTTCAGTTGCAATTGCAAGTTTTACATCCCATCCGGTAAGATCCACAGGAGCAACTACCAGATACGCAACAAGCGTCTCTCCTTCTTCAACCTCTATCCTGTCAAGTCTCAAACTTGCATAACTGTCTTTTCCAGTAGGATTAATGCTCTGCGTCTCAAGGTTCATTTCAGCTGTCCGACAGAACACATTATCCGTTGTTCTCAGAGCAACATTAGTATAAACCGCAGATTTAGGAGATACATATTCAATTCTGATTACCGAACACAGATGGTTCAACTTGAAGTCGGCGGAATTATCATCTGTAATACCCTCTCCTATCATATAATCGTAGGTCGCTATGTGCGACAGACTATTGTTCCCGCTCTGCATCTGTCCGTCAAAAGTGATAGGCAAATTGGTTATCGGAGTGTCGTTTTTAAAATACGAATCATTATATGGATAGTAGAGATAGTATTTGCGTTTTTCTACAAGCGACCATCCGTATGAACTGAAAGTTGCCGCTTTGCCACCATCAGAAACATCCAATGCCCAATGCTTTATACGGGTGCCCTTTGTGGTATATACACCTATCACATCATCATATTGCCAAGAGAAGGATATTCCCTTGTTGATGTCGAATGTATAACTCGCAGCAGAAGCGCTGAGGCAACCAAGCATCCAAAACAATATGTAAGATAACGATTTCTTCATGGCTGATTGTCGAAAATGTTAGAAACTCCATCCGATCCAGCATAGTCGCCTTCCCAGATACCTCCATAGCCTTTGGCAAATTCTTCATTTCCGCCTCCGCCAATTGGATCTTCACCAAAACCGGAAACGGTGTCCAGAAGACATTCTTTTTCCTCGCACTCTATCATTTCTGCATAGGGTACGAAATACTGCTTTCTTATATTTGTGGTTTTCAAAGTCATTCAACTACCGTTTTAAGTTATCAAGTGCCTTCACTTACAAACACTTTTTGTACCTTTCAGACATTTGGAATAAGTCTAAGTCTGGATTCAGCATTTATATTAGTTTATGCAAATATAATATTATATAATCGCGCAAGCAAAAAAACGCAAACAAATATCACGCTTGTTAACTTATTTTAACACGAAATAGATACATAACCTTTAATTTTGCTTAATTTAGATAGCAAAATCACAGACATAGTCGCATATTATCTTCGCAAAAACAAAGTGTACAAAAAAACGAAATATTTGCTTCCATTAGCAGCAATTAACAAAACTTCCTTGAAGACGTTTCTGATATTCTATCTAAGCTCTCTCTAGCTTTCTTTCCTTGCAGGTTGTAGGTCCGTTATAATTCCGCTTCAAATCCGTTCCAAGTCCAATCCTAATAGCAGAGGCATAACGGAGGCACAGCGAAGGCATAGCGAAGGGACGATATACGAAGATTATCACTTTCCTAGTTCTTCATTCAGCAGACTTTCCAGATTCTCAGCAGAGAGCCTTAAACGGAACTGTCCATTGATAGCAGCACTTATTCTACCCGTTTCCTCAGAAACGACAATACACAGAGCATCACTTGCCTGCGACATTCCCATAGCCGCACGATGACGAAGTCCCAACTCTCGCGGAATATTCAAGTCATGACTTACCGGAAGAATACATCCCGCAGCCTTGATTCTATGATTACTTATAATCATGGCACCGTCATGCAAAGGCGAGTTCTTAAAGAATATGTTTTCTATCAGTCGTTGATTAATATTTGCATCAATAGTATCACCAGTCTCTACAATCTCATTAAGATTGGAATGACGTTCTATCACAATTAATGCTCCGACCTTGCCTCTTCCCATACTCTGACACGCCATCACAATAGCCATAACCTTCTCACGGTCAACCTCTTGTTTCTTCTGGTCATTCGAAGAGAAAAATTTTAGTAAAGTACGTATTCTGTTATGTCCTCCAAGGTTGTTCAGGAACTTTCGAATTTCATCTTGGAAAAGTATCAGAATTGCAAGTGAACCTACGCCCACCAATTTATCAAGAATAGCTCCGAGAAGACGCATTTCCACCACCCTACTGACCAACAGCCAGATAAGGATGAACACCAAAATACCAATGAACACATTGATAGATCTCGATTCTCTCATGAACCGATAGGTGTAGTATAGCATAATAGCTACAAGGAAAATATCAATTGCGTCTTTTATTTCGAATGAGAACATAGTCTTCTTATTTCTCTGCACATTCCGGGCACAGCCCTTTCAGAACATAGTTTACACTCTGAAGCTGGAAGCCAGGAGGAAGCGGTACTTCTGGCACATGAACTTGCTTCATACAGAAGGTTCTTCCACACTTAACGCAAGCAAAATGCGTATGCTCCTCATCGTCATCCCTTTCGAGATCACCATCCACGGCATATTTCACAGAGCCGGAACCATCGTCAATAGCATGAATCAAGCCATGAAGAAGAAAAAGATTGAGAGCTCGTGATATTGTAGATTTATCAATAGTGTGGAGAATATGCTCCAACTGCATGAGCGACACAGCCTCATCACCACGCCACATGGCACGGAAAATCATCAGTCGATTGGCTGTCGGCTTTATGTCATGATGCTGCAATTTTTGCAGGAAGAACTCTTCATCTTTCATATTGTGCACAAAATTACTGAAAATTTCACGTTCTTGCAAATATTTATCAGAAATTAACGCAAGTTTGTAAAACATTTTTTCTACCTTTGCATTTGAAATTCCCACGCACAAAATGAAAACGCACCTTTGGTGCTTGTGGAATGGAACAAAATTAATGCCAAAATGCAGATATCAGTTCATAACAAGACATTAGACTTATCAACCCCACAGGTGATGGGAATACTAAATGTGACTCCAGATAGCTTCTATGCAGGAAGTCGCAAGCAGACAGAACAGGAAATAGCAGAACGTACCAATCAGATAATCCTTGAAGGAGGCAAAATCATTGATGTTGGTGCCTTCTCTACTCGCCCTGGTTCTGCAGATGTCAGCGAGGAGGAAGAGCTTCTCCGTATGCGAAACGGACTCGCCATCGTTCGTCATGAACAGCCAGATACCTTAGTTTCTATCGACACCTTCCGACCATCAGTAGCCCGTATGGCTGTCGAGGAGTTTGGAGCAGATATCATTAACGACATTTCAGAAGGACGCGGCTACTACAACAATACCGCCAACGCAAATGCGAAAGTGGATGTTGACGCAAATGAGAATGAGCCTTCGGACATTCTTCTTGAAGTTGCCCGTTTGCAAGTACCTTATATATTAATGTCACTCCAAGCAGATCTTGAGAATACTGTCTCTGTCTTTCTCAAGAAAATCAAGGTTCTCAACTCAATCGGTATAAAAGATATCATTCTTGATCCCGGTTACGGTTTTGGAAAGGACATCATCGCTGGCAACTACTCATTACTATCTGCCCAACAGCAGCTCAAAGACACATTCAATCTGCCACTTCTCGTTGGCATTTCAAGAAAGCGCATGATTTGGCAGTTACTTGATTCTTCTGCCGATGAAGCCCTCAACGGTACGACTGTCCTCAACACCCTCGCCCTCGAACGAGGTGCCGACATCCTACGAGTACATGATGTACGTGCCGCCGTAGAAGCCGTGAAGATATACACGTCTCTTCGAGACAACAGCTAAGAAGTATATTAATTTACTTTCCACAAAAAAAGACATTAATATAAATTTAATTTCATATATGAAAACATTCTTCAACGCAAAAGACCTTGGCGATATCACAGCAGCTCTTGCCGAGGCACAGGAAGTTAAGGCTAACCGTTATGGTTACCAGCACCTTGGCAAGAACAAGACCTTGCTCATGGTGTTCTTCAACAACTCTCTCCGCACACGCCTCTCTACCCAGAAGGCAGCTATGAACCTCGGAATGAATGTCATCGTTCTTGACGTGAATGCCGGTGCTTGGAAACTCGAAACTGAGCGTGGCGTAATCATGGACGGCGATAAGTCTGAGCACCTCCTTGAGGCAATCCCTGTAATGGGCAGCTTCTGCGACCTTATCGGTATCCGCTCTTTCGCAGGTCTCACAGATCGCGAATACGACTATGCCGAGACCATCGTAAACCAGTTCGTAAAGTATGCTGGTAAGCCTGTCTTCGCAATGGAGACAGCAACCGTACACCCTCTTCAGGCATTCGCCGACCTTATTACAATAGAAGAACATAAGACAACAGAGCGTGTAAAGGCTGTCCTCACATGGGCACCTCATTGCCGTTGTCTTCCACAGGCTGTGCCAAACTCTTTCGCTGAGTGGATGCTTGCAGCACCAGATGTTGATCTTGTTATTACTCATCCAGAAGGCTATGAGCTTGATCCAAAGTTCACCGAGGGCGCAACTATCGAATACGATCAGAAGAAGGCATTCGAGGGTGCAGACTTCATTTATGCAAAGAACTGGTCTTGCCCAGGCGTTACCGTTCCTGAGAAATATGGACAGATACTGACTGACTATAAGGAAATGGCTCATTGGACAGTTGATGCAGAGCACATGTCATGGACAAACAACGGCAAGTTCCTGCATTGTCTCCCAGTTCGTCGTGGTCTTATTGTTACCGATGATGTAATCGAGAGCAAGAACTCCCTCGTCATCCCAGAGGCAGCAAACCGCGAAATCTCTGCTCAGGTAGTCATCAAGAGAATGCTCGAAGCACTATAAAGCGAAGATTGAAAAGTGAAGAGTGAAGAATTTAAGTTAGTAAGGTAAACCACAGTCTGTTACCAATAAATGCTAACTTAAATTCTTCACTCTTCACTTTTCACTTCATTCTGTCGGGGTGACCAGACTCGAACTGGCGACTCCTACGTCCCGAACGTAGTGCGCTACCAACTGCGCTACACCCCGCTATCTGCGATGTTTTCATAAAAAAAAACTTGCTATCTCAAACAGCGTCGCAAAATTACAAATAAAATCTGACAATCACAAAATTTTATTCTTAAAATTTCACTATACCTAAAATTATTATTATCTCTACTGCCACATTCTTCCCTTTCAAGTCCGCATTCTAATCCGCTTCTCCTCCGTTTCAAGTCCGTTTCAAGTCCGTTGTAAATCCGTTGTAAGTCCCATTCAACTCCCTTCTCTAAAAAGGCAATAGAGTGGAATCATATAGGAGGCATAAAAGCTGTATGTTTTTGCAATGTCAAGATTACTAACGTATTTTTTTGCGAGAGTTTTTAAGGGGAGGGGTGCACTTTTACCCTTTTTATGGGTATAACGTATTGAAAGCCAATAGATAACAAAGCGTGCACCTCCCCCTTGAAGTTAACTTGTAAAAATAACTTCTATATGGGGGAGGTGCACTCAACTTAAACCATTGAAATTCAACACATAAAAGCGAAAAATGGGCAAAAGTGTACCCCCTCTCTCAAAATTCTCTCGTTTTTTTTAAAAGCTACTTGAATGTTATCTGGTATTTTTAATGCCAAACGTATGTCAAAACCCCTATCATGCCGATAATCAACCGCATTATATTTTTACATTTATCTGAAAGTGTAATGATACTTTACAATGCTTGTAAAATATCCTTACAACAAAACATATTTGCCTCTTATGTTACACAAAAGTATCTGAGTTTATCATTCTTCAAATTCTTTCGGGAGGAAACGACAAAAAAAGTCAAAAAAGTTTGGGTTCTCATATTTTATTAGTAACTTTGTAGCATAATAATTGTGTAAAATATTCTATAAACCTAAGATGAAGAAACTATCTATTCTTGGATTGGGCTTGCTGCTCTCTGCTTCAAGTCTGATGGCGCAGAATGTGCGCCCTGTTACTAATTTGAGAAACGGGCAGTTCCCACAACTTACTGCCGACAATCGTGGTATTTTCCAGATAAAGGCTCCTGATGCAAAGGAGGTCATCGTGGATATTGGTGGCAAGAAGTACCCTATGACGAAAGACGACAAGGGTGTGTGGACAGCAACTACCGATGTCCTGATGTCTGGTATCAACTATTACTTCCTTTATGTTGATGGCGTTCAGATAAGCGACCCTGCCAGCGAGACGTTCTATGGTTGCAGTCGTATGTCAAGCTGTATAGAGGTGCCTTATAAAAAAGGTGACGCGCGCTTCGAACTTGCCAACGTGCCACATGGCGAGACTACAATGCGCAGATACTACTCAAACAACGAGGGTGCTTGGCGCAGAATGTTCATCTATCTACCACCTTCTTATCAGAAAGACCTCGCAAAGACCTATCCTGTGCTCTACATACAGCATGGTGGTGGTGAGGATGAGCGTGGTTGGGCTCTTCAGGGAAGAACAGACATTATCCTTGACAACCTTATTGCACAGGGCAAGGCTAATGAGATGATCGTCGTAATGAGCGACGGTAACTGCAAGGACTTCATCAAGGAACTGACAGAAGAGTGCATTCCACTTGTAGAGAAGACCTATCGCGTAAAAAAGGATGCTGCCAACCGAGCTATGGCAGGACTTTCAATGGGCGGAATACAGACTCTCAACATTGCTGTGGCTAAGCCTGAGTTATTCCAGTATGTTGGAGTGTTCAGTTCCGGTTGGTTTGCAAGACCTTTCGGCAATAACCCTTCAATGAGTGCCGACGACAATTACAAGAAACTTGCCGACAGAAAGGATTTCTACAACAAGCAGTTCAAGGAGTTCTATCTCACTATGGGTGGAGAAGAGGATATCGCCTTCAATAACTGCAAGACAATGCGTGCAAAGTTCGATGAAATCGGCATAAAATACAAATATTTCGAAACTCCAGGCGGTCACACATGGCCTGTTTGGCGTGAAAGTCTTTATCAGTTCGCACAGTTACTTTGGAAGTAAATTGCCCAAGGAATTTATGCCTTTGCACCTATTGTGTTAGGACATAAGTTTCATGAAAGTCACTATTTTATATTATAAGGTGACAATTATATTTCCAAAATGAATGAAAACAAATTTCCCGCTATATACCCCGATCTCACGAACAGGGTTTATAACGGGAAATTTATTGTGTCTTCTGGTACATCAATTTTTGGTTACTTGAAAGTGTTTGAATCCCCCTTATAAAGGAAATAGAATATCTTTTAATTTATCTGTCCTTAAAATGCTATTCAGTTTTCGTTCACTAAAATGGAAATAAATGTAAAATAATTATGAATAAAACCACATTTGTGTGGCAGGGGTATATCTATTTTCAAACATCAGCCCTATATAATAGGGCATGTTTTTGTTTTCTGAGTGCAAAGCATCCTCGCACGAAAGAAATAGTGACAAACAGTTGTAAACTGGAACACTATTCATATTTCCGAGTGCAAAATTACTGAGAATAATAGAATCTGTTATGTATTTTTTCGTCAAAAATTTGTATATATTCGTCAAACACACAAAAAATCTATGTTTTCTCAATATTTTTTACCAAACCCCGAAACTTGACACCGTATCTGAGCCTTCATCACATATAGTTGTCGATGTTTTGCTTTCTACAAGCTTAGAGCTTGAAGTATTTAGGCTTAATCCAAGCATCCTACAACCTGGTGACAAGAGAGGTAATAATGCCATGGATAACATCCTGACGATGTTGGATAAAGTGTTTCGATTCTTTTTCATTGTCTGTAAGTTTTTAATTTAGGCACGGAGCATTCCGGTTATATATATAATAAGGTTATACGGACTTGCGCAGCTCAAGGAGCTTTGCAAATAAATAGTGTATGGAGATAAACTCGTTATTTTTGAGTAGTATCACTAATTTCCGGATGCAAAATTACTGGTTTTATTCCAATACGGTTTGTAATATTTCGTCAATAATTTGTATATTTTCGTCAAAATAAGCATTCTATCGCCCGTAAAACAATGATTTGACAATAAAATGAGAAAAATCAAGATGAAAACATAAGAATTACACAAAAAAGGAAAAAGGTCAGGTTTAGCAAACACTGCTAAACTTGACCTTTTTCTTTCCCCTTTTTCCCGGATGATTATCACATCCTATTCATAATCCCTTAACATTTATTTCCGAGTGCAAAGATACAATAAAAATTTTTTACTTGCAAGAAAAAAATAAAGAAAAGTGTCATAATTACAATAATGCTACGATTTTTTACATTTTCGCAACAAAACGCGCCGTCACTACAAATTTACATTACAATACCAAAAACATTTGGCTTTGTAAAAAAATCAAGCAGAAACAAACATCATTTTCAAATTTTTTTTCGACTTTTCTTTTTCCCTTCTCGCAACTTTTCATTTACAAATATGCAACCGTCAAAAAACTTCGGTTTCATCGAAGCAAAGCAGCTAAAAAACGAAGAAAAAAAGCATATATACCTTATTAATATAATACATAAGTGCCTAAAAATGTACAAGCTACACTACTTGATTTAAATCAAGCATTTACATATTTGCATCATTTTTCTTAAAAAATATTTGCTCAAACAGAAAAAAGTTCATACCTTTGCACCAGAGATCAAAACAAAATAGTTTGGCACTCTCATAAATATTGCATTTATTTCCACTTTTAAAATCTTTAAGTTATGACTACTTCATTCGTACATAGAATCCTCGTTGCGGCAATGCTCACAATAACATTCGCCACAAACGGAATGGCAAAGGAGCCAGGCTTAAGAGAATATAATGGAATTGAATATTTCACTTGGAATATTGACGACAACGGAACTCTTCACGTAACCCCTCTTGCTGATGTAACACCTGATTTCCAGGAGTCCCCATTCATCAAGTACAGAAAGCAAATCAAAAGCATCGTATTTGAGGAAGATTTCTACAATGAGACTACATTAAGCAAGATCGGCAAGAACTTCTTCAAAGGTCTTGACAAAGTAGAGAGCGTTATTCTCCCTCACAGCGTTAAGAGTGTTGACGAAACAGTATTCGAAGGTTGCACTTCTCTCAAGAATTTGTCAACCACAACATCCAACGGCATCAATGCAGACTCTGAGTTTCAGGGATGTGCAGATATCGAGGAAAATTACAACGAACAGTTTTACACAATGTTATAATATAATATACCGTCTTTATTAACCCCTACGTGAGTAGGCATTCGTCTTCATGTATAAACAACACATAAATCTAATCATCTTGAATATCATGAGCACACAAAGCGCGCGGAACCTGTTGGCTTCCGCGCTTTTTCTTTTGTAAAAGGCTGCTGTATTACAATAACACGCGAGAGAAGCGTCATCCTGGATAAGAGCTTCATCGAGTTTGGTTAGGAGGAACAGCGGAGTCACTAAGGAGTAACCTGGGATAAGCATAAGAATTGTTTGCAAGACCGATCAGGCTTAAGCAAGTATTCACTAAAGATCACGAACAGAAGCAAGACTATACATTTACACGGTAAAACACACTTCAGAATAGGAAATAGTTGCGTTTTCTATGCATTTTACGTCAATTTTGTGTTTTTTAGGAATAAAGTTATGAAAAAATTTGGTAGTTTCAAAAAATAGTTGTACCTTTGCACTCGCAATTGAGAAACACCGCTCATTGCAAGACAGAAAATGGTGCCATAGCTCAGTTGGTAGAGCAACGGACTGAAAATCCGTGTGTCCCCGGTTCGATTCCTGGTGGTACCACCTCCTCCTTTTTTGAAAAGCCTTGCTTAAGATTCGTCTTCTGCAAGGCTTTTTCTATTTTTTATGTTGATTTTTGTCAATTCTCGTAAAATTCTTTGGAAAAAGCAAACATTTTCTGATTTTTTTAATTAAATTTGCAAACGATTTATATATTTAAGGTGAACAAGAACAAAACCCAAAATAATTATTATTTTTTTATTTCACGTAAAGTTATGCAGAAAAGAATTCTTTTTCTGATTGTCACAGTAATGATGATTGTCTCATCTGCTATGGCACAAGTAACAACTTCCGGCATTAGCGGTAAAGTAACAATGAACGATGTCAATGGCGAAGGTATCATTGGTGCCTCAATATTGGCAGTTCATGTACCTTCTGGCACACGCTATAGTGCCACTACAAATGTTAAGGGTGCATTCGCTATTAAAGGTATGCGTACTGGTGGTCCATACACCATCCACGTCTCCTACATCGGAATGCAATCCAAGTTTTTCCAGAATATAACCCTGTCACTCGGTGAAACATACCATATTAACGTATGGCTCAAGGATGACGAAAAGACACTCGGCGAGGTTGTTGTCAAGGGACAGCTCGGTCTGAACAAAACCCGTACTGGAGCTGCTCAGTCAATAAACAATGCCCGTCTTCAAGAGCTCCCTTCCATAAGCCATAGTGTTGCTGATATTGCCCGTATAAACCCATTCGTCAAGGTTACCGAGGGTGGTGCTATGACGATTGCAGGCTCCAACAACCGATATAATGCCATCCAGATTGACGGTGCGATGTCAAATGACGTATTCGGCCTGACATCAAATGGAGCTAACGGCGGTATGGCAGGAACACAGCCGTTCTCAATGGAGACTATTGACCAGCTTCAAGTCAGCATCGCTCCATTCGATGTCCGTCGGAGCGGTTTCACAGGCGGTTCTGTCAATGCCATAACAAAGTCAGGTACCAACGAGTTCCACGGCAGTTTCTACTCATACTACCAGAATGACGGAATGGTTTCCGACAAGTACAAGATGCACAACGGAAATATGTCAAATCCTTACGGAAGTATGACAAACTATACCATAGGTGCAACTCTCGGCGGTCCTATCGTTAAGAACAAACTCTTTGCGTTCCTCAACTTCGAACGCATCAATAATGAGTACGACAATGCGTATTCTGCACCTGGCAGCCAGTCTAAAGTGGATTTCGGTGTAGCACAGCAGATCTACGACTACATCAAGACACAGGCCCCTCACTACACAGGCAAACTGGGAACACCAAAGGAATACTCATATTCTGACAAAGTTGGTATCAAACTTGACTGGAACATCAACGACCGCAACCATGCATCTCTTCGCTGGAGCTTTGTTGATGCAAAGCAGAACAACAACACTTCAAGTGCCTCACAGCTCGTAACAAGCGACTATGCATACGACTTTGTGTCAAAGACCAATTCGCTTGTATTTGAACTCAACAGCCGTTTGGGCAAGAACATAAGTAACAAATTCCATGCAACCTGGACATCTGTCCGTGATAAACGCAACCCTGGCAATCCATTCCCTATGATTCAGGTATCAAACGTGGGCGGTGGCACTCTGTGCATTGGTAACGAGCGTTCTGCAATGGCTAATGGCCTTGATCAAGACATCTATACCCTCACAGACAACCTCACGTGGACTCTCCAGGATCACGAGATCACACTCGGCACACACAATGAGCTGTACAACTTCGGAAACCTCTTCTGTCAGGATCTCTACGGAACATATATGTATCAGAGTCCTGACGACTTCTTCGCAGGCAAGATCAACCGTTTCCGCTATGGACAGGGCGTTGAGTCTGTAACAGGCACAAAACGCTGGAATGCAACATTCGGTGCAGGTCAGCTCGGCTTCTACATTCAGGACAGGTGGGATATTCTCCAAAATCTCTACTTATCATTCGGTTTGCGTGCAGATATTCCTTACATGCTTGACACCCCTACTGCAAACAAAGAGTTCTATGACTATGCAAACAAGACACAGAACTGGGGCTTTCAAACTGACCAGAGAATAGCAAAGAAGCCAATGTGGTCTCCACGTTTCGGTTTCCGTTGGAACACATTTAACGACAATTCCCTCATTATCCGTGGCGGTATCGGTGTATTCACAGGACGTGTGCCTTACGTATGGATATCTAACAATATCTCAAATACAGGTATTCAACAGATGTCATACAGCACATTCAATACAGCAGACATCACTCCTCAATATGATGCGAACAATGCTGTATATGCTGATCCAACCCTGAGTCCAACAGTTCTTGAACAGAAGGCCCAGACAATCAACGTATTCAACAAGAACTTCAAGTATCCACAACAACTTCGCGCAGACCTCGCAGTTGACTTCACCGACCCATTTGTAGGCATCAACTGGACTCTTGAGGGCATCTATTCTAAGACTATCAACGATATGATTGTCAAGAACTTCGACATCACCCCTACAGGTAAAACATTCGCAAGTGAGTACGGACTTTCTATCGGCGACAACCGTCCAATGTTTGAATATTCTACGATTCCTTACTCTGGAATCTACGTACTTGACAACGTATCAAAGGGCTACAGCTACAACATTTCGCTTAAAGCTGAAAAGTCATTTGACTTCGGTCTTGATGCTATGGCAAGCTATACATACGGCAAGTCTAAGACTATAAACAATGGTTCTTCTTCTGTAGCTGCTTCATGCTGGACATACAACTACACACACGGCAATCCTAATGAACCAGAGCTTGCAAACTCAAACTTCAACATACCTCATCAGATGATGGTTTCTCTCTACGAGCATTTCAAGTGGAACAAAGATACCAAGGACACATTCGACAATATAACAACCATCGGTCTTATCTACACAGGTAGTTCAGGTTCACCATTCAATGTCTATGTCAATGGTGATGTGAACGGCGATAATGGCTACAACGACCTTATGTACATCCCAACCGACAGCGAGATTGACGCTATGCTTAATGCTGGCCTGTTTAATCCAACATCTGCCTACGATGCTGAAACACAAGCATCAAACCTGAAGCAGTGGCTTGCAAACGAATACTACCTCAAGGATCATCGTGGCGAGTTCTATGAGCGTAATGCAGCTAACGAGAAGTGGGAAAGCCGTCTTGATTTCCACATTGACCACAAGTTCGGCTTTAAGTGGGGAAACGATATCAAGTATTTCCAGGTAGGTTTCGACATCATCAACTTCACAAACCTTCTGAACAAGAGCTGGGGTGCTACTCTCTCACACGAATACAACACCTATAACTACTATAGCCCACTGTCATTCTCTAAAGGCAAGTATCAGTTCCTCCACGATGCGAACTACGATATGCGCTCATACAATAACTACAATAGTCGCTGGAGAATGCAGCTAACAGCCAAGTTCATCTTCTAATCATTAGTAAAACACTGAAAGATTCGTATATGAAAAAGATATTTGTAATCGCACTGGTTGCTTTGATGACAGCAATGTCAGCTAACGCCCAGTTCTATGACCCCAACAAGAATAAGGCTAAGGAAAAAGCAGCTTCAGAATTCAATCCTGACTGGTTTGTAAACTTGCAGGGAGGCATCCAACTACCTAACACCCCTGGTATGGGCAGACTCATATCACCAGTTTTCAGTCTCAATATTGGACGAAATATTACCCCTCTTGCATCTGCACGTCTGAGTATCGAGGGTTGTAACTCCAAGGTATTCAGCGAAAATACCGGCAAGAAGACAACATTCAAATTCGTAACAGGATCAGTAGATGCAATGCTCAACCTTCTCAACTGCTTCTCATACGTATCACGCCCAGTAAACTTTTACATCATAGCAGGTGTCGGAGCCAACTGGTCTGCAACGCAAACAACAAACTCTTCGCACTTCTCTCCGAATGTGCGACTTGGAGGTATGGCAGACTGGCGTATCAACCGCAATCTCGCCCTCAACCTTGAGTATCGCGCAGACAATACCAACGACCAGTTCAACGGTCGTTTGAAAGCAGGAACACATGATTGGTACACATCTATTCTGTTCGGTCTCTCACTCGTCCTTCCTGACGCAAAGCCCGTTGTCATAAAGGAGGACAATTCTGCCCAGATTGCCGCTCTCAACGATGAAATCAACAAACTGCGTGCAGAAAATCTGGAACTAAGAAGCCGCAAGCCAAAGGTGGTAACAAAGACCGTAGAGGTAGAGAAGAAGGTAGTAGAGAAAATTGCTGTTCTTCCGTTTGTATTCTTCGACTGTGGCAAGACTACAATCAGCAGGCATCAGACACTCAACGTAAAGGCTATCGCCGACTACATGAAATCAAACAAGGAGACAAAGGTTACAATCACTGGCTATGCGTCTCCAGAGGGCAAGCCAGAACTGAACCAGAAACTCTCAGAAGAGCGCGCAAAGGCTGTTGCCAAGATGCTGACAGAGAAGTACGGAATTGATGCAGACCGCATCTCAACAGCTGCAGGTGGCGCAACATGCGATATACTTCCAGAAGCCGACCTCAACCGCGTATGCGTTTCTGTTGCAAAATAAAGACATCCTTCATACATTAGCAAATACAACTTCCGCCTGTAGAATTTTGATGATTCTATAGGCGGATTTTCTATGTATAATTTGGTATTGTAAGGAAAAAGCATTACTTTTGCATACAAATGAAAATAGGTAACATTCAATTCCCAGACAGACCGTTATTCCTCGCCCCAATGGAGGACGTTACAGACATCGGTTTCAGAATGCTTTGCAAGCGTTTTGGAGCACAGATGGTATATACCGAATTCGTCAGCGCAGAAGCACTCATACGCTCCATAAAAAGCACCGTAAACAAACTGAACATAGCAGACGAAGAAAGACCTGTAGGAATACAAATCTATGGCCGTGACACAGAAGCCGTGGTAGAAGCTGCAAAGATTGTAGAAGATCAGGCACATCCCGATGTAATAGATCTCAATTTCGGCTGTCCTGTAAAGAAAGTGGCAGGAAAAGGAGCCGGTGCAGGTATGCTGCAAAACCTTCCGAAACTCCTTGATATCACAAAGCAAGTTGTAGATGCAGTAAAGACACCTGTAACCGTAAAGACAAGACTTGGCTGGAATAGTGAGGACCTCACCTCTTCAAGGTTAAATCCTAATAGCGGAAGAGCACAGATTATAGACCTTGCAGAAGCCCTTCAGAACTGTGGTATTAAGGCTCTAACCATTCACGGCAGAACACGCGCTCAAATGTACACTGGCGATGCCGACTGGACTCTTATTGGTGAAGTAAAGAACAATCCGCGCATCCAGATTCCTATCATCGGCAATGGAGATATAAAATCCATTGAAGATGCCAACAAAGCATTTGACACTTACGGCGTAGATGCTGTAATGATAGGAAGAGCTACGTTTGGTTGTCCCTGGCTCTTCTCTCCCACTCCACTGACGCTTGATGAAAAGATAGACACTCTGCTTGAACAGCTCCATATCAACGTAGAACGTCTTGACGAGAAACGTGGAATCCTACATACCAGACGACATCTCGCAGCAAGTCCCTTGTTCAAAGGCATTCCAGACTTCCGCCAGACAAGAATTGCTATGCTAAGAGCCGACACCGTAGAGGAACTGAAAAAAATCATAGAAGACACTCGTATCATGCTCAAAGATATGGAATCACAAGAACGGGTATAATTTCTAAAAATACAGAAACACTTATGCCTATCCCGCCTCAATTATATCACAAAAGGCAGGATAGGCATAAACATATACTTCTACAAGGAATCTTGGGAAGCAATATAGAGTTATTTCTTCTTTCTATATTCAGAAGGACTCATACCCACGTTTTCGCGGAAATACTTACCAAGGAACGACTGGCTTGGGAAATTGAGATCCTCAGCTATCTCACTTATCTTCTTATTGGTATTGCTAAGCTGATTACGGATTTCAGTCGTAACATATTTGTCAATCCAATCGTTAGGAGTGCGCTTACTTGTAGAACTTATAATCTCAGAGAGATACTTAGGAGTAAGTCCCATCTGATTTGCATACCAGCTAACCCTCCTTTCCTTCCTGAAGTTCTGCTCAACAAGCTGTATGAATTGGACGAAGCACCTTTTGGCCTTTGAGCTGTTTACAGGCTCCTTACCTTCTTTCTCCATCACTCGCATAATAGCTGTTCCGATGTCATAGATCATGGCAACGAGAAGAAGTCTTACAACCTCTTTTCTGTAATTGTAATCACCAAAGACAAGTCTCTCCTTGATAATCTTTACATACTCTTTCAACTTGCAGATCTCAGTGTTGTTGAGCGGGAAAATAGGATGTTCCCTTGCAAGCAAGAACAGACTGCTCATATCGTGTAATTCCTTGAAGATTTCATCAATGAAACTTCTTGAAATGAGCATTGCATGTCCCTGGCTGTTTTCACTCATCCAGATTTCATTCACAATCTGGCCTTCTGTCAAAATCAGAGCATCACCTGGCTTGATAGAGTACTTATTCTCATTAAGAGTATAGCCACCCTCTCCATAGGTACAAACACCGATTATGATGCAGTTCATGCGTCTTGGTTCATCCAATTGAGGAAGCATTTGTATATCCTCAAAGAGAAGGAGATCATCTCCTATACTTGGAATTTCATGGCTTTCCCTAAGACGATCAAGGCTTACGGTTTCAATTTTGTTCATAAATGCTATTATTTTTCAATTAGTTGTATTAGTTCTATATTCATTGAAGTCGGCATTGGTTTGCCTTCTTCCGGACTTATCTCTATCCTATTAGCAGTTATTATTGAAAATCTCGTAAAAAACTGCTCGTCATATCCCCCACGACATTTGTATTTCATGCCGTTGATACGAATCACATCACCTTTCTTTACACCACGAAGCGTCACCCTTAGCTGTCCGCTTAATGTTTGCGGAAGATAGAAAGTTGCCGAGGTGTCTGTAATTACCTGTCTTTCTGGTACGACAGTCCTACAAGGTCTTAAGGATCTGTCTGGAATTATCGGATAATTAGTCATGGGCTTTACAACTGCTGCAGGAATCCAGTCTATGCCGAAATCTTGTGTTGTTTTCCAGGTGCTATTATATGGATATGTTGCGTCATAGTCTTCACCATTGAAGTTTGAGATGGCAGGAGCGAGATGGCACATCCACTTTGATCGGCTATCACACAACACCTCGCAGCGTTTCTTGTGCTGAACATAGATTTCTGCCGAAACCATCCCCTTAGGCACTTGTTTTGAGCCTACTACCGGCGCATACCATAGCGCGATAACATTATTCCCGCTTTTCACAAGTCTGGTAACATCAATCACACATTCTGCCACTCCTTCCTTATTCATCGGTCTTGAAGGCCAGATAGAAGACCTAATAGCTATCCTTCCATTGATATAAGGAAGAACATAACCTGTTGTGGAGAGTCTCAGATATATCCTGTCAGAGGTGTCATTACTCACAAACGGACACAGAAACCACACCTGTTCCTGCGGGAATGCAGATGGATGTAAAAGGTATGTTCCCGCCCAAGTCCTTACAGAGGAAGCCACTACAAGGACTAAAGTCAGGAACCATATATACCTTTTGCTCTGCATTCTATTATTTTATGCGTCAATATTGGCGTATGTAGCGTTTTCTTCGATGAACTGGCGACGTGGCTCTACATCATCACCCATCAACATTGAGAATATCTCATCAGCTTCAGCGGCATTTTGTATTGTTACCTGCTTCAGCAGACGTGACTCCGGATTCATAGTCGTATCCCAAAGCTGCTCTGGATTCATCTCACCAAGACCTTTGTATCGCTGGGTATGCAACTTTGTGTCGTCCGCATTGCCCTGACAATATGTGTCGATGAAACGAAGACGATCCTCTTCTGTGTAGCAATACTCCTTCACATTCTTGTAAGAGCACTGGTAGAGTGGCGGAGTAGCGATGTAGAGGTGTCCTTCCTGAATCACCTGTGGCATGAAGCGGAAGAAGAGAGTCATTATAAGTGTGTCGATGTGAGAACCATCGACATCAGCATCGGTCATGATGATGATCTTATCGTAACGCAACTTCTCGATGTTTGCCTCCTTGGTATCAGAACCGTCAATACCGAAGCGTACACCGATAGCCTGAAGGATGATGTTAACAGACTCTGACTCAAACACCTTGTGCCATTGCACCTTCTCCACGTTAAGGATCTTACCACGAAGTGGAAGGATAGCCTGAGTGTTACGGTCACGTCCCTGCTTTGCAGAACCACCAGCCGAATCACCCTCGACGAGGAATATCTCAGTCTGCTTTGGATCACGGCAAGAGCAGTCAGCCAATTTACCAGGAAGACCGCCACCTGTCATAGGATTCTTACGCTGTACGTTCTCACGAGCCTTACGTGCTGCAATACGAGCGGTTGCTGCAAGGATAACCTTTTCGCATATCTTCTTTGCCTCGTTAGGATGCTCTTCCAGATAATTAGAGAGAGCCTCGCCTACTGCCTGCTGAACAGCACCTGCAACTTCTGAGTTTCCTAGCTTTGTCTTTGTCTGACCCTCGAACTGAGGCTCTGCAACCTTTACCGAAATAACGGCTGTGATACCTTCACGGAAGTCTTCACCGGAAATCTCTATCTTGGCCTTCTCAATCTGCTTTGAGAGAGTAGGATCATTGTCAGCGTATGTCTTCAGAGTACGTGTAAGAGCCGTACGGAAGCCCTGCAAGTGAGTACCACCCTCAATAGTGTTGATATTGTTGACATAAGAGTGGATGTTCTCTGAATAATCGGTGTTGTACATAATGGCAACCTCAATAGGAACACCTGCCTTCTCAGTCTTCAGATAGATGACATCATCAAAAAGATGTGTACGATGGCGGTCAACGTAGCGCACAAACTCCTTCAAACCATCCTGAGCGTGGAACACCTCTGTCTTTGGCTTCCAGTCCTCTGGGATATTGCCATCCTCATCTGCTTCCGGACGCATATCGGTAAGTATAATTTTGATACCGGCATTCAGGAATGCAAGCTCACGCATACGACGAGCAATGATATCATACTTGTATGTCGTGGTTGTAAAGATACTTCCATCAGGCCAGAACTGCTGACGTGTACCGCGCTTGTCTGTCTCACCCACAATCTTAACGTCATAGAGAGGCTTACCCTTCTCATATTCCTGCTGATATATCTTGCCATCACGGAAAACCTGTGAAAGCATGTGAGTAGAAAGCGCGTTCACACAACTTACACCTACACCGTGAAGACCGCCAGACACTTTGTAAGAACCCTTGTCGAACTTACCACCTGCATGAAGCACAGTCATTACGACCTCAAGAGCCGATTTATGCATCTTTGGGTGCTCGTCAACCGGAATACCACGTCCGTTGTCCTGAACAGTAATAGAATTGTCCTCGTTGATTGTAACCTCGATGTCGGTACAATAGCCCGCCATTGCTTCATCAATAGAGTTATCAACTGTCTCGTTTACGAGATGGTGAAGACCCTTTTCTGAAATATCACCGATGTACATTGCCGGACGCTTACGCACAGCCTCAAGTCCTTCAAGGACTTGAATACTACTGCCGGTGTAGTTACTTTCCTGATTTTGTATTTCTTCCATTTCTTGATTTTCGATATTATTTCTTTGCAAAGGTACAAAAAAAAATGAATAATTCCAAAAAAATCGGAGAAATTTCGCGCGCGTACACGTATAGGAATGAATTTTCCTGATAAAATAACGCAAAAATATAAGAGGCTGCTACCCTCGGCGGGCTGCAGCCTCTAACTTAAATTTATTATGGAAACAATCATGTGTATATACAAACACAAAGAAAGCCCTTGAACAGGGCTATCTGGAAGTGCTTAACCAAGCTTGTTTACATGAAGAGCAAGACTTGACTTGATGTTAGCTGCCTTGTTCTTGTGGATGATGTTACGCTTTGCAAGCTTATCGAGCATCTTCTGGATAACTGGAAGCTGCTTTACACACTCTTCCTTGTCTGTTGTTGAACGGAACTTGCGAACTGCATTACGCATTGTCTTAGCGTAGTACTTGTTGTGAAGAGTCTTTGTCTTAGTCTGACGAATTCTCTTTACAGATGACTTGTGATTTGCCATTTTGTTTTTTAATCTTTTAATTTGATTGTTGAAAATTAAATTAACCAGTCATGGGTCTTGCGCCTGTCAAAACTGCCCTAACGGACTTCTTACGAAATCCACCGTCACCATATTTTATCGAAATCACACGAGATGACGGATTGGTTTGTAGTCCCTAGGAGAGTCGAACTCCTCTTTAGAGAATGAAAATCTCTCGTCCTAACCGATAGACGAAGGGACCATATCGAAAGCAATTAACATCGCATAATCCATGTTTTTGCCAATTGCGGGTGCAAAGGTACGCCTTTTTTATCTATTCTCCAAATTTTTTTGCAAAAAACTTTTGTAATCGGCTGAATTTTCGTACTTTTGTGCTTGTTATGCTGGAAAAAACGCGTTGCATAGTACTCAGAACTGTGAAATATGGCGACCACAGTCTCATTGTTGACCTGCTTACCAGAGAAGTTGGCAGGCTTAGCGTTGTATGGCGAATGCCCAAAACGGGAAAGGGCAAGACTAAGCGTCAGATTTTCCAGATTCTCAACATTCTCGACGTTTACTACGAAAGCCGTTCGGCTAACAATCTTCCTATGGTTAAGGAAGCGCATATTGTCGAGCCTTACTCCAGCATCCCCTTCCATGCAGTAAAACTCTCCGTTTCATTCTTTATTGCCGAGTTCCTCTGCCTCTCCACCCGAGCAGAACAAACGGACTATCTCCTATACGATTTTATCGAGAACAGTCTCAAGTGGTACGATACATCCGTTTCGGCTCCTGCCAACTTCCACCTTATGTTTATGATTAAGGTATCGCGATTCCTTGGCTTCTACCCTAACCTTGAGGAGTTCACAGAACATTCGTATTTCGACCTACGTGCCGGACAATTCACAGGAGAGGCTCCTTGTCATAGAGATTTCCTCAAGCCTTCGGAAACACACGACTTTATCAATCTGATGAGGATGACACCTGAGAATATGCACCTTTTCCGTCTCTCACACTCTGAGAGAAACCGTATCATCAACGTTATGATGCGTTTCTACGGTTTTCATATCCCAGGATTCAAGGAACTCAAAAGTCTTGAAGTACTGAGAGAGATTTTCAAGTAACCCCACCTCGCTTTTTTATATAAAAGGAGCAAAAAGAAAGGAGCAAAGCCGCACGCAGGAAATGTTCCCTATAATGCACCTTTGCCCCCATAAATCTTATTTCACTTTCTTAGCAGCCTTTTCAGCCTTCTCTACTGCCTTTTGAGCTGCCATCTGAGCCTTTATCGACTTTGCCTGAAGTTTCAGGTCATCTGGATTCTGAGCTGCTTTATCAATAGCCTTCTGAGCTTTCTCTTGTGCAGCCTTAGCTTTATCCTGAGCTTTCTTTGCATTGTCAGCCAGTTTCTTCTGCCTCTCAGCCTCCTTCTGCTTCTTCAGCATCTTTTTTTCCTCAGCCTTCTTTTCTTTCTCTGCTTTAGCAGCAGCCTTCTCAGCAGCCTTAGCCTTCTTCTCTGCCTCCTTCTGGGCGTCTAATGCTTTCTTTTCAGCTTCTGCGGCCTGTTTCTCAGCTTTTTTCTGCGCCTCTAATGCCTTCTTCTCAGCCTCGGCAGCTTGTTTTTCTGCCTTCTTCTGCGCTTCTAATGCCTTCTTCTCTGCTTCAGCAGCCTGTTTCTCTGCCTCTGCCTGTATTTTAGTCTGTTGCTCGGTCACAGTCTGTTGCCCCATCAGAGCCTGCTGCTCTGGTGTTATCACGTCCTGCGCCCATAAATTCTGCGCTCCCGTCAGCATAGTGACAGCAAGCGCCATTGTTATAAAAATCTTTTTCATAATACCATAATATACGTTTTATGTTATTTAAACGCCACAAAGGTACAAAAAAATTTGTCTTACGTAAAATAAACTTCATAAAATAATCCTAAATCTTACCAATCAATGTTATTTCACGTTAATACTGCATTATTTCTCCCGTTCAAGCCTTCCAATTTCAGGTATAGCGCGCAGATTTTTGTCGGACATAGCACGAAAAATCCCCCATCATTCCCGGCATCCGTCTTCGCTCTTCCTCCGAAGATACTCCATCGATACTCCATCGTTAGTCCATCGATACTCCATCGTTTCGATGGACAATCGATGGAGCAGCGATGGACCAGTGATGGAGCAACCTCGGATTTTCTACCTTGTTTCTTCTTTGAAAGTAAGGAACAAAAAATGAAAAGAAAGGAAAAAATTGCATTATTAGAACTTTTTTATTACTTTTGCGACCAATAAATAAAACCACCCACAAATTATCAAAGCTATGACAGAAAAGACAAAAGCCATAATCATACTTATTGCTGTTGCAATCGCTTTTTATATCTTTGTTGGAGTCATTCAGTTCGTACCAATCTATCTGCTTTCTGGTAATGGACTATTTGACCCCGTCTCTCCTTTAAATGAGTTTTTCACATCAATAAATTACCTTTTTGCAGCTTTAGCACAAGTAATCTTTATATTCTTCTTGTTTAAAGTGATTAAAACAGGTAAAGATTGCACGAATGGCAAATTCAATTACAAAATTGACAAGTTCTTCTATATAGCACTTGCCTTGGGGGTACTGAAGATATCCTACACTATGATATTCTCGCATTTACCATACTGGGATTCTCGTAACATAACAGATCTTATCATATCAGAACTGATTGCTATTGTTGTTTTCTCTACCATTACCGAACTGTTCTACCGCCATTGGACTATCACATTCCTTGAAAAGTATAATTTCCAGCCAAGAACCATATGTATAACCTCTGTCATAATGTATTATGTAATGAAACATCTCTATCTACTATCTGCAGTAGAACTGAATTTGGGTAGCGTGGTGTTTGATGCTTTATTCTATATTATAAGTGGTATTATTTTATATCAACTTTATACAAAGACAAGGGATGTGCGCTATTGCATAATAATGCAGATGATAATCGCCGCCACAGGTACTATTATCACAGTTTTCCATTCATTTATGTTACCACACATTTCTTAAAAAGACAAAATCATCGCTTCATTCATGCAAGATTCGTATTGTTTTTGCATTCTATAGTTAGAAATATCTTTAACCTTGGGCATAACGGCATTTTTCTAAGGGAAGATGATTTTCAACATCAACAATCAAAAACATTACAAATTATGAAGATCGCAAATCTATTCGTCTGTTTACTATTAGTTCTCACCACATTCACCTCATGTTCTAAAGACGATGATGAGGAATATGAGCCTATGTATGCTTCTGCCATCTTAAATTCGCTATACATGGAGATTGTTGACGGAAACGGCAAGGTCATAGATTACGACAAGCTCTTGGAAGAAAACAAGTTGTCTGTTGTAGGACAAGTATCAAAAAAGAAAGCGAACCTTGAAATTGTGAGTTACAAGGAAAGAAAAATTGTTCGGCTTTCCGTCGATTTGCCTGATAGGAAATGCATGATTTTCAACGCCGACAAAACCACAGGATATGGTAAGACGGATCTGCTGATGGAAATAAACGGAAAGCAAATCATTCTGTCCGTCAATTTTGATTTCTCATCTTTGAATAAGCCTGACTTTATTGGCGGAAACTCCATCTTTATCAAAAATATTGAGTATGAAGGAAAAACGATAACACCTACGGAATATTCCATAAGGATAAAACAGACAGGCGATAAACCGATTATCGAACCTTTAGAATAAAAAACAAGATGGGTTCACTTCTTTTTTTGAAGTGAACCCATCTATATATTTTAGCTGTTTCTATTTCGTTATACTCTTCAGATAATCGTCCGACATGACGAGTCGCTTTGCCTCCTGTATCTGCTTGTCATAGCCATTCTGATAGGCTATAGCTCCTTTCTGATAATAGTAAGCTGTTATTATGTCCGCCTCAAGTACCCGACGGATCTGCCTTTCGTTTTTCTCCAGCTCTCGTGAAAGATTATGGCTGAGCTTAGCCTTCAAGGCTTCAAACTCTTCTTTGTTATCATCATAATAGCCTTCCATCTTGGCAACCTTGATAAGTTCATCATAGATCTTTACGGTTTCACGGTCGTATTTGAAGCCGGCATCAACTACTGCCTTTGAGAAATCTTTCCATTCACTCTCTGAGAGCCTGAATTCCTCTGGCTTTGCTATAGAGTCATGCTTCATTATATAATCTACAACCCAATTGAACATCACCTCCGTAGAGTCGAGGCCTGAGCTTGCAAGATAAACAGCGATATTAGGAATTGTGTCGCCCTTGAACTCAACATCAGGCTTAATGCCTCCGCCATCTCTCACCTCACGACCATTAGCCGTATGGAAGACATGAGTCAGAGAATCTGGGATATGCTCTTTGTAGCCACCACCTGTATGCTTGTAGTTGATTGCCTGAATGCAACGGCCACTTGGAATATAGTATTTTGAAGTGGTCAGTTTCATACTCGTATTGTGAGGCAGATCCATAGGAACCTGCACGAGTCCCTTGCCATAGGTACGTGTTCCGAAGACTACAGCTCTGTCAAGGTCCTGCAAAGAACCGGCAGTAATCTCACTTGCAGAAGCGGTATTTCCATTCACCATAACGACAACAGGCATAACAGTATCTATTGGCTGAGCGTCTGTCTTATATGAATGGTTCACCTTCTTCATCTTACCTTTGGTAGTTACCAAGGTTATGCCCTTTGGCACAAACATATTAACTATCTTTATTGCCTCCTGAAGAGAACCACCACCGTTGTTTCTAAGGTCGAACACAAAGCCTTTCATTCCCTGTTGACGAAGCTCGATAAACGCACGACGAACATCCTGAGAGCAACCCTCTGTAAACTGATTCAAGGCTATATAACCCACATTCTCGTCAAGCATACCATAATAAGGTACGGAAGGCAACTGAATCGCTCTGCGCTTTACCTTTACCTTAGACTCCTTCTTCTCTCCAGGGCGCTTGTAAACCAAGAGGAACGTTGAACCGGCATCACCACGCAAATGGCTTGACACATAGCTTACATCCTTGCCAACCATAGTAGAATCGTCGATAGAGATAATCTCATCTCCTTTTCTAAGACCTACCTCCTGAGCTGGCATACCGAAATAAGGCTCGTCAATACATACGTTACCAGTTTTAAGATTCTTCCTCACAATAGCACCTATACCCGCATACTTACCCGTCAGCATCTGCTTAAGGTTCTTCACTTCATCAGATGCATAGTATTCTGTATATGGGTCAAGAGACCTGAGCATGGCCTTTATGCCAGTACCGACAACCTCTGACGCGTCCAACGTATCAACATACATCATGTTGAGATTCTTGTATATTGCAGAGAAAATCTCAAGGTTACGAGCTACATCGTAGTTATGGTTCTTCTGTGCAGGAGCCGAGAGGCTGACAGCCAGAATTATGATGGTTAATATTTTCTTCATTGTCTATTTTTCAAAAATTGCTACAAAGGTACTAAAATTCACGAAAAAAAACTAACTTTACCAATAATTTAACTTACATTTAAGACTAACTATCCCTAAAATCCAATTGCACGAAGCATATATTCGCATCATAAATGATAGTTTTAATGGATTAATGATCAAAAGCGGCAAGAAACACCTACAATAACATATAACTACCCGGAGATAGAATACAAAACCGCAAAAAATAGACTTTTTTCAACTTTTTTTTCAAATTTCTTGAAAAAAGTTTGGTAGTTTCAGAAAATCGTTGTACCTTTGCATCGCAATTAAGAAATAACGCTGATTGCAACATAAAACTGCTTCAGTAGCTCAGTTGGTTAGAGCACATGACTGTTAATCATGGGGTCGTTGGTTCAAGCCCATCCTGGAGCGCAAAAAGAGATACTTTCGAGTATCTCTTTTTTGTTTTTCAAGCCTATTCGTCCTCCCTTCGCTTCACCTCCGTTCCAAGTCCGTTGTAAATCCGTTCCAAGTCCGTTCCCTATAATGGGAGAAAAATGGGACTTACAAGGGAATCACATAGGAATTACTTGGGACTTGCAGTAAAGGCAAAATAGAATCAACCTCAAAAAAAAGAATTTTCATACAACTCTGCAACTCGTCACCCATAGCGTCATAAAGTTTTCTGTGTCAGAGAGTTGTAGCGGTGATTCATTTCACTTCACTCGTCACCCACTCATCACCCATGCGCATGTATCATCTTGATATATAACAAGTTACATAGCAAATCCACTCGTCACCCTAAGTACATTGATAAGTGGTGACGAGTGATTTGCGTGTATATTCTCCACATACTCAACAAGATACAAAGATTCTGGTGATGAGTGGGTGACGAGTGCTTTAAAATGAATCACCTCTGTAACCAAAAGAGTCACAATTACTTGCAGCGTTGAGGGTGACGAGTTTCAGAGTTATGTGAAAATTCTTTTTTTCAAAGCGTTGTTAGCCACCATGTACGTGTTTGGCGTTTAATTCTAAAAAATGCAAAGGCAGATTTTGCGATGTTTGGATTACAAGTGTATTTTTTCGTGAAAGTTTTTATAGGGGGGTGCACTTTTACCTCTTTTTATGTATAACACATTGATAATCAACTGAAAATAACGAGTGCACCTCCCCCTAAGAAGCATAATAGGTTTTGAGGGGAGGTGCACTCTGTCTAACATATTGATAATCAGAAGGAAAATGCGTTAAAATACGAAAAGTGCACCCCCCTCTTCAAATTCTTTGATTTTTTATTTTGTCTATCGAAAGGTATTACAAAAGGAGCACCCTCGATTTGAGAGCGCCCCTTAAGTTTTAAGATATTGTTTCTCTATCAATTATTTCACTAAAATCTTCTTTCCGTTCCTGATATACAAGCCTGACTTTAGATACTTTTCATTTACCAATCTGCCGTTCAAATCATAAATTGCAGAACTATCATTTGCTGTCCGTAAATCTCTAACACCAGTAGCATCTTCATCTATAACATTGACCGTAATCGTCTTTGCAAGATTGCTTATGTTATATGAAGAATTACGTGATTCTGCTTTCATATACCAACGATATGGCAAAAGTTCACTTGCATCATCTGCTTTTTTAAGAGAACCGTCAGCCATAACATAATAATCATTTGCCTTCAAGGTTCCTGTTGAGATAGGGTTATAAGTACCCGTGAAGGTGAACTTTGCTATGGTGGTAGAGCAATCCATACTATTCTCTTCCGACTTTGAGAGTGGAGCATTGTTTACGGTAAATGTTTTATTGCCTATGCTCTTTGCCCTAATGAGATAAGGGGTATTGGGAGCAATCTCACCATTTTCTATCATTACAATATCCATTATAGTCCTGTCAATAACATTGTCACTATTATCGTCAATCTGTCGAATGTCCTTTATATAGGCAAGTTCGAAATCATCCTTCCAGTCATCATAGCTTATAGAGAACGGTATATAAAGAGCCTCCCATGACGTGGTGCTGAAAATACGTGTATATGATATTTCCTCTATATCATTTTGTTCATTGCTTGTATATGATTCATCATCTCTTAGATATATTACTGATTTGTTCTTTTCTATCTTGCTGAATCTTTGCCAAGGACTTGTAGAACGATATTTACTATAAAGAGCTAATGGCACGGAAAGTGTTGCTTGTTGAAAAATTCTTTCACTCACAAAATTACTTCCCGTACTAACAGGCAACGTCATGCCAAACATTGCTATATTTTCTATTTTTGATACAGAACTGTAAAATGCAGAATTCCCAATTTCCAGTTCTTTGTTGACATTGATAGTTATATCCCTCAAATCGTCACAACCATAAAACGCATTATTTCCAATATTTTTTACACTATTAGGAATAGAAATAGAAGTAATGGAACTGCACCAATAAAAAGCGCCTTCCTCTATGCTTGTCACACTATTAGGAATGAAAATGGAAGTAAGAGAACAGCAATTATAAAATGCATTTGCTCCAATACTAGTCACATTATTAGGTATATTAACAAAAGTCAAGGAGTTACACTCGTAAAAAGCCTTTTCCCCAATATTTGTCACAGTGTTAGGGATAGTGATAGAAGTAAGACCTGAACAATTAGAGAAAGCAGATGCGGCTATTCCTTTTGTTCCTTCCTTAATAACCATTTTTGTGTTTGCAGGCATAGAACCTCTATATTTATAAAGAACAAGTCCTGCATATACTAAGTCCCCTTGTTGATTGGCGTACCATGGTGTTCCTTCAAAAGCCATCTCTCCAATACTCATCACAGAGTTTGGAATGGTTATAGAAGTAAGATTTGTACAATTTTGGAAAGCGTCATCTCCTATACTCTCAACACCATCAAGAAGAGTGACTGAGGCAAGACTTGGAAAATCCTTGAATGTATTTCCTACATTTTTCATGCCTATCGTTGCAGAAGTGATAGGACAACCAGAGAAAGCAGAGTTCCCTACACTTTCTACAGAGTTTGGGATGCAAATAGAAGTGATACCTGAGCAATTTTGAAAGGCTTTTTCTCCAATACTTTTCACAGTGTTAGGAATAATGATGGAAGTGATACCTGAACAATTCTCAAAAGCTGATTTTCCAATATTCACCACACCATCAAGAAGAGTAATGGAGGTTAGTTCTTTACGACCTTTGAATGTGTCGTTGATATTTCTCATACCTATAGTTACAGACGTGATTGGGCAACCATAGAAAGCAGAAGCTCCAATGCTCCCCACTGATTTTGGAATAGTGATAGAGGTAACCCCACAACCATAGAAAGCATATCCACCTATATTCTTTACAGACTCGGGAATAGTGATAGAGGTAATACCATAACAACCAGAGAAAGCATAACCTCCAATACTTGTCACAGAGTTTCCTATAGAGACTGATGTGAGTCCAGAACATTTATCGAAAGCTTTGTATCCAATACTCGTCACAGAATTTGGGATCGTAATTGAGGTAAGCTTAGAGCAATTAGAGAATGCCGATTCGCCAATATTCACTACACCATCTTGAATAGTAACAGAGGTAAGGCCAGAACAATCAGAGAATGCCGATTTGCCAATATTCACTACACCATCTTGAATAGTAACGGAGGTAAGTTGTTTCCAGCCTTTGAATGTTTCTCCAATTTCTTTCATTCCTATAATTACAGAAGTGATTGAGCAGCCATCGAAAGTTCTGATTCCAATTTTCGTCACCGAATTTGGAATCGTGATTGAGGTAAGGCCTGAGCAACCATTAAATGCATAATCTCCAATACTTGTCACAGAGTTACCTATAGAAACAGAGGTAAGCCCAGAGCAGCCATCAAAAGCTTTGTTCCCAATACTCGTCACAGAATTTGGGATAGTGATTGAAGTAAGACCTGAGCAACCATTAAATGCATAATCTCCAATACTTGTCACAGAGTTTGGGATGGTGATTGATGTGAGATTTAAACAATTCTGGAAAACGTTATCTCCAAGACTCTTTACAGAATTAGGGATAGTGATTGAAATAAGACCAGAGCAATTGCTGAAAGCCTCCTTTCCAATACTCGTCACAGACTCAGGAATATTGATTGAGGTGAGGGCTGAGCAATTCCGGAATGTATAACTTCCTATACTCATCACAGAGTTAGGGATTGTAATAGAGGTGAGACTTGTGCAACCAGAGAAAGCACCATCAATACTCGACACAGAGTTTGGTATCGTTATTGAGGTGAGACCTGAGCAATTACCAAAAGCAAAACTTTTAATAGTTGTCACAGAGTTGGGGATAGTGACAGATGCGAGACTTGAGCAGCCCTCGAAAGTAAAACTGTTAATAGTCGTTAAAGAGCTGGGGATGGTGACTGATGTGAGACCTGAGCAACCTTGGAAAGCATAATCTCCAATACTTGTCACAGAGTTTGGGATGGTGATTGAGGTAAGACCTGCACAGTCACGGAAAGCATAATTTCCGATACTTGTCACAGAGTTTGGGATGGTGACTGAGGTAAGACCTGCACAGTCATGGAAAGCATAACTTCCGATACTTGTCACAGAGTTTGGGATGGTGATTGAGGTAAGACCACTATTGCTAAAAACTTCATACCCAATGCTCGTTACAGAGTGGGGGATTGCAATTGAGGTGAGACTTGTACAACCCTTGAAAGCATAATTTCCAATACTCGTCACAGAGTTGGGGATGGTGATTGATGCGAGACCTGAGCAACCATAGAAAGCAGCATCTCCAATACTTGTCACAGAGTTAGGAATGGTAATTGAGGTGAAACCTTTACAGCCACTGAAAAAACCACTCTTTATACTCGTTTCACCATCAAGGATTACAATTGTTTTTAGATTGGAACAACCTGAGAATACACCTTGAATATTTGTCAGTCCCATACCAATAGTGGCAGTAGTTAGAGCTGGACAATCCTGAAATACATATTTTCCAATACTCGTCACAGAACTTGGGATAGTAATAGAGGTGAGACTTGAGCAATAATCAAAAGCATGATCACCAATTTTTATAACAGATTCTGGGATATAGATTGATGTGAGAGTTTTGCAGTTCCAGAATGCATATTCTCCTATGCTTGTCACTCCCTTTTCTATCACAACTTTTTTGATTCTGTCGCGTTTGAAATACCAAGGTGCATTATCTGGACCATAGTAATCCATATATCCTCCTGATATAGTTAAGGTGCCATCATTAGATAAAGTCCATGTAATCTCCGCATGAATTGTATTGAAGGCAATCATGCTTAACAGAATAAGTGTAAAAACCTTTTTCATAGTAGAGAAAAATAAAAAGGGCGCAGACCTTCCGAAATCCTCGTCCTATCCAACAGGTACCGCCAAGCACCGCAACGCTGACAAGTAATACGGTAAAAGTCCACGTCCTAAACGGACATGGAACTTTTCGCATTCTTGTTCTCGCGTTTGAAATTGGCGGTTTCGTCGGATAGAGAACAAGAGCAAAAGCTCTATGTTATATTTTATTTCGAGAGAATTGGTAGTTGCTCACCCAAGTTAATAGAATTAGTGATTTACTATTTGCTGAGAATGTCTGAGACTATCATCAGCATGGGGAAAGCGATACCGCTCGTCTGATTTTATTCTAAAATGTACTTTCTGTTTCTTATTAATTTGACTTTAAGGGTTAATAATTAATTTTCAATATTCTGCTGCAAAAATATACAAAAAATCTTAGACCACCAAATTATATCATGAAAAAAGGAAATACAGACTCATATAACTAATAATCTTCGCGCCCTGTGCCTTTGCGTTCGAGATTATTGACTATCCTGTCTTCTGGTGGAAAACAAAAAAGAGCCTCAGAACAATCATTC